>NZ_JBOZPB010000001.1:0-312085 GCF_050848685.1 Shewanella sp. MF08487
AGTAAAAAATGGACCATGCCCATTCGAAACTGGCGTACTGCGATGAGCCGATTTATTATTGAGTTCGAAGACAGAATTGTGAAGCATATTAACTAAATTGCAGTTACACAGAATCTGTTACACCCTCTGAAAGTCATGAACAAAGTGATAGCTTGTCCCCACTGCGGGCACCATCAAGATATCAGTATCGATGCCAGCTGCGGAGATCAAGATTATTACGATGATTGCCGAATTTGTTGTAATCCCATTCACTTACGCTTACATATCGACGAATTGAGACGTACCGTTGAGCTGTATATCGACTCAGACGACGAGCAAATTTATTAAATGAAATTGCACTAAAGGCTGCGATGTCACGAAACTAACGGGCTTGTTCGTTAAAACGCCTAGCCAGCACACGCTCGACTGTGTCGACGATAACTTGCGTTTGGCTGTCGATCTCAATATTGAGTTCATCACCCACTTTATACTGACTTAAATTGGTCAGCTTTAGGGTTTCAGGAATTAAGTGCAACTTAAAGCCGGAGTCACTCACCTCGCCTACCGTTAAGCTGCAGCCGTTAACGCCAACAAAACCTTTATAGAAAATGTAATCCATCCATTTAGGCTCAATGCCCAGTGTCAGATCATAATGCTGTTCTGTATGGCTAATATCGACGACATTAGCCTTGGTATGAATATGGCCAGAGAGAATGTGACCACCAATCTCACTACCGAAAGTTAACGAACGCTCAACATTAACGCTTTGACCTATAGATACATTAGCCAGATTCGTCAGTCGCAAGGTCTCTTCCACTACGTCGAAAAATACCCTATCATCAACGACCTGAGTCACAGTAAGACATACCCCGTTATTTGCCACACTTGCACCAATCGCAAGTCCCTCATGCAAATCAGGTTCGAACGCTACCTCAAGGGTATTTAGGCCATCTTTCTTATGTATTGCAACCACCTCGCAGGTGGCTTGTACTATACCTGTAAACATTTTTTTGCTCGCTTAATCGTTAAAGGCTGTATTTATGAATCATTCAGGCTATCAAGCCAAACGTTTAATCCAACTGGCACTCCCAGTGCTAATAGCTCAAGTCACTCAGACTATGATGGGCTTTATTGATACCGTGATGGCGGGCCGTGTAAGTGCAGTGGATATGGCCGCAGTGGCAGTCGGCACTAGCCTGTGGTTGCCCGCTATTTTGTTTGTCCAAGGTTTGCTGATGGCTTTTACACCTTTATTTGCCCACTATAATGGGGCGAATAATCAAAAAGCGATTCAACCGCTGGCCTTTCAAGGTGCTTATCTTGCCATCATCGGCGGTATTGGTGTGATGATTTTTCTCGCATCTGCGCCCTTTGTGCTTGGACACATGGACTTAGAACCTGAATTATACCGTTTAACCATAGGATATCTCGACGGTATTTTATGGGGCGCCCCCGCTTTTGTGCTCTATCAAGTGCTGCGTGGCTGTAGTGAAGGGATTTCTTATACCTTACCCACCATGGTAATAGGTTTTGTCGGCTTAGCCGTAAACATTCCCGCTAACTATATTTTTATTTATGGCCACTTTGGCGTACCTGCTATGGGCGGTGCGGGTTGTGGCATTGCCACCGCCTTAGTTTTTTGGGCGATGCTGATTACCATGATCATTTATATGCAGTTACATAAGAAGTTTGCCGCTTTAGCTCCTTTCAGTAAATTTCATCGTCCTGATTTCAAAACGATGAAAAAAATGACTAAACTCGGCATGCCAATCGCTATGGCGCTATTTTTTGAAGTAAGTTTATTTGCCATCATTGCACTATTTCTTGCGCCATTAGGCGCAACAGTCGTCGCAAGTCACCAAATAGCACTGAATTTTTCTTCAATCGTATTTATGGTGCCGTTATCCATTGGCATCGCAGTATCGATTCGAATTGGTTATTACTTAGGCCAAGATCGCGCTGATATTTCAGCAGTAGTGGCAAAAGTAGGCTTGATACTTGCTCTGTTACTCGCGCTGACAACGGCTATTTTAACGGTGATATTCAGGTTTCAAATTGCCGAACTTTATAATGGCGATGCCGAAGTTGTCGCTTTAGCTGGCAGCTTAATGCTTATGGCAGCACTGTATCAATTATCGGACTCTGTACAAGTTGTCGCAGCCGGTGCCCTTCGTGGTTATAAGGATACGCGCAGTGCCTTTTATATCACCCTGTTCTCTTATTGGGCTATTGGTATGACACTCGGTTATACCTTGGCATATACAAATCATATCGTACCCGCTATGGGCGCTCACGGATTCTGGACGGGACTTATTGCAGGCTTAACCTCGGCTGCCCTCTTATTTTTTATTCGCTTACGTTATATTCAAAAACATAGCGTGCATTTAAGCCTTATCGAAGGTGATACAACGCACCATTGATGAAGATATTGATTTAATAGGCGACAAGATTTTAGCTTTGTCGCCTATTTGATGAATAAAATAGACGACGCAACATAGCTAAACCGCTAAGGCCAGAAAGATAAACTACGGTTTTATCAGTAAATTTGTAGAAAGACTGGACAAGTTGCACAGCAATTCACCATTTGACGATAAATTTACTTTTTTTGCTTGCCAGCCCAGTCCTATCCCCCTAATATAGCGCTCGTTCCAACGCGCAATGCTTTGGAATAAAGATGAAATGTAACGATACACCCGTAGCTCAGTTGGTTAGAGCACTACCTTGACATGGTAGGGGTCGGTGGTTCGAGTCCACTCGGGTGTACCACTCTCTTCACAGAGTCTAAAACGTGAGAATAATACAATACACCCGTAGCTCAGTTGGTTAGAGCACTACCTTGACATGGTAGGGGTCGGTGGTTCGAGTCCACTCGGGTGTACCATTTCTGCAATATTCCTGTATAAAATCTAAATTCCCATATAAAAAAATCTTTAAATTTAAATATCTATGACAAATTTCTTATAGCGATTCAGTTCCTTAATGTTGGCACAAGACTAATTTTTATATCTGAACGCGAAATCTAATCAGCTTAAGCTGGGTTATTAGAGAATTGATTTAGCAATAAAAAAACCAGCCGAAGCTGGTTTTTTATATTAGAAGCTGTGTTAATGACCAAGTTTACGCTATGACGATAAAGCCGATAAATGCCAGTAGAGCAGCGATGAGCGCATACGGTAATTGAGTCACAGCATGACTCACTAAATTGCAACCTGAGCCTTGGGCGGCCAATACGGTTGAATCAGAGTAGAAACATGCTTGGCTACCAAATGATGACGCTGACAATAAAGCCCCAATCACTAATGGGATATCCGCCCCAACCGATTGCGCTAATGGCATCACAATGGGAATGGTCACCGCAAATATACCCCAGCTAGAACCAGTGGCAAATGCCAGAATAGCCATCGATAAAAATACTACCGCTGGCAGTAATTTAGGCGTCATAAACGGACTAAGCGATTCAATTACGTATTGCGGCAGTAATAGCTGATCGCACACATCCTTAAACACAAACGCCGCAATAACGGTACTAATGGCCGGTAACATGCTTTTAAAACCATCAATCATCTGATCCATCATCTCGGATAACGGCATCAAACGCTGCACCGCATAATAAGGGATGGTAATGACCAGTGTTGCAAGAAGCCCTTTCCACACGTCGATATCAAAGTACACGGTAAAAGCCACTAACAAACCAATCGGCACTAAAAAGTTATGCAGCTTGCCATGGTTATCGGCGTGCTTAAATTCCTCTTCGATAGCTTTAACCGCATATTCATCCGAGGTTTGTACTTGGTCGAAATCCACTTGAGCTTCTGCTGGCTCGCCTTGTGCGGCGCGCAGCTGCGCAGTTTTCATCGGGCCAATGGCAGGCACTATGCCGAGTACAACAAGCAACACCATCGCCACTGCTAGCCAAGCGTACAGCATATAAGGAATCGCTTGCATATAAACTGCAATGCCTTGACCTTCGGCGGCAACACCGTTGTCTACCAATAATCCACCGAAAAATACCGCCCAAGTCGATAACGGTACTAATACGCACACGGGTGCGGCAGTAGAATCAACCACGTAGGCAAGCATTTCACGGGATACTTTAAACTTATCGGTCACACGCTTCATGGTTTCACCCACGGTGAGCGCATTGAGATAGTCATCGATAAAAATCACAATCCCGAGAATAAACGTCATCAACAGAGATGATTTAGGTCCCTTGGCAAATTTAAGTGCATTACGACCAAACGCTAATGCGCCGCCAGTTCGTACTAAAAGTGCAATGAGCGCACCAAAACCGCCACACACCAGAATCAACCAACCTATGGTTTCATCGGTCATGACCTGTAATGACACTTTGGCAAAATTGTTTAATACTTGACTGGGATCGAGTAACAGAAAACCGGTTAC
This sequence comes from Shewanella sp. MF08487, assembly GCF_050848685.1. Lineage (NCBI taxonomy): Bacteria > Pseudomonadati > Pseudomonadota > Gammaproteobacteria > Alteromonadales > Shewanellaceae > Shewanella > Shewanella sp. MF08487. The sequence continues at coordinate 4,381 of NZ_JBOZPB010000001.1, forward strand.
CGCACCTATGATCAGAGATAAAATGGGACGGCGTAACCAAATAGCTAACACCAATACCACCAAAGGTGGGATGAGACTTAACGCTGTCGGTTCTGACATGCACTTAGGTCCTCTAAATAAATCGCCAAAAAGGCAAATGGTTTTAGAATAACGCTCAGAATCAACACGATTCAAAACGCTAACATAGCTGCTTCATGTTGACTAACCCTGCAGATAAAACCCGCTAATTGCTTGCTATCTAAGGTGCCTTGCCAAAAACATCGCGCAGAAAATAAAGCGCATCGAATACTGAGTCAACTATAAATTTAATTTAGTCGAAAATAAATTTATAGTTCATGACGAAAAACACGTTACTCAATTGATTTTAAATGGTTTTAACTCAAACGTAACTTAAGTGTTTATGTTCAATTTAATTTAATAAGCATTCAGTAAATATGCCTATTTATCACTAGGAAGTATTTAATGCATACAAGGTTACAGAAGTGTAACTTATCAAAAATGTGTGGTTGAAAATCAACCATTAAGAATTTGCTAAAATACACTTTTATAGATATCCAACACCACCACACTATGATGGATAAAAAATGATGGATAAAAATCTAAGTTCTTACATTTAACGTTTCACCTCAGCTATAAAAATAAAGAGTGATGCATCAAGCTAACAATCACATTAGGTTCATCGGATCATTCACTATTTGACTTCGTTAAGCCCTTAAATGCCTGCAGCTTATTTATTTCGCCGCACTCAATAGCTGATTAAACCTAAATAAACAATAAAATCAGAGGATAAAACTTGTTCTTATTTCATTAACTGACTGTTAAAGCATATTTAACTAACAGACTTTTATAAATAAAGTCTGATTCTGTGCATATCTCCTCTTTCATCTAAACTGAAATTTCGTTATGGTGCGCTAACTTAAGCTAATTTTTTTGCATGTTCCGAGGTGTAAATGCGCCCTATCATTAAATCCAACAAGCTGGATAGCGTTTGCTATGACATACGCGGCCCAGTGCACAAGGAAGCCAGACGTTTAGAAGACGAAGGCCACAGAATACTCAAGCTCAACATTGGTAATCCCGCGCCTTTTGGTTTCGAAGCGCCTGAAGAAATTGTCCGTGATGTAATACTTAATTTGCCCAGTGCCCAAGGCTACTGTGAGTCAAAAGGATTATTCTCTGCCCGTAAGGCCATAGTGCAACATTATCAAGCACAAGGAATTTTTGGGGTCGATATTGAAGATATCTATATCGGTAATGGCGTCTCTGAACTCATTATGATGGCGATGCAAGGTCTGCTTAACACCGATGATGAAATTTTAATCCCTTCACCAGACTACCCATTGTGGACGGCTGCGGCCAATCTCGCTGGCGGCAAAGCAGTACATTACCGTTGCGATGAAGAAGCAGACTGGTTTCCCGATCTCAATGACATAAAAAGCAAAATTTCATCACGTACCCGCGGTATTGTATTAATTAACCCCAATAATCCAACTGGGGCGGTTTACAGCAAAGAATTACTGCTGCAAGTCGTCGAGCTTTGCCGTGAACACAGCCTGATTTTATTTGCCGATGAAATTTACGATAAAATTTTATATGACGAAGCTAAGCATGTTCCTGCGGCTGGCCTGTCTGACGATATTTTGACAGTGACCTTTAATGGCCTATCAAAGGCTTACCGCGCGGCAGGCTTTCGGGTAGGTTGGATGATGTTGTCAGGTAATCTTAAGGCAGCGAAGAGCTATATAGAAGGCTTAGAGATGCTTTCCTCAATGCGCCTGTGCGCAAACGTACCCAATCAGCATGCCATTCAAACGGCGCTCGGTGGCTATCAAAGCATTAATGAACTGATTTTACCTAATGGCCGCTTAACCGTGCAGCGTGATGCTTGTTATGAGCTATTAAACCAAATTCCCGGTGTCAGCGTGAAAAAGCCTAAAGGCGCGTTGTATGCTTTTCCAAAATTGGATATGAAAAAATTTAATCTACGGGATGATGAACGCTTAGTGCTGGATTTACTTAGAGAGAAAAAAATCCTACTGGTGCATGGCACAGCCTTTAATTGGCCAGAGCCAGATCATTTGCGAGTGGTTTTTTTACCCTACAAAGAAGATCTAAAGAAAGCATTTACCGAGTTTGGCACTTTTCTTGAGACCTATCGACAATAGATAGACTCGGTATTAATACTGAACAATCATGAGTCTCATAAAGCGATCCTACGGATCGCTTTATTTTTTAACCCTTTTCATTAAATCCTGTGCCTATCCGCTCACTTGTCATCCAAGGCTGTGATAATCTAATCATTCACTTGGGTACACCTGCCATTTTATGTGAACTGTTTTCAATTGAAGGTCACTGCCCCACTTTACTCATTAGAAGGAAAACTATGAGTCACTTATTTGCCCATTTAGCTCGAATGAAACTTATCCAACGCTGGCCTTTGATGTACAACGTCCGCACCGAAAACGTCCAAGAACACTCGCTACAAGTTGCCATGGTGGCCCATGCGTTAGTTATTATCAGTAATAAAAAATTTGGCACCGCGCTCGACCCACATCAAGCGACAAGTCTGGCAATTTTCCACGATGCCAGTGAAATCCTCACAGGTGACTTACCGACGCCAGTCAAATACTTCAATAAAGAAATCGAAGCCGAGTATAAAAAGATTGAGGCGATTGCCGAGCAGCGCATGTTAGATATGGTACCTGAGGAATTTAAAGAAGATTATCGCAGTCTGTTCATCAGCGATTACGCCGATCCCGTTTACAAGACCATAGTGAAATCCGCCGATACTCTGTGCGCCTATCTTAAATGCCTTGAAGAAAACCGTGCAGGCAATAGTGAATTCAATACCGCCCGCAAGCGACTTGAAGACATGCTGGCGACGAATCCCGATCCTGCGGTACAGTATTTTATGAACTGCTTTGTACCCAGTTTCACTTTGAATTTAGACGAAATTAACAAGATGCTTTGATTTTCCACTCTCGCTAGGAATGCATATGACTTCAAGTGTTTGGCAAGAACGCCGCCATGGTGAAGATAAACAAAGGCGCTTTGATCACCGCAGCCCCTACCAAAGAGACAGGGCACGTATTCTCCACTCGGCCGCCTTTCGCCGCCTGCAGGCCAAAACGCAAGTGCTCGGCGTTGGCATGAATGACTTCTATCGAACCCGATTAACCCACTCCCTTGAAGTCTCACAAATTGGTACGGGTATCGCCGCCCAGCTCAGACGTAAATATCCACAGCATAAACAACTACTGTGCTCGATGAGCTTATTAGAGTCGCTGTGCTTGGCCCACGATATTGGTCATCCGCCTTTTGGTCACGGCGGCGAAGTGGCGTTGAATTACATGATGCGCGACCACGGCGGCTTTGAGGGCAATGGCCAAACCTTTCGCATTTTATCGAAACTTGAGCCCTACACCTTAGATTTTGGGATGAACTTATGTCGGCGTACCATGCTCGGGATTTTGAAATACCCCGCGCCGCACTCGCAGCTGTTTGTAGCGGGTGAATATAATGACATCACCAACCATAGACAGCTCAAGCCGTCACAATGGCCGCCGGTTAAGGGCATTTTCGACGATGATAACGACATCTTCGCATGGGTGCTTGAGCCTTTGTCTGAGGCAGATAGCCGTCGTTTTACATCTACTCAGCAAGGTTCACACCCCGCCCTGCACCACTATCCGCATCTGCGAACCCAGTTTAAATCCTTCGATTGCTCAATTATGGAACTGGCAGATGATATCGCCTATGCGGTGCACGATCTTGAAGATGCGATTGTGATGGGCATAGTCACAGCGTCCCAGTGGCATCAAGATGTGGCGCCGACACTCACAAACAGCGGCGATGCGTGGATAAAACAAGAGCTGGCAGATATTGGCAATAAGCTGTTTTCCCATGAACATCACCTTCGTAAAGATGCCATAGGCACACTCGTTAATGGCTTTGTCACCGCTATTGTTATCTCAGAAGATGACGTGTTCGAAGAGCCATTATTACGCTTTAATGCGACCTTAGAGCCGGAATTTGCCATTGCGCTCAATGTGCTCAAGCAACTGGTTTATAAATACGTGATCCGTAAACCTGAGATCCAAATGCTCGAATATAAGGGCCAGCAGATTGTGATGGGATTATTCGAAGCCTTCGCCTCCGATCCCGAGCGTTTACTGCCACTGAACACTCAAGAGCGCTGGCGCGAAAGTGAGCAACAGGGTTTAAACAGTCACAGAGTGTTGGCGGACTATATTTCGGGGATGACAGATGAGTTTGCAGGAAGACTGTATCAGCAATTATTTAGCCCAAGAGCAGGCTCGAATGTTGAGCTAAGCAAGGAAATGTAAGCCAATATTTGTACTAATGGACTTTATCTATTACTGCAGAAATGCTTTAAAAAAGCATAATCATAAAATTAAATGCAAAAGATGAAACAAAAAACCACCTTGCGGTGGTTTTTTATTTTTGTCGCTATTTCAAGCTCGACTTATAAAGCGCCGATGGCGTCTTTACAAAGTTGAGTGATACGATCCCAATCGCCGTGTTCCATTGCATCCGTTGGCGCAATCCAGCTGCCACCAATACAATCGACGTTTTTCAGCGCTAAATAATCTTTATAGCTGCTTGGCGTAATGCCACCTGTTGGGCAGAAGCGAATATCCGCTAGCGGACCCGAAAAGGCTTTCAGTGCATCCACACCACCCGAAGCTTCGGCTGGGAAAAATTTAAAGTGGGTGTAACCAAGCGCCATACCCGTCATCACTTCTGAAATGCTCGCAACGCCTGGAATTAAAGGGATTGGACCATGCATACCGGCTTTGAGCAGTTCAACCGTCGCGCCTGGGGTAATAATAAACTGCGCACCCGCGGCAATCGCAAGCTCAAGCTGAGCTTCGTTTAAGATAGTCCCTGCGCCCACTAAGGCCTCTGGCACTTCTTTGGCGATTTTAGTGATAGCTTCGAGTGCACAAGGCGTACGCAAAGTCACTTCTAACACGCTAATGCCGCCTGCAACCAGTGCTCGCGCTAATGGCACCGCATGTTCAATCTTGTTAATCACCATAACAGGAACAATAGGGCTGCGTTTAAAAATATCTTGTGGCTGTAGTGACCAGTTATTCTCAAGCATTGCGTTATTCTTCCTTTGTATTAATAAAGTTCATCGATGGCATTAGTACAACGCGCACCAGTTTCTGGACTACTTAGATTTGAACGTAGCGCACTAAATAACTCGCGGCCCATGCCATAACGTGAGCGATGTAAATCGACGATTCCCGCGGCTCTGGTGGCAAGTTCAGCTTCAGATACAAGCAGGCTCAGTTCGCCTGTTAACGCATCGACACGGATCAAGTCGCCATCTTGGACTTTGGCAATTAAACCGCCATCTAAGGCTTCTGGCGTCAAGTGAATGGCCGCAGGGACTTTACCCGACGCGCCAGACATACGACCGTCGGTCAGCAGCGCGACTTTAAAGCCTTTATCCTGAAGCGTGCCCAATAATGGGGTTAACTTGTGCAGTTCTGGCATACCGTTAGCTTTCGGGCCTTGACCTTTAACCACCACAACACAATCTCTATCCAAAGCACCGGCTTGGAACAAGGCATCGAGTTTATTTTGATCGTCAATCACCACAGCGGGCGCTTCAACGACACGATGTTGTTCTTGTACTGCTGACACTTTGATCACAGCGCGGCCTAAGTTACCTTTGAGTAATTTTAAGCCACCGTTGCCTTGGAAAGGTGATGCGACTGACGTTAACACTTCAGTATCTAAGCTAGTCGTTGGACCATCGACCCAGCGCAGTTCACCGTCGAGCAGTTTTGGTTCTTGGGTATAACGGCGTAAACCAAAGCCCGCAACGGTATTCACATCTTCATGCAATAGACCCGCATCGAGCAATTCTTTGATTAAGTACGCCATGCCACCGGCAGCGTGGAAATGATTAATATCGGCATGACCGTTTGGATACACGCGCGCCACTAATGGTACAGCATCGGATAATTCAGAAAAATCATCCCAGTTCACAATAATACCGGCAGCACGAGCTGCGGCGACAATGTGCATCGTCAAGTTAGTAGAACCGCCAGTAGCCAAAAGTGCCACAATGCCGTTAACCACAGACTTTTCGCTGACCACTTCACCGATTGGGGTATATTGGGTACCCATTTCAGTTAAACGGCACACTTGCTTAGCCGCCATCTTATTTAACGCTTCGCGCAGTGGATCATCAGGATTCACAAAAGATGATCCCGGTAACTGTAGACCCATCACTTCAAGCATCAACTGATTCGAGTTTGCCGTGCCGTAGAAGGTACAGGTTCCTGCACTGTGGTAAGACTGGGCTTCGGCTTCAAGCAGTTGCGCGCGGTCCACTTTACCTTGGGCAAATTGTTGACGAATACGGGCTTTTTCTTTGTTCGGGATACCTGATTTCATCGGCCCAGCAGGCACGAATAACATAGGTAAGTGACCAAAGCTTAAGGCGCCGATAAGTAAACCTGGAACGATTTTATCGCAAATGCCGAGCAGTAAAGCACCATCAAACATGTTGTGAGACAAGCCCACAGCCGTTGCCATGGCAATCACTTCACGACTCAGTAAGCTCAATTCCATACCGGGTTGACCTTGAGTCACGCCATCGCACATTGCTGGCACACCGGCCGCAACTTGAGCAACACTACCGACTTCCTGACACGCTTTTTTCAGTAATTCAGGATAATGCTCATAGGGTTGATGTGCTGATAACATATCGTTGAAAGCGGTAACAATTCCGATATTGGCTTTGGTCAGTTGGCGTAAGGCATTTTTGTCGTCTGGATTACAGGCGGCAAAACCATGGGCTAAATTGCCACAGCTCAATGAGCTACGGTGTACGCCATTATTGCGGGCATCATGTAATGCGGCTAAATAACCTTCACGTGATGCTTTGCTACGGGCAATAATTCTGTCGGTAACAGCTTGAACTACTGAGTGTATTCCTACTGAATGCATAGTCGCTCCTTAAGCGCTCCAGAACACATCAACGGGCGTTTTGCGCTGCGCTAATATGGCTCTAATGGGCATAGCATGGACATCGTCACTTTCTAATGCTTGACGATATACGGATAGTTTCTGTTCGCCGACCAAGTGCAGATAAATTTGTCTGCTGTTCAAAATCGCGCTCTTAGAAAGCGTGATCCTGCCATGGGGCGCTGTAGTCGGGTTAGTCGCCACGCACAGAGCTTGGGTAGTGAGCGCATTATCAAGCTCGGTGCTACAGGGGAACCACGAACAAGTATGACCATCGTTACCCATGCCCAACACCACCACATCAAAAGGACGTGGGAAATTAGACAAAGATTCAGCAGCCATATCGGCGCCGGCTTCTGCGGTCGAGAACATATTTTTCAAGCCGCGAAATTTGGCATTCGCCGCTCGGTTTTGTAATAAATGCTCACGCACCAAACGTTCATTAGAAGCATCGGCGTCGACGTCAACCCAGCGCTCATCGGCGAGCGTGATATAAACATCACTCCAATCGATGGACTTCATACTCAATAGTTGAAATAAATTAAGCGGTGTTGAACCACCGGAAACCACTAAGCTCGCTTTTCCGCGGGCATCGACGGCTTCCTGCAACTGGCTCGCAATTCTATTCGCAAGCTGTTGTTCTAACGCACTTGGCGTATCGAAAGATTTGAATACGGTTTCTTTAATCATCAAAGTCTCCTACTCGTCCCACGAACGGCCATCTTTGGTGATCAAAGCAACTGACGCAACCGGACCCCAAGTACCCGCAGGATAAGGTTTTGGTTTTTCGTTACTTTGTTCCCACGATTGGATAATGCCATCCACCCAAGTCCATGCCTGCTCGACTTCATCGCGGCGCACGAACAGCGCTTGATTACCCAGCATAGCTTCGAGTAATAGACGCTCGTAGGCATCGGCGATACGTTCATTTTTGAAGGTATCGGAGAAGCTCAAATCGAGTTTAGTGGTTTGTAAACGTTGTTTCTGCTCCAAACCTGGCACTTTGTTCATCATTTGGATTTCAACCCCTTCATGGGGCTGCAGACGAATAGTCAGCTTGTTGGGTGGCAGATTACGGTAGCTTGAGCGATACAAGTTATGTGGTGGGTTTTTGAAATACACCACAATTTCAGAGCTCTTAAACGGCATACGTTTACCGCTACGCAAATAGAAAGGCACGCCAGCCCAACGCCAGTTGTCGATATCAACACGAATTGCCACAAAGGTTTCAGTGTTCGACTGAACGTTAGCCCCTTCTTCTTCGAGATAACCCGGTACCGGGCTGCCCTTTAAAAAGCCAGCACTGTACTGACCGCGCACGGTATTTTCATACACATTGTCAGAATTAATCGGCCGCAGTGATTTAAGCACTTTGACTTTTTCATCACGGATACTGTCGGCATCTAAGTTAACGGGCGGATCCATGGCAACCAGTGTCAGCACTTGCAGCAAATGGTTTTGGATCATATCGCGCATCTGACCCGCTTTATCAAAATATCCCCAACGGCCTTCGATACCCACTTCTTCTGCTACTGTGATCTGGACGTGGTCAATCGTGCGGTTGTCCCACTTAGAGGCAAATAAAGAGTTAGCAAAACGCAGTGCAATCAAGTTCTGTACGGTTTCTTTACCTAAGTAATGGTCAATACGGTAAACCTGACGTTCTTTGAAGTAAGCGGAAACTTGATCATTGATGACGCGAGAAGAGTCTAAATCGGAGCCGATGGGCTTTTCGAGCACTACGCGAGAATCTGGATGGATAAGATCTTGTTCATGTAAACAACGGCAGATGTCACCAAATATCGATGGCGGCGTAGCAAAGTAGCTGACCATGACGCGCTCTTCTGGTTTGAGCAAATCATGAAACGCACTGTAGCCAGCAGAATCAGTAAAATTGGTGCCGATATAATGGCAGCGAGAGAGGAAACGTTGCAGAGTCTCGTCACACAAAGGCTCTTTCACGAAGGTGTTTAATGCAAGCGTGACTAATTCGATAAACTCATCTTGAGTAAACTCATCTTTTGCGACACCGATCACTTTCGTATCTTTATCGAGAAGTTCAGCTTTATCTAGCTGGTATAAAGAAGGTAACAACTTGCGTCGTGCCAAATCGCCTTTAGTACCAAAGAGTACGAAGTCACAAGCTTTGGCGCCTGATGTTGTTTTGCCCATTGCGTTACGATCTCCTTTGTATGCCGTGTTCCTTCATGTCGATGAAGAAATCCACACTTTTGTTGTAATATAACAACAGAATTTGTTAAATGCATCAAATTTTATAAATATTAACATTCTAGCTAACTAGGCACTTAGCCTATAAATCTGATATGATTTTTGTGCTTAAATTACTGAAGGTAATAAAGTCTTATTGTAAAATTGTAATAAAAATTACTACATAAAACTAATCAGTGGGGTTTTCACGTTTGATCTGCCCTACTAAACAAAAAAATAAAATTACATTCTCCATTTAGCGGACATACGCGTATGAATACCCTAGAAAAGGTTCAAAAAAGCCTCACCCATTTTAGTAAATCAGAACGCAAGGTTGCAGAGGTGATCTTAGCATCGCCACAAACAGCTATACACTCTAGCATTGCCACATTGGCTAAGATGGCAGATGTCAGTGAACCTACTGTGAATCGTTTCTGCCGCCGTTTAGATACTAAAGGCTTCCCTGATTTTAAGTTACATCTAGCACAAAGTCTTGCAAACGGTACACCTTATGTGAGCCGCCATGTTGAAGAGGATGATTCGACAGAGTCATATACAACAAAAATATTCGAATCATCAATGGCTTCACTCGATACCGCCCGCCAAAGTTTAGATATTTCAGCTATCAATAAAGCGGTTGATATTCTCACTCAAGCTAAGACAATTTCCTTTTTTGGCCTAGGAGCCTCCGCTTCTGTCGCCCATGATGCACAAAATAAATTCTTCCGTTTTAATGTGCCTGTCATCTGTTTTGACGATGTTCTAATGCAACGCATGAGCTGCATCAACAGTAATGAAGGCGATGTCGTGGTATTAATCTCACACACTGGCCGTACTAAGTCATTGATTGAAATAGCGCGTTTAGCGAGAGAAAACGGCGCAGCTGTGATTGGTATCACCGCACGCAACTCACCTTTGTCGATGGAATGTACGCTGCCTGTAACGATGGAAGTACCAGAAGATACCGACATGTATTTACCTATGGCCTCGCGTTTAGCCCAATTGGTGACTATAGATGTATTGGCTACGGGCTTTACCTTACGTCGAGGCCCACGGTTCCGCGATAATTTGAAACGTGTGAAGGAAGTGTTAAAAGAGTCTCGCATCAATAAAGATCCGATACTGTAATTCTCTTTCCTTTCTAAATCTGGCTAGTGTTACCCGTTAACCTAGCCATTAATCGTGCAAATATCGGCGATACCTCACAATTTTCATACATAACTTTAGATCAATTTGATTGTAACTTTACTACAAAATCTGCAATTGCATGGTAATATAGCCCCAAGATTTTTTAACTTTAACGGAGTATCTTATGTTCCGCAGAACCAAAATCGTCACCACTCTAGGTCCCGCCACAGATCGTGATGATAATCTACGTCGCATTATCGCGGCAGGCGCAAACGTTGTACGTCTTAACTTTTCCCACGGCTCCCCAGAAGATCATCTAAAACGAGCAACTCAAGCACGCGAAATCGCAAAAGAGTTGGGCGTTCATGTCGCTATTCTTGGTGATTTACAAGGTCCTAAAATTCGCGTTTCTACTTTCAAAGATAATAAGAAAGTACAACTCGTATTAGGGCAAGCCTACGTACTTGATGCAGAGCTTGCAAAAGGCGAAGGCGACGAAACACAAGTGGGTATCGATTACAAGCAGTTACCTGACGATGTTAAAATCGGCGATATCTTGATGCTAGATGACGGCCGTGTTCAATTACGCGTTGAGCGTGTTGAAGGCCGTAAAGTGCATACCACAGTCACAGTGGCGGGTCCTTTATCTAACAACAAAGGTATTAACAAGCAAGGCGGTGGACTTTCTGCTGCGGCGCTGACCGAAAAAGACAAAGCAGACATTCTGACTGCTGCACTGATTCAAGTGGATTACCTAGCAGTGTCTTTCCCGCGCAGTGGTGCTGATTTAGATTACGCCCGTGATTTAGCTCGCCAAGCCGGTTGTAATGCGTTAATTGTCGCTAAAGTTGAGCGTGCAGAAGCCGTTGCAACCGATGCAGCCATGGATGATGTAATTTTAGCCTCTGATGTTGTCATGGTTGCCCGTGGTGACTTAGGTGTTGAGATTGGTGATGCCGCGCTCGTTGCTGTACAAAAGAAACTCATCGCCCGCTCACGCCAGCTGAATAAAGTCGTCATCACTGCAACGCAGATGATGGAATCAATGATTTCAAGCCCAATGCCAACCCGCGCCGAAGTGATGGACGTGGCAAACGCAGTACTTGATGGCACCGATGCGGTGATGTTATCTGCCGAAACTGCAGCCGGTGACTTCCCAGAAGAAACCGTTAAAGCGATGGCAAGTGTTTGTATTGGTGCTGAAGCTCACCCAAGTGTGATTGTGTCTAAGCATAGACTTGATGTGCGTTTCACTTCAGTTGAAGAAACCATTGCATTATCAACTATGTATGCGGCTAACCATCTTGAAGGCGTTAAGGCGATTATTGCTCTGACTGAATCTGGGGCAACGCCACAGTTAATGTCACGCATTAGTTCTGCACTGCCTATTCTTGGTTTATCACGTCACGCAACAACACTGGCTAAAATGGCGTTGTATCGCGGCGTATTACCTATCTATTTCGATTCAACTATCTACCCAGCTGATGAGCTAGCGCAAAAAGCGTTAGAAGCATTAACTGCTGCAGGTTATTTGAATAGTGGTGATATGGTACTGATGACCAAAGGCGACTCTATGGAAACGATTGGCGGCACTAACACCAGTAAAGTGTTGATCGTTGCTTAGTTGCATGAACCGCTTACCTTGTTTCTAACGACTAAAGCTCGTTAGAAACCCAAAGCCAATAAAAAACCACCTTATTAAAGGTGGTTTTTTTGTATCTACTATTTATTCTGTAATCTCTTGTTCTAAAGAGAAGTCCAAACGGTTCAATCAAACCGCTTGGAGTAAAGCGCAAAAATGATGACTATAACACTTCGAAATCATTCACATTAATGGCTGCTAAGCGCAGTTTATCAGCATGTTGCAGCTTTTGTTCTTCATCAGCAGTAATCAGGCCTTTTTCTGATGCTGCTGCAAACAACACTGTATTAGGCACTTTTACTGGCAACTCTCGGGCACGCTGAGCTTGTTTGAGTTTTTTATAGATGTCTTTACAAGCATATTGAGCGATAAATGCTTGCTCCACTTCAGCAATACCCCCCTTATCCCCTTCAAACTCAGGACACAGAAAGGTAATACGATCACGGGCAGGCCCAGGTTTTAGCATGCCGCCGACTAAGTCAGTTGCCATTTTATCCGTCGGTGCATTGAAGTGATTACCTAACGGAAAGATTAAACCACGCAATAACCAAGACACCGGACGGCTTGGGAAGTTACGTATTGTATCTTCGAGCGCTTTAGCCGCTAAGTGTAAACGGTTCGCCATTACATAACGTACCGCAGGTAAGTCGTCCTGTTGACGGCCATTATCCTCAAATAACTTTAAGGTTGCCGAGCCTAAATATAACTGGCTAAGCACATCACCCATACGAGCGGAGATCATTTCTTTACGCTTTAAATCACCGCCCATGATCAACATGGACAAATCTGTCATTACCGCTAAGGCAGATGAAATACGCGTCATATCTTTATAATACTGCTTCGTTTCACCACTCACTGGCGCACTACCAAAACGACTCCCTGTAAGGGCATTAAATAGTGCACTAAAGGCGTTACGAGTCGCATAACCCATGTGACCCATCAATAGGGCGTCAAAGCGTTCTAATGCTTCATGTTGGTTTTCCATCGCTGCAGCTTCCATTTCGGCAAGCACATAAGGATGACAGCGCGTTGCGCCTTGACCAAAAATCATCAAGGAGCGAGTTAAGATGTTTGCGCCCTCAACAGTAATCGAAATCGGGTTGGACATATAAGGGTGGCCTAAATAGTTTTTAGGCCCTAATTGGATACCCTTACCCGATTGAATATCCATGGCATCATTCATCACTGAACGGCCCAGTTCTGTCATATGGTACTTGGCAATCGCGGTGACAACTGAAGGCTTAACTTTAAGATCAATACCTGTGGTAGTTAAACAACGCGCCGCTTCCAATTGATAGGTGTTGGCAATAATGCGCGCCAGCGCTTCTTGCACCCCTTCAAACTGGCCAATGGCCATACCAAACTGATGACGCACATAGCTATAGGCTGTGGTTGTTTTCGTTGCCATGTGACCAGAGGCTGTTGCCAATGCAGGTAATGAAATCCCGCGACCAGCTGATAGACACTCAACCAGCATACGCCAGCCTTTACCTGCAAATTCAGGGCCACCGATAATCCAATCCAGCGGGATAAACACTTCTTTGCCTTGAGTCGTACCGTTCATAAACGCCATACCCAGCGGATTATGGCGACGACCAATAACCACACCAGGATGATCCGTTGGGATCAACGCACAGGTAATGCCTAAATTTTTCTTATCGCCAAGTAGACCTTCAGGATCGCGCATTTGGAACGCTAAACCCAGAACCGTCGCCACTGGAGCAAGCGTGATATAACGCTTATCCCAGGTAAGTTTAAGCCCAAGCATTTCTTCGCCGTTGAAAGTATCACGACACACAATACCTACATCGGGTATAGCACCTGCGTCACTGCCCGCTTCTGGACCTGTTAATGCAAAACAAGGAATTTCATCGCCTTTAGCTAAAGCCGGTAACCAACGTTCTTTCTGCTCGCTCGTACCATAGTGAGTCAGTAACTCACCAGGGCCTAAGGAGTTTGGCACCATTACTGTGACCGCTGCGCTAACGCTACGGCTACCTAATTTACTGACAATGGTTGAGTTAGCGTATGCAGAGAAGCCTTTACCACCAAATTTTTTCGGAATAATCAGTGCAAAGAAACCTTCTTTCTTAAAGTATTCCCACAGCTCTGGCGGTAAATCTTTACGGTTATGCACTATGTCGAAATCATCAATCATTGTCAGTGCTGTCATGACTTGATTATCGATAAAGTCTTTTTCTTCTGCGCTTAAGGTCGGTTTACCGTAGCTGTGCAGCGTATTCCAGTTTGGATTGCCACGAAATAACTCCCCTTCCCACCATACATCACCTGCTTCCATCGCTTCACGCTCGGTATCAGATAAGGGCGGCAAGACTTTTTTGAAAAAACTAAACACTGGGCGCGTAATAAACTGCATCCGGATATTTTTTACCGCAAACAACACGATAATGGCAACCAGGGCAATAATTATAATCGTCAACATAATCAATACCTTTTATTAATTGTTAACCGGGACTGATATACCAGCCGCCATGTAGGGGATGACTTTACGGATCACTGCTTCAATATCGTTATGTTCACCAAATTCAGCCGCTGCAATATCGTTTAAAGCATCGGCTGACGCCATAGTGAATACAATCGTGCCTAGGGTAAAGTGTAAACGCCAAAACATTTCAGCCGATGGAATATGCGGCGCACTGGCGGAAACAGCTTTAACAAATGCATTTAAATGCTGGCCGTAATGCGTGGTGATAAACCAACGTAAATGTCCCTGGCTTTCGATATAACCGCGACCCAAAAGCTGCAGGAAGATCGTAGTGCCTTCAGCACGTAATGCGTTTAAATCCAACAGCGGATCAACCAACGAAGAGAGAATTTCTTCCAGCGTTGATTGTACTGGGGCGGAATGTAAATGGTTCATTTGGTTTGAAGCCGCCGGCATAAACACATCTAAATAACGCGCTAATACGGCACGGATCAACTCTTTTTTAGAACCAAAGTGATAATTAACCGATGCTAAATTCACCTCAGCCTTGCTGGTAATCAGTCGCAAGGAAGTTTCAGAAAAGCCCCGTTCGGCGAACAATTTCTCTGCGGCATCAAGTATTCTAGTTTTTGTATCAGATCGACTTGCCATTCCGTGACCTTGAAATAATTTAAACACTCGTTTAAATTAAACATTGCCACTACGGATGTCAAACTAAAATTAGTTAAAACTACCGTTTTATAACCTGCGTTCTCTCTGGGCGAAATAAGTGTAACCAACAACTTAATTAACCCTTTCACAAAAATACTCTGGTTTAGGTAAACCACGAACCATAAAAGTAATAAGCATAAGTGAATTGGGTTATTTTATTAAATAGTCGCAGTAAAATTGCCTTCGCCGAACATTCGCGCTGGGATTAAGTGCTAGTGATAATGCTGAAGCAATAATTGCTGAATTAGCAATAGAATCAAACTGTGGATAATGAATTTACAGTCATCTTGGACTATCAAACTTGATTGCATAATCACCTCATCATGCAAAATGACTCGAAGCATGCAAAGACTCACTTGAAATAGCCAAACCTATCCAAGCTCTTCGTTCCAACGCGAAGTTGTAGGTAAAAGCTCCTTGTAATTTTTTATGCCGAACACACTTTGTAAACATTCAAGGCTTTAGTTCAGAGGACGGCTCCATTATAGTAACGCCATGATTGCTAGAATTAGAATAACGTGATGAAATTGTTGCCACTCTTGCTAATGTGTCTATTGTCGCTGCCAAGCGACGCTAATCAAGCTACAACACAAACCACCTCTTCTGTCGAACAGTTGATTAATGCTAATTATCCCTTGTTTATTGGTGCATTTAATCAATTATCGTCTGAAGTCACCCGCGAGATTTACACTGATGATGCGAGTTATCTTTCAGAAAGTCAGAATAAGGAAATTTATTATGGCAGGGACAACATTGCGGCAATTTATCAAAAGTTTTTCGATAAAATCCGCAAAAAGAAAGCAAGTATTGACATAGATTTTCGTGTTACCAAACGTAAAATATGGGGTAATGGGGCTATCGATACTGGCTATTACTTAGTGAGATTCTATCCTGCACAAGAAACAGGCGAACCTGTGAGTGAATTTGCAGGTAAATTTGCTATTGGCACTGAAAAAGTCTCAGCAACACAATGGAAAGTGACTTTAGATACAAGTAATCGAGCAGAACCGAGCTATTATCTGAATGCGAAACCTGTGCCTAACTTATATTATGGACGTCAGTTCCCTCCTTTACCCTCTGTCAAAAAATTGCCCTAGGATTTAGCATCGCTATATTCTAACTCATTAGAATCAAATGAAATCTTACCGTAGTATGCCAATATGAATAAAACACCAAATACTTGCCCTTGTGGTAGTGGTCTAAACTATCAGAACTGTTGTGAGCCTCTACATAGACATGTGGATGACGGGCAAATCATTGCCAATACTCCTTTGCAACTTATGCGCTCACGTTACAGCGCATTTGCATTGAAAAATTTTGATTACATTTTAAAAACACATCACCCTGACTACTTAAATGGCCTGACGCTCGCGAGCCTCAATACTGGCCCTCAGCCATATTGGCTTGGACTAGAAGTGCTCGATAATCATCAAAATACAGCCCACAGGACTCAAGCTGAAAGTCCGTCAATCACTCAACAAACACATGGCACAGTGACGTTTAAAGCTTGGTATAAGCTCGGAGGTGAAATTGATGCGATTTATGAGCGCTCAGAATTTATCTACCAAGCTGGCCGCTGGTATTACAGCCAAGGCCAACAAATGACGGCTAAATTACCCGGTAGAAATGATCCTTGCGTTTGCCATAGCGGTAAAAAATTTAAACAATGCTGTTTGAAAGCAGACTTATGATTAGATGTCAGATAATCCGTGTTTGATGAGAAATCACTACCGTGCTTAGGACTCACACCAGTCACATTGGCTATGCCGCATTATTAATAATATCTGTGTAACGAACACTATCGGCATGTGCTTAGCGTATAGGTAGGAATAAGTAGCCTCAGTAGGGTTTAGACTTTGATAAGTAAGCAATACATAACGTAAAAAGCAATTCTAATGCGCTATTAATACTGGATTTTGGGCCAACAATAAAAACTGTGCGAATTCAGGTTCTCGCAATGCAGGGCTATATAAATACCCCTGCGCCTGATGACAACCCTTTTTCGCTAAAAACGCTTCTTGTTCAACCGTTTCAACCCCTTCTGCCGTCAATGAAATATTCAATGCATTCGCCATCGCAATAATCGCTGAAACGATTTCACGACTTTCGCGGCTAACGGTTAAATCTGAAACAAATGAGCGATCTATTTTAAGTTTACTGATGGGAAACTGTTTAAGATAACGCATAGAGCTATAACCCGTACCAAAATCGTCAATGGCTAACCCTACGCCCAATTCTGCCAGTTCTTGGCATAACAGTGTGGCATGGCGCACATCCCCCATTAATTCTGTTTCAGTAATCTCCAAAATCAACGTTTTAGGCTTTAATCGATATCGGATCAATAGCTGCCACACCTGTTCAAATAGATTGCCACTAAAGAACTGACGAGCTGACACATTCACATGCATTGTCATATCGGCATTATGATGTTGCCACAGATTTAATTGCCGACATGCCGCTTCCAAAACCCAACTGCCAATCGCATTAATCACGCCCGATTGTTCTGCAATATTGATAAATGAGGCGGGAAATAACACACCTCTTTTAGGATGATGCCAACGGATTAATGCTTCAGCGCCAATATAGGTATTCTGTTCTAAGTCCCTTAAAGGTTGATAATACAGCTCAAATTGTCGACCACTGATTGCACTGTGCAAATCACGTTCTATTTGTGCATCTTCTTTAAATTCGTTCAACAAAGCATTATTGAATACTTGAATTGCATTGCCTTTTTTCTTTTTAGCATACTGCACTGCAATATCGGCACAGGTTAACGGTGAAAATGTGCCCACAACCGAAGCAATATCAACGATAGCAAGTGCAGGCTTGGGTTCTATTTGCTCTCGACCAATTAAAATAGGCATAGATAGATGCTGGTATAGGCGATGGCTAAAATAGTCTAAATCATTACTTTCAGTGAGCAGCACAGCAAATTCATCGCTACCCACTCGGGCAATTTCAATAGCCTTATTAAACTCAGGAAAATGCCTTATACGGTGGGCAATTTCAATCAATAGACTATCGCCATTATCATGACCATAGGTATCGTTAAAACGTTTAAAGCCCAGCAGATCGACGAATAGCAACACGCCCTGTGTGGTTCGCTCAAGCACGCGATTAAAATGAGTGCGGTTATACAAACCGGTTAATCCACAGCGCCACGCGAGTCGTTCAAGCTCAGAACGATAGTTATGCTCGCCAGTATTTTCGACACTTGACACCAAAGCATAATGATTACCCCGCTCAGTAATAAACTGGCTTAACACATATTGGATCCAATAATGACTGCCATCGGCACGCTGAAATTGCACCTCACCGTTGACGATTTCGCCCTTAAAAATCTGTGCTAGGGACTGTTCAGCTAATTCACCGTGTTGCTTGAAAAAGGATAATTCACGCAGATTCGCGCCGATAATTTGTTCACGGGGAATACCTGTAATATCACTGTGAGCCTGATTAACATACTCGACTTTTTCAGTATGCAAATTTACTAACATACTGATTTGCTTTGATTGCTCGGCCGCACAGCGAAATAAGCTCAAGCTTTCTTCTTTCTCGTAGCTGTGTTTTATGGCTAATGTCAGTGCTAATTGATCGGCCATCTGACAAGCGAGATGAATTTCACTATCGTGCCAATGGGGAGTCACTTGTGCGCGCTCTAAACAAAGCACACCTTCGAGGTGACCGTTGATTCGAATGCCGACCTCAAGACTGGAGTGAATTTGCCGAGGGATAAAATAATCATTCGCCAGCTCGCTTAAACGTGGATCGATAACAGTATTACCTGCATCAATATAGCGATGGGTTTGCAGCTCATGCAGATAGCGGGGACAATCTTGTAGTCGTTTAGGTCGATGAATATCTTGCAACATCATAGAACCAAATTGTGCTTCAAGTGACTGAGTTTGTTGATCCGATGAAAACGTCCACACTGACACCAAAGAAACCGTTACATTCTGACATAACAACTCTGTGGTTAACTCTGCCGTCTTAGTAAAATCGCCCTGCTGTTTTGCAGTTGACTGTACCAAAGACTCCAATAGATGCTGATGCTGACGTCGCTTCACGCTGGATCCCTACAAAACTTCGTGTTGGGCTAAAGATCTGTGCCTTAGCAAATTGATCTGTAATTTAAAAATGGCTATGAGAATAATTTTTATTTGGAGCAGATTACACCATCCATAACAAGTACAGCAATATGCAGCACAATTGATTATTATTAATTTACAACTGCAGTATTTTTAAATAATTAACTGTCATGTAGTACTATTAAAAATATTGTGTAACCGACTAAAAATTAACTACAAATATTACAGACCATTCTCTAATTGAAAAATCATTTTCTCGGCGCTAACGCCAAAAGTCAGTAGTAGATCCACCCCTGTTGTCTTAATCACGTATTGCGTTTGCACCTCAGCAAAACGTGCTTGCGCACGCGCAGCCATCTCATTTGCATCGGCTTGCGCACTATCACCTGTAAATTTTAAGGTTAATAACGTATCGTGCTCATCAATCACTGCACCGATATCAACAAAACTACCACAATCGGTACAAGTATCATTCACTGCAGGATTCTGCGCTTCTATTATGCCTTTCATCTTTAATTCCTTATCAATATAGCGACTCAATAACGGCATAACTGAAATATGTCCGTTAGTGTTTAACTCTTTAGGAACCGATTATAGGCAATTTAGTAGGATAAGAGTTTGCTTTAGCTCACGCTTATCTACTGAAATAAAACACAATAATAAGTTGAATGCTTAAATAGGCACACAAGTTAGTGCTAGAGCATTGAGCTAAGATTGTTATGCCAAAGCCTGTAAGGGAATCAGATTACGCTGTATCGCCAATTGATCAGCAAAATGCATGATGTCGACTTTAGGTGACATCAATTGGCCCCTTTGCCTTAGTTGGGTGATAGGGTCGCAATTACTAAGCGCTTCGGCCATAGCCACAGACTCACCGCCACGGATCACTAAGGCTTCAGGGCGCAATGCTTGCTGTAATTGAAAAGCGCGCGGGCCCTGCGCCATAAAAATACTGCTATTATCAACCACAGGTTCAACGGAGGATAAATCCGCCATTAAGGCTTGCTGCGGTGGTAATTCAAATTGACGCTGTAATTTTTGCGCCATATCGAGTTCATTTTGCCATTGGAATTGCGCCATGTCCCGAGCGTCAACCGACAGTAACGACAGCAACAAGGCGAATTCGCCCCGTCTGTCGTTTTCTATCGCCGCGTTTAAGCGGGTGCCAATTTGGGCTTCGTTGACTAAAGGAACATCAATTTGCATAAAAAAACATCGTCAAAACAATTCGTTGTTAGTTAATCGACCATTTGGCACATAACTTTAGGGAAATTTTTACATTGGCTATTTACATACAAAAGGTTTCTGACTACTATGGCGGCCGCAATTGAGGAGGGGTTCCCGAGTGGCCAAAGGGATCAGACTGTAAATCTGACGGCTCAGCCTTCGAAGGTTCGAATCCTTCTCCCTCCACCATTTGCACTGTAGTATGTATAATGTTGTTATTTTTTAAAATAATGTAGAGTTTTACAAAAGCGTTAAAGGTATTTGTGGAGGGGTTCCCGAGTGGCCAAAGGGATCAGACTGTAAATCTGACGGCTCAGCCTTCGAAGGTTCGAATCCTTCTCCCTCCACCATCTTTATCTCTAACGCGATAATTGTTTTCAAGCTTCTAAACTAGGCCAATGTTTAGAATAATGCGGATATTGATATAAATAACGTCATGTAATTGATGCGGTTTATATCAATTCGTAATTAGTAAGTTAAAAGAACGTATGTGGAGGGGTTCCCGAGTGGCCAAAGGGATCAGACTGTAAATCTGACGGCTCAGCCTTCGAAGGTTCGAATCCTTCTCCCTCCACCATTTCTTGCACTTCTAATATTTATCCTTCTGTATTGCCTCTTTATTAGTCTTCCTTCTCTTTTATAAATCTCCTTTATGTTTCCGTTTTAATACCCTAATTCAAGAAAACCGCTTTGCCAGTCGCTGTGATATGCTCTAAACATGATTCCTTTCGATGTGACAGAGATAATCAACACGATGCCACTACAACCACACATACGCTCACACAGTGCTCATGTTCTATGCCCAACATGGGAAGCCCATGCAATAGGTAAAATTGAAGCAGATTTTCAGCGCAGCGCCGATACCCACTTGATTAAGCTTGAATTGCCTATGCTCGATGGTATTGATATTTACCTGAAAGATGAAAGTACACATCCTACTGGTAGTTTAAAACACCGCCTCGCCCGCTCACTCTTCCTTTATGCCCTGTGCAACGGCTGGATTAAGCAAGGCACGCCGATTATTGAATCTTCATCGGGCAGCACTGCAATCTCTGAAGCCTATTTTGCCCGCTTACTCGGATTACCCTTTATTGCGGTAATGCCCAAAAGTACCGCTAAAAAGAAGATTGAGCAGATCACTTTCTATGGCGGACAATGTCATTTTGTCGACCATTCCAGTGAGATTTATGCCGAATCTGCACGCCTCGCCGCAGAGCTGGGCGGCCATTACATGGATCAATTCACCTACGCCGAGCGCGCAACCGACTGGCGCGGTAATAACAACATAGCCAATTCCATTTTTAATCAAATGGAGCGTGAGCCTCACACTATTCCACGTTGGATTGTGATGAGCCCCGGCACTGGCGGCACATCGGCGACTATAGGCCGCTATATTCGCTATCAACGTTTAGCGACGCAGCTCTGCGTGGTCGATCCACAAAACTCAGTATTCTTTGATTTTTATCATAACGGCGATGCCAACCTGACCTGTTGTAATGGCAGTAAGATTGAGGGTATTGGTAGACCAAGAGTCGAACCATCGTTTATCCCTGGCGTGGTCGATACTATGCTGCAAATCCCCGACGCAGCGTCGGTAGCGACGATTCACTGGTTAGCGCAACTGATTGGCCGCAAAACGGGCGCATCGACCGGAACTAACCTCTACGGCGCATTACAACTTGCCGTGCAAATGCAAGCGCGTGGAGAACAAGGCTCAATCGTGACCTTGATTTGCGACTCTGGCGAGCGTTACCTTGATACCTATTACGATACAGATTGGATTGCAGCTAATATCGGTGATATCGCGCCTTACGAGCGCCAACTTACAGCATTCAATCATTTAGGACAGTTAGGTGAGCTTGATTAAATGTGTTCGATTTTTCGCCTTGTCTTAGTGCTATTGGACTAAAAGCTCATCGCTAAATATCAACCATAAAAAATGCCCCACGTTGAGTGAGGCATTTTTTATGACTGATATATTAACCTATTGGCATTAATCAATATTCAAATATTTATGAGTTTGAATTGATAAACGCCAATTACGGGCAATACACACCTTCATCGCCAGTTCGGTCGCTCTGGGCTTTTGGCTTATCGGTTGCAGACAAATAGTTTTAGCTGAAATATCGATGTCTTGCAGTAAATTATCCAGTTCAACAATATGATTCTCAGTGGCAATAGGATGCTTAATCTCATTGGCACGGTTCAATGCATGCGTTAATACTTTATAACCGCCCTTCATATTCACCTTGGGTGACACAGTTACCCAAGTGTCATCGGCGCACAACACCTCGAAAGTGCCACTGGTTTCAATTTGAGTAGCAAAACCTTGGCTATGGAGGGTTTGGGTTAAATCACGTAAATCGTACATGCAAGGCTCGCCGCCAGTGATCACGACATGGCGCGCAGTAAAACCCTTGGCATTAAAAGCGGCAATCAGGCTTTGGGCGGTATGTTCAGCCCAGCGACCAATAGTGCCATCTACGGTAATGACTTGCGCTGGTTCAACTTTATTGGCTTCAAGTACATCCCATGTCTGTTTAGTATCGCACCAAGCACATCCCACGGGACAACCTTGTAGGCGAACAAATATAGCGGGCACTCCGGTAAAGACACCTTCACCTTGAATGGTTTCAAATACTTCGTTGACAGGATAATTCATACGGGCATTCCACTTTTATGGGGCGGCATTTATAGTGGATTTTAACTTGTGCTGCAAGTTTTTACGCCTAATAAATCTATTTCGGGTTAACTCACAGAGTGGGCAAGCTCTATGGCCTGAGTTACACTAACGGCCTATTTATGTGTGCTCTACGGTCAAGTGAAATTCTTTATGTCAATAAATTCAGAGTCAAAAAAGTTAATGTCAAAAGCAGTGGTAGTCTTCAGTGGCGGGCAAGATTCGACAACCTGCCTTATTCAAGCCCTAACTCAGTACGATGAAGTACACGGCATCACCTTTGACTATGGCCAACGTCACCGCGAAGAAATTGAAGTCGCTAAATCCTTAGCGGAACATTTGAAAATCACCAGTCACAAAGTCATGGATGTTACCGTGTTGAATGAGTTGGCGATTTCGGCCCTCACCCGTGATGCGATAACTGTTTCACACGAGTTAATGGACAATGGGCTGCCCAATACTTTTGTACCCGGCCGTAATATTTTGTTTTTAACGCTTGCGGGCATTTATGCTTATCAATTGGGGGCTGAGGCGATAATCACAGGTGTGTGTGAAACCGATTTTTCTGGCTACCCAGATTGTCGCAATGATTTTGTCAAAGCGATGGAAAGTGCTTTAGTTCAAGGCATGGATAAACAACTTAAGATCATCACACCATTAATGTGGCTCAACAAAGCGCAAACCTGGGCGATGGCGGATAAGTATCAGCAACTTGATTTAGTGCGTCATCACACGCTCACTTGCTATAACGGCATCATTGGCGATGGTTGTGGTGATTGCCCGGCTTGTCATCTACGTAAACGTGGATTAGAGGACTATCTGCAAAATAAAACCGCAGTGATGGCTGAGCTTAACGCTTTTGAGCCCCAAGCATGACACGTAGTCCCTATTGGCTCGCTCTGGTTATAAGTCTAATTTGCGCTGGCTTATACCTCGTAGGTTTAACAAGCTCTGCTATCGACAATGTACTCGCCTATCAACGCAGTGCTATTAATGACGGTGAATGGTGGCGCTTAGCCAGTGGTAATTTGCTGCACACGAATCAATGGCATCTTTTGATGAATCTAGCTGGGTTATGGGTAGTGCTGTTTTTGCACCATTTTCACTATCACCTCAAAGGTTTAAGTGCGCTATTTTTTATTCTCTGTTTATTTGAAGGCATAGGCTTATATGTGGGTTATCCACAATTGCTCGGCTATGTCGGCTTAAGCGGCATGTTGCATGGCTTATTCGCCTATGGCGCTGTGCAGGATATTGTACGCAAGCTGCGTTCTGGGTATGTGCTACTAGTTGGCGTTATTCTTAAAGTCGGCCACGAACAGCTTTATGGTGCGAGCAGTGACGTCACCGCCATGATAGGCGCGCGCGTGGCAACCGAAGCACATTTAGTCGGCTTAATCTGTGGGTTGATTTGCGCTTTAGTTGTGTTTATTACTCTTAAACTTAATCGTTCAAAAGTCGCGACTTAACCCTATTCAACCGATAACTGATATTTAAAAGCCGTCGTAGCATTAAATGCTAGACGGCTTTTTTAATGGCCAACGTCTTAAATAGTTAACGTAAAAATAAATCTACGCTCTAATCAACAGATCCCGCAGATGTTTTACTTCATCACGCATCGCCGCCGCTTGTTCAAACTCTAAATTACGCGCGTGATCGTGCATTTTCTTTTCGAGCACATCGATTTGATGGCTCAATTCCGTCGCATCGGCTTTGTGGTATTGGGATGTAGACTCTGCCACTTTGCCATAGACCGCCTTACTGTTGCGGCCATCATCCACGTCCATCACATCAGTAATACGTTTAACCACGCCCTTAGGCGTGATGCCAAGTTTTAGATTGTGCGCGCGCTGACGTTCTCGACGTCGGTTCGTTTCACCAATCGCTTTTTCCATTGAATTAGTGATGCGATCGGCATAGAGGATTGCTTTACCGTTGACGTTACGTGCCGCGCGGCCAATGGTTTGAATAAGCGAGCGTTCTGAGCGTAAAAAGCCTTCTTTATCGGCGTCTAAAATACACACCAGAGAGACTTCTGGCATGTCTAAGCCTTCACGCAATAAGTTGATGCCGACCAGCACATCAAACTTGCCAAGCCGTAAATCACGGATAATTTCAACTCGCTCAACGGTGTCGATATCCGAATGCAGATAACGCACTTTAACGCCGTGCTCATCTAAGTATTCGGTTAAATCTTCCGACATACGTTTGGTCAATGTTGTCACTAGCACCCGCTCATTGACGGCAACTCGCTTAGCAATTTCAGATAGTAAATCATCTACTTGTGTGCCAACCGGACGCACTTCTAGTTCTGGATCGAGTAAACCCGTTGGCCGTACCACTTGCTCAGCAATCTCGCCTTGACTCTTTTCAAGCTCATAGACACTGGGCGTTGCCGACACATAAATGGTTTGCGGCATCAATTGCTCGAACTCTTCGAACTTGAGCGGACGATTATCTAATGCTGACGGCAACCTGAAACCGTATTCCACAAGCGTGGTTTTACGTGATCGGTCACCTTTGTACATAGCGCCAATTTGCGGCACAGTGACATGGGACTCATCGATGATAAGCAAACCATCAGCGGGTAAATAATCGAGTAACGTTGGCGGCCCTTCGCCCGGAGCACGGCCAGATAAATAACGTGAGTAGTTTTCAATGCCTGAGCAGTAACCCAACTCCACCATCATTTCTACATCGTATTGCACTCGCTCATGGATACGCTGCGCTTCAATCAACTTATTATTATCAAGTAGATACTGCTTACGCTCACGCAGTTCTTCTTTAATAAACTCAGTAGCTGCGATGATTTTTTCCCGCGGCGTCACATAGTGAGTTTTAGGGTAAACCGTGGTACGAGCAATACGTTTAATAATATGGCCGGTAAGTGGATCAAATTCACTTAAGCGCTCAATCTCATCGTCAAATAGCTCAATACGAATGGCATTACGCTCAGAATCGGCGGGAAAAATATCAATCACTTCACCGCGTACTCGATAAGTACCGCGCTGCAACTCAATATCATTACGTTTATATTGCAACTCACTGAGGCGGATTAAAATATCCCGTTGGCCCATCACATCGCCTTGGCGTAGATGCAGTAACATTTTCAAATAGGAGTCGGGATCGCCCAAGCCATAAATAGCCGACACAGAGGCAATCAATACCACATCTTTACGCTCTAACAGGGCTTTAGTGGCGGATAAGCGCATCTGCTCAATGTGAGCATTAACCGAAGCGTCCTTTTCGATAAAGGTATTTGACGCAGGCACATAGGCTTCTGGTTGATAGTAATCGTAGTAAGAAACAAAATACTCGACCGCATTATGGGGAAAGAACTCTTTCATCTCGCCATAGAGCTGTGCTGCCAAGGTTTTATTGGGCGCCATGATAATCGTGGGGCGGCCTAACTGTTGGATCACATTGGCAATCGTGAAGGTTTTACCTGAGCCGGTTACGCCGAGTAACGTTTGGCAAGCCAGACCCGCCTCGAGGCCGTCGACTAATTTGGCGATAGCGGTAGGTTGGTCGCCTGCGGGGGCGAATTCCGATTCAAGCTGAAAAACAGATTTTGACACGCGCACATATCCTTTTAATGAGTCGCCCTATTCTAATCAAGTCACTCACTAAGCTCCAGTCATTATATGACTTGATGAGAATAGAGTGTTGACGACGAAAGACGCACCACAATACTGTAAAATAATAAATAAGCGGAGAAAATCTGAAAGTTTGTGTCGAAGTAATTTTCTGCTGACTTTGCCCATAAAACACGCATAAACTGAGCAAAAATACCAATTTAATACACAAGAAAGGTATTTTGTTTGATTACAAAACTGCAACCTTATTTAGACCGACAATTAAAAGCGCTTGCTTTTACTATTTAATTGAAAAATAAGAGGTTTAATTTAAAACCCCAAAATAGTGCATTTTAAGTCCGTAGCCCATCCCCCAAGGCTTTGCCGCCCGTTTATTAAGACAACTCACAGGGTTATCCACAGATTTTGTTGATAAGTCGAAATAACCTATAAACCACGCGGGATTGGAGGCTATCATGCTCACCAATCACAGCGGTTCAACATTTGGTAATTTAATTACATTTGATAAACGTGCTTACTTTTATCGATTTCATTTTCGACACATTGGCTGGTCAGTCGCAAGAATGATTAACGGGGATTAATGGCGTGGTAATCATAAAAGCGAGCGAGAATTAACTGCGATAGCAGGGTCGTACTAAAGAATGACATCGTCATGTGCGGATTTTAAGTGTTAAGAGAAGTCCTTAAATTATGTTCGATCGCTAACGTCAATCTGCTAGCGGGCTATTCTTAGAGTATTGATAGTAATAATCCAAAACACCTTTAGCCAAACACCCTTGCCCTGATATGAGTTGCCTCACTCTCAATATGTAAACTCTTGCTAACCCTGTCTAATTAACGGGCTTAAATGATTATTCAACTTATGCTGCTACCGAGCTTACTTTTTAGCTAGCTATTTAAATTTTATAGAAAAAGAAAAGCAAAACTTTAAAATCACTTAGGCTATATCCCGAATTGTTAAGCATTTTTTACACCGAAACGTCGAATTCTGCGCCATGATGCACATTAGATGAGCACTTAACAGCATAATTACACTTTTTTTGGTAACTCGAGTTGACTCGTACAACGGGTCGTTTTACTATGCGCTCCGTTCTCAACGAGTCATTATGACTTTGTGAAACGATTCCCCTGTAGTTCAGTTGGTAGAACGGCGGACTGTTAATCCGTATGTCACTGGTTCGAGTCCAGTCAGGGGAGCCAATTTATATATCGTTGGGTACAACAATTACAATTTGATTTAAGCACAATTCCCCTGTAGTTCAGTTGGTAGAACGGCGGACTGTTAATCCGTATGTCACTGGTTCGAGTCCAGTCAGGGGAGCCACTTAAATAAAATTGTCATTAATACTTTAAAGTCATTCCCCTGTAGTTCAGTTGGTAGAACGGCGGACTGTTAATCCGTATGTCACTGGTTCGAGTCCAGTCAGGGGAGCCATTTTAAAGTAAGATGAAATAGTAAGGAACGATAGTAATATCGCATTTTCGATTCCCCAGTAGTTCAGTCGGTAGAACGGCGGACTGTTAATCCGTATGTCACTGGTTCAAGTCCAGTCTGGGGAGCCATTTTAAAGATGTGTGTCTATAGATAAAAAGTCGATAACGATATCGCACTCAATTCCCCTGTAGTTCAGTTGGTAGAACGGCGGACTGTTAATCCGTATGTCACTGGTTCGAGTCCAGTCAGGGGAGCCATTTATAGCTCCATACCATTCCCCCGCTTTCGCGTATTTTAAATATCTAAACCTTACCTACATTACCTATCATTTTGTTTTTGTTTAAATACAGTTACACTCATTACTGAAAATTAAACAAATCGATGATTTTTTGCTCACGGTTTTTCATACAGATAGCGACTTAAGCACTCTTAGCTTAAACTTGCTCGGTTCAAAATCATCTAAATCTACAACGGATTATTATGACCATATCAAAATCATATCCCATTCTTTTACTAATTATCTTTTTAGGTCTCTTTGCTTGGGTGTACCAGAGCGAAAATAACCAATTGCAGCTTCAGCAGCAGCAACAGCTTGCTAGCTTTAAAACCAGTTTAACCCAATATCAACAATGGCAAGGTAATGGCGCAGAACTGTTTAAAAAACTCGCAGAACATTACCCGTTCCAGTTTTTTCAGTATGTGGATGACACCGATGGCTCACAAAATTACACTGAAGGCAGTTTAGACAACCAAGATGCCCCCCCTTTTTCGAACCTATTTTTAATTGACCTCAGCCATACACAAAAATTAGCGACGGGTCGTTTACAGGTCAAACTCAGTACCAATCAAGCCATAGAGATTGCGATAAGCAATACGTCATCATTCGGTATCATACTGATAGCCAGTTACCTACTGTTGCTCGCTGCGTTTATTATTTTAATGTCCAAGCAGAAGGTTGCGATACGTTATGCTGCTGATTATATTTCAAAAATACCCGACCTAAGTTTTTCGGCAGTCGCATCATCCAAACTCTCTGGTGAACTAAAACCCATTGCAGTATCACTTGAAGAGTGCAGAACTCAACTCAAAACACAAATAGATAAACTCAATCAAGAAAACGAAAAGCTACATAAAACGGCTTATCAAGACACTGTTACAGGTTTTGCTACTCGCCAACGCTTTACCCAAAAGCTAGAAACCATTAGCAATCCCGATATGCCCCAATTGGGCGTAATGGCAATGGTTAAGGCAACAGAGCTTGCGCAAATTAATCAAAAAAAGGGGCGTACAGCAGGTGACGATTATTTGGTAAAAGTCGCAGCCTGCATCCGTAAAGCCTGCAGTAAATATCCTGATGCCGAGTGTTTTCGAGTATCAAGTGCTGATTTTACAGTATTTATTCCTGACGTCATGCTTAAAGATGCGCCTAAGTTTTTAGAGCTATTAAAAAGTTATCTCGATGAATATGTGCAAGTAACTGAGTCAGAATCGGTCGCTCATATCGGTCTAGTCCCTTATCAACAAGGCACCGATGCGGTCAATTTATTAACCATCGCGGATACTGCTGTCAGCATCGCCCAGACATTGGGGCCAAATAGTTTTCATATTCTAGAAAAACTTAATAGTAATGAGCAGTTTGGCGATGACCGCTGGAAAATGACCATCAATGATTTAATCACTCGACGGGCATTGAAATTCTACCAGCAACCGATTCAACCCTGTCGTACCAATGTTGAAGTTTATCGAGAGCTACTGGCACGCTTTTACAACAGTGAAGGTAAGTTTTTACCCACCACTACCGTCATTGCAATGGCCGAACGCCATGGTATGAGTACTGAATTAGATAAATTAGTGGTGATCAGCGCATTAAAAATGCTTAACGATAACCCGGCTATTTCGGGTAATTTCGGCATTAATATCAGTGCGTTTTCAGCCCACCAAGATCTGTTTATCGCTTGGCTAAAAGATATGTTAAATCAACAAAAGCACATAGCATCACGCTTAGTATTTGAGATTAATGAGTCCGGCATGCAATCAAACTTAGGGGCGAGTTATAAATTTGTCCGCGAGGTACACAGTGTTGGTTCACGGGTGTCGATTGAACGCTTTGGCATGAGCTTTACCTCTTTCAAATTCTTCAGTGAAGTGCGCCCTGACTACATTAAACTTGATGGCAGCTACACCTCGAATATTGATGAGGATAGCAATAATAAGTTCTTTGTTCGTATGATGGTAGACGTCGCAAGGCGCATAGGTATTCGCGTTATCGCCACCAGTGTTGAGCGCCAAGAAGAAAAGCTGACGCTCGAGAAAATGCTCGTCGATGGATTGCAAGGCTATTACATCGCCCAGCCACAAGCCATCACAACCACAGATCAGATTTAATACTTCAATGGGTTAATTCATCGCCAAGATTTACAGTAAAGATGTTTAACCCTGCATTCTATATGTTGTTTATACAAACGGAAAAGTCGATAATACCGCTAAGATCCGTTTAGAAAAGTATTGAGATGACTGAATATCTCCTCCTGTTAATCAGTACAGTGCTGGTTAACAATTTCGTTTTAGTGAAATTCTTAGGCCTATGTCCTTTCATGGGGGTCTCCAGTAAATTGGAGTCCGCTATTGGCATGTGTATGGCAACCACATTTGTGCTGACCTTAGCCTCTATTTTGAGTTATCTCGTTAATCAATATTTATTATTACCCTTTGATTTAAGTTACTTACGTACGATGAGCTTTATTTTAGTGATTGCCGTTGTAGTGCAATTTACTGAAATGGTTGTGCAAAAAACCAGTGCGACGCTGCACCGCGCCTTAGGGATTTACCTGCCGCTTATCACCACCAACTGTGCAGTCCTCGGTGTGGCCTTGCTTAACGTCAACGAGAAGCATGATTTTATTCAATCGGCGGTTTATGGTTTTGGTGCTGCGGTGGGTTTCTCCTTAGTGTTAATTCTGTTCTCGGCAATGCGTGAGCGTTTAGCTGCTGCCGATGTGCCCTTACCCTTCAAAGGCGGCGCGATTGCGATGATTACCGCAGGCCTTATGTCCCTCGCTTTTATGGGATTCACAGGATTGGTTAAGTAAGATGTCCGGAATTTTAATTGCAGTTATATTATTAACGCTATTAGCGTTAGTCTTTGGGATCATACTCGGATTTGCCGCCCTTAAATTTAAGGTTGAAGGCAATCCGATTGTCGATGTTCTCGAAGCTATTTTACCGCAAACCCAGTGTGGCCAATGTGGTTATCCGGGTTGTCGCCCTTACGCTGAAGCCATAGCTAACGGTGAAAAAATCAACAAATGCCCTCCGGGTGGCACTGCCACCATGGAAAAACTCGCCAGTTTAATGGGGGTTGATCCCGAGCCACTCAATGCAGAAGCGCAATCTCAAGTTAAAAAGGTCGCCTATATTCGTGAAGACGAATGCATTGGCTGCACTAAATGCATTCAAGCCTGTCCTGTAGATGCCATTATCGGTGCAGGTAAACTCATGCACACCGTACTGACAACCGACTGCACTGGGTGTGATTTATGTGTTGAGCCTTGCCCTGTCGATTGTATTGATATGATCCCAGTGACCCAGAATATTAAAAATTGGGATTGGCGCTTAAATGCGATCCCAGTGACGATGATTCAAGAAGGCACTGCTCAAGATGCTATTGCTAAAGATACGATGGCCCCAAAAGCCCAGTTAGAAGAGGATAAGCGGTGTTAACTTTATTAGATCAATTAGATAAAGGAAACCTTTGGCGCTCACCCGGTGGAATACATCCTCCTGAAGTCAAATTCCTCTCCAATACCACGCCAATTGGGCGACTGCCATTGGCCTCGACGTTTTTAGTGCCCGTCCCTCAAGTGGGCGAAAACTGCACTTTAATCGTCAAGGTTGGCGATAAAGTCTTAAAGGGCGCGCCGTTAACTCAAGGCTCCTCTATTTGGCACTTACCTGTGCACGCGCCAACATCAGGCACGATTGTTACGATTGAGCCAAGAGTGAGTAATCATGCCTCAGCTTTACCCGTTAACACTTGCGTTATTAAAGCCGACGGCAATGATACTTGGTGCGAGCTAGCCCAAAGCGCGCTTGAAAACCTCAACAATCCACAAATGATCGATAAAATTCGCACTGCAGGGATTGCCGGAATGGGCGGCGCGGCGTTTCCAAGCCACATTAAACTCAATCCGGTTAGCGAAATCGATTTGGTCATTATCAATGGCGTTGAATGCGAGCCTTACATCAGCGCCGATGACAGATTAATGCGTGAATACAGCCACGACATTCTCGCCGGAATTGGCATTATCCACCGTTTATTAACGCCAAAACGCATTATTATCGCGATTGAAGACAATAAACCCGAAGCAATAAACGCCATGCAAACCGCGGTGATGCAAAGCACGCTCCCTGCCGGTTGCATACGCGTCACCGTTATTCCGACTAAATATCCTTCTGGCGGCGAAAAACAACTTATACAAATTATCACTGGCCGAGAAGTGCCCTCGGGCGCAATCCCAGCCAAACTCGGCATAGTAGTGCATAACGTGGGTACTGCATTTGCTATTTATCAAGCGGTCACCCAAGGTAAACCCTTGATTGAACGAGTCGTTACTGTAACGGGCAACAATGTAGGTAAACCTGGCAATTACTGGTTACCCATAGGTACACCGGTTGAGCACGTACTCGCCACGACAGCATTTACCCCCGAGCCCGAACAAAAAGTGATTATTGGCGGGCCTATGATGGGTCACGCATTGGCGAATATCCAAGTGCCTATTTTAAAAGGCACCAATTGTATTTTGGTGCCAAGTAGCCAAGAAATTGGGACTACGCCAGAGGAAAAAGCCTGTATTCGTTGCGGCGAATGCGCTATTGCCTGCCCTGCACTCTTATTGCCACAGCAACTCTTTTGGCATGCCAAGTCAGGAGAATACGACAAAGCCGCCAGTTTCAATCTAAAGGATTGTATTGAATGTGGTTGCTGTAGTTACGTCTGCCCAAGTGATATTCCCTTAGTCGAATATTATCGTATTGCAAAATCGGCCCTAAAGCACAGCGCTGATGAAAAACAACAGGCAGAGCGCGCTAAACAACGTTTTGATGCCCGTTTAATGCGCCTTGAAGAAGAAAAAATCGCCCGCGAAACTAAGGCAAAAGAAGCCGCTGAGCGTCGACAAGCGACCATGACTGGCACAGATAAAAATGCTGTCGCTGAAGCGATGGCGCGTATTGCAGCGAAAAAAGCCGCAGCGGCACAATCAGCAACTGAAGATTTGTCGAATGAAGAATCATCGAATCATCAATCAAACGTCACAAGCACTGATACGACAGACGCGCCCAAGGGTAAAGCTGCTGTTGCCGCAGCCATCGCCCGCGCTAAGGCGAAGAAAGCCGCCCAAGTGAATGCAGATGGTGTAGATACAAATAGTGCAGATACAAACAATGTGGTGAATGTTGATGCAAGTGATGAATCCTTCTTAGCAACAGATGCAATCGCGCAAGGAGCACCGTTATCTCAGAAGGACAAAGTCGCCGCGGCCATTGCTCGCGCCAAAGCTAAAAAAGCGGCCCAGCAAGCCAATACCGCGCCGCTTGAAACGACTGACAGTACACCAGAAGCCAGCGCTGCCGATGATAAAAAGGCCAAAGTGGCTGCCGCAGTAGCGCGGGCAAAGGCCAAGAAAGCAGCGCAGCAAGCAGACTCTGAAAACGGTGTAAACCTGACTACAACCTCAGAAACTGAATCCACTGCCAGCGTTCAAACCGCTTTAAATGCCGATGTTGAAACCGTAGTTAATGCAGCAGCTACTGATACTGACGCTAACGATGCTGAAGCGATTAAAAAGGCGAAAGTGGCTGCCGCAGTTGCTCGTGCCAAAGCAAAGAAAGCAGCGGCGTCAGTTGCGGAGCCTAAGTCTGGCTTAGAGGCCGAGTCCACGTCAGTTGACGACATTCAAACTAAAGCTAACGTGGCATCGCCGTCGATAGCAGCAGTTGACGCCGTTGCAGCTAAACCCGAAGCCGTTTTACCATCCGCAGAACAAATTGAAACGGCAGCCTTATCAGGCGATGAGCTTAAAAAAGCACGGATTGCTGCGACTATCGCCAAGGCGAAAGCCAAAAAAGCGGCACTCGCCCAAGAAGCCAACGCTTCGAGCGATTCAAGTGTTGCTAATGATTAAGAATAGAATGATAAAAAGGAATCACGATGGCGTTTAAAATTGCCTCATCACCCCATGTAACGCACAACTTGCATACCTCAACCGTTATGCAACGGGTGATTTTATGTTTACTGCCTGGACTTGTGCTGCAATGTGCCTTTTTTGGCTGGGGCACACTCATCCAAGTGTTACTGGCGATTCTTGTCGCCTTAAGCTGCGAAGCTGCCGTAATGAAACTTCGCCAGCGCAACATCAAAGCAAGCTTAAGCGATAACAGCGCCATGCTCACCGCCATCTTAATTGGTGTCGCTATTCCCCCTCTTGCGCCTTGGTGGATGATAGTGATGGGCGCAGCTTTTGCGATTGTCATTGTGAAGCACCTTTACGGTGGCTTAGGGCATAATCTGTTTAATCCCGCGATGGCGGCTTACGTATTACTTTTAGTGTCTTTCCCACTGCAAATGACGACTTGGGTCGCCCCCAGTAGTGTTGCGCTAAACTCACCAAGTTTTATTGATAGCCTGCAGATTATTTTCAATCTAGGTGCTCACATTGATATTAATCAATTCCGTTTAGGCATTGACGGTACCACCATGGCCACGCCACTTGATACCCTCAAAACCGATTTATCGATGGGATTAACCAGCACTGAAAGCATGACTAAAGCGATTTTTGATGGCAGCACAGGTGTAGGTTGGTTTTGGGTGAATTTAGCCTATCTTGCTGGCGGTTTAGTGCTACTCAAGCTTAAAGCTATCCGTTGGCACATCAGCACTGGCGTGTTATTAGGGCTCTTTGTGGCATCCAGTATCGGCTTTTTACTGTCGCCTGATACCCAAGCCAGCCCACTGATGCATTTATTTTCTGGCGCGACCATGTTAGCGGCGTTTTTTATCGCCACCGATCCTGTCACTGCAGCAACCAGCCCTCGCGGCCGTATTATCTTTGGGGTCTTGATTGGTGTATTGGTGTATATCATTCGTACTAAAGGCGGTTACCCTGACGCCTTTGCTTTTGCCGTATTACTGGCAAACCTGTGTGCGCCCTTTATTGACTATTATGTGCGGCCACGGGCCTATGGCCACTCTGCGGGCTAACGTCATTATCGAAAATGCATGACGGCGTGAGTAACAAGAGTTTAAGGAAATCGTTTTGAATAATCCGATGATTAAAAATGGGTTTTTGTTGGCACTGTTTGCCCTGATTTGCACAGGTTTAGTCGCTGTGGTGAATCAACAGACTGCTGACAAAATAACGCAACAAGAACAACAAGAATTAATGCGAGTCTTACATCAATTAATTCCCGATGAGATACACGATAACGATCTCACGGCGCAATGTACTTTATTGTTAGATAAAGATGCCTTAGGCACTGATAACCCCATGCCAGCCTACATTGCAACAATGGCGGGTAAGCCGGTTGCTATCGCCATTGAGGCCATCGCGCCTGATGGCTATAACGGTAATATTAAGCTGATTGTTGGGGTTAACACCCAAGGCGAAGTATTAGGTGTTCGCACTTTAACCCACCAAGAAACACCCGGGTTAGGTGATAAAATCGAGTTACGTAAATCCAATTGGGTCAACCAATTTGTCGGTAAAGTATTAGATTCACAAGATGACAAACAATGGTTAGTTAAAAAAGATGGTGGGGATTTTGATCAATTCACCGGTGCAACCATCACCCCACGCGCTTATGTTAAAGCGGTAAAAAATGTCGTCTGGTATTTCAATAATAACCAAACGCAAATCTTCAGCCAACCATTGAATTGTGAGGCCAAACATGACTAATTATCGCGAAATAGCTTGGCAAGGCCTGTGGAAAAATAACCCTGGCCTAGTGCAGCTTTTAGGTCTGTGTCCGTTGCTTGCGGTGACCGCCACGATAACCAATGCCCTAGGGCTCGGTATCGCCACCATGTTGGTGCTGATAGGTTCTAACATATTGGTGTCTTTGGTGCGTGATTATGTACCAAAAGAAATCCGTATTCCCGTGTTTGTGATGATCATTGCGGCGCTTGTCACCACAGTGCAATTACTCATTAACGCCTACGCCTACGGTTTGTATGTATCACTGGGGATATTTCTGCCTTTGATTGTAACAAACTGCATTATCATTGGCCGCGCCGAAGCCTTTGCTTCACGCAATAATGCCTTTAGTGCTGCCTTTGATGGCTTAATGATGGGGCTGGGGTTTACCTTAGTGCTAACAGTACTTGGCGCTACGCGGGAAATATTAAGTCAAGGTACACTGT
The DNA here is from genome assembly GCF_050848685.1 of Shewanella sp. MF08487. Classification (NCBI taxonomy): domain Bacteria; kingdom Pseudomonadati; phylum Pseudomonadota; class Gammaproteobacteria; order Alteromonadales; family Shewanellaceae; genus Shewanella; species Shewanella sp. MF08487. Next base: position 40,966 of record NZ_JBOZPB010000001.1, read on the forward strand.
TTGAAGGCGCCGATTTATTACTTGGTCCTTGGGCAACATCATTAACGGTCCACCTATGGCAAGTGGACACGCCTTTCTTATTGGCGATGCTGCCACCGGGCGCTTTTATCATTATGGGATTACTTATTGCCCTCAAAAATGTGATTGATAAAAAACTCAAGGAACGCCAACCAGAAGTCGCCACTGAACCGAGTGTTACCCGTGCACGGATCACTAAGGTTAGCTAATATGAACCAAGTAAAACGCATCCAGATCCTCACTCGTCTTCGCGATAACAATCCGAAACCTGAAACCGAACTCAATTTTTCTAGCCCCTTCGAGCTTTTGGTCGCAGTGACCTTATCGGCACAGGCAACGGATGTGAGTGTGAATAAGGCAACTGATAAGCTCTTTCCCGTTGCTAATACTCCCTGCAGTATTTATGCCCTAGGGGTGGATGGTTTAAAACAATATATAAAAACCATCGGCTTATATAACAACAAAGCTGTCAATGTCATCAAAGCGTGTGAGATCTTAATTGAGAAATATCATGGTGAAGTTCCTGAAGATAGAGAAGCGCTAGAGTCTCTGCCCGGCGTTGGCCGCAAAACGGCAAACGTGGTGCTCAATACTGCGTTTGGTTGGCCCACTATTGCGGTAGATACGCATATTTTCCGCCTCGCCAATCGCACTAAATTTGCCCTGGGCAAGAACGTGGTCGAAGTGGAAGAGAAAATGCTGAAAGTCGTGCCTGCGGAATTTAAAGTCGATGTGCACCACTGGTTTATCCTGCACGGGCGCTACACTTGCCTCGCCCGTAAACCGCGCTGCGGCAGCTGTATCATCGAAGATTTATGCGAGTTTAAAGATAAAATTTATCCTGATGAATAAGCCTCAAGCGATGTAGTCTAGTTATTCGCAGTGTTTGTGGCATTACACCTCGCATTAGGATCAGCAATGAAGTTCATTTCAGTTCCGCTAAACCAGATATTAAATTCATTTTTAACTCTTACGCGCATTAAATCACAGACAAACAAAAAGTCGCATTAGCGACTTTTTTTGCTTAATGAGGTACAAGCTTAATTAAAACTTATATGTTCGTCAAAAAATGGAAACGAAGAACGCGCTGAAAAATAACGCTATAACAACAGTCGTGCCTAAGGCCATTTTTAGTTCGATGTTCATTATTCAATCTCCTAGTGGGTACAACGACATTATCAACAAGCCCATGACAAAAACCCATATTTGGATCTGTGTTTTGTGAGCAACAGCCAATTTATCGGCTATTTCTTTATCACAAGACATAAAAGTTAATCGGATGGAGCCCTTGTACTCGATTGACTTAAGCACAACAAAGTCCACTAAGAACTACATTTATCCTCATCCCTAGACGCATTTTTGATATACTCGACGGGTAATTTATTTATCAAGAGAACCCTATGTCACAACTATTACACACTATGATCCGTGTCGGTAACTTAGAACGCAGTATTACTTTTTATACTGACGTGCTTGGCATGAAACTCCTTCGTACCTCAGAAAATCCAGAGTACAAATATTCTTTAGCTTTCGTAGGGTTCGGTGAAGAGTCTACCGGCCAAGCCGTAGTCGAACTGACCTACAACTGGGGCACAGACAAGTACGATTTAGGTACTGGTTTCGGCCATTTAGCCATAGGCGATGAAGATATTTACGCCCGTTGTGCTGCTATTGCTGCAGCCGGTGGCAAAGTCACTCGCGCCCCAGGTCCAGTCGCAGGCGGCACCACTGAGATTGCTTTTGTTGAAGACCCAGACGGTTATAAAATTGAGTTCATTCAAATGAAATCAATGACACAAGGTTTAGGTTAAATCGCGGCCTATTCACTAGGTTAAAACTGAACAATAAAAATGCCGAAGGTTAAGTTCGGCATTTTTTATGCTGCATATTTAGCATAGGCATTTAAACTCGTAAAACCACTTGTAAAACCACCTCAAGATTAACAACTCGCGTTGTGCTGACGTTGGATTGTCGCTATTTAACTTGCTGCACTTGTCACCTTTTGTGCCGTTTTGTTTACCCCTTTTCGGCTAAACCTGCGTTTAAACCAAGGCATACGCCACAGCAATAACACACTAAAACCTAAGATATACAAACTCGGCTCAATGATTTCTGATTTTACCGACCAGTAAAAATGGATTGGCGCCAATATCGCGACTAAATACACCCCATAGTGCAAGGTTTGCCAACGACGTCCCATCTTACGCATCAAGGCTTTAAACGAAGTTATCGCCAAAGCGGTGACGATAAGATAAGCCACTGCGCCAACTAAAATATACGGCCGTTTTACGACCTCACTAAACAATAACCCCCAAGCAAACAGCAGATCTAAGCTGAAAAATGCCAGAATATGCAAAGTGGCATAGGCAAACACATATAAGCCCACCAAACGGCGAGTTTGCATTAATAGCCCTTGCTTTGTCAGCTTAGCAATAGGTGAAATCAGTAAGGTGGCGGCTAAAGCATTTAACGCACCTATGCCTGTGTAGTGAATAATGTGCTGCACGGGATCGCCACCCGCGCGGCCCAATATCACAGTTAACACTAAATAGGCGATAGGCAGTAACCCTAACAAATGAAACAATGCTTTTAGCCAAAACAAGTGCTTAGGGGTTAGCCTGAACATAGATTATGCCCGCCTTGCTGCAAACGAGACAACAAACAAACCATTAATAGTTTTTCCTCAAGTCCATACCGTCATAAAGTGAAGCAACAAATTCGCCATAACCATTAAATGGTTGGGTATCGATACGGGTGGCTGAAAATAATCCACCCTCGCCAATGCGGCGCTCTGTGGCCTGTGACCAGCGCGGATGATCTACCGCCGGATTGACGTTGGCATAAAATCCATATTCGTGTGAAGCAAGCTGGTTCCAACTGGTTGGCGGTTGTTTATCCATTACCCGAATTCGCACAATTGATTTAATACTCTTAAAACCGTATTTCCATGGCACCACCAAGCGAATGGGAGCACCGTTCTGCGGTGGCAGGGTTTTACCGTACAAACCGACCGACATTAAGGTTAAATCGTTCATGGCTTCGGCTATCGTGAGGCCTTCAACATAGGGATAATGAATGCCACCGCCCATTAATCGACTCTTTTGGCCCGGCATTTGTTCGGGATCAAAGGCCGTTTCAAAAGCAACATATTTGCCTTTATTCGTGACGCCAACTTTTTTCAATAATGCCGCCAAGGGAAAGCCCACCCAAGGAACGACCATAGACCAAGCTTCAACGCAGCGTAGACGATAGTTGCGCTCTTCAAGCGGGAACATAGTTGTCAGATCATTAAAATCTAAGGTCATTGGCCGTTCAACTTCACCTTCAATACGCAGTTGCCAAGGATCGACTTTATAGTCTTGGGCATTATTGGAAGGATCTTGCTTGTCCGTACCAAACTCAAAAAAGTTATTGTGCTGGGTAACTTTATCAAACGGCGTTAACACATCGGTGTCGCCGTAGTATTTATTGGTTTGAAAGGTCAGTGGCGTAGTGATAAAGGATGATTTAGGCTGTTCGCCAAATAAATCGAATAATCCGGCTTGCACATAACCTGGCACACTGGCGCCGATAGCACCGAGGCCCATTACTTTTACAATCTGTCTACGCGAGCGAAATACCGCTTCGGGAGTCACTTGATTATCTTGCATGTGCCACTGCGCTTTTTTGAGAATACCTGGGGTAAAACGAGAATTTTTAGCCAATTGACACCTCTGCAATCTGATAATTTAAGCTATCGAGTCGCGATAAAACCTTATCTGGCGCTCGTCTGTATCGCACACTGTTATATAGACAGGTAAAAGCCAAAAAAACTTTCTACCCGTGAATAAATTCACCTTAAACGTATAAGACTTGCTCATTCAGGCATTAAGCGCAGATATAGTTGCTTAAAGGGCTTGAAGCCTGTTATTGAGCATGCGAACCTAGACGTCAATGCTAAAGGAGTGCTATTGAACATGCCATTTTTTCAATCTTTTTCTGTCGCCGAAATCATCGGCCTTCTCGCGATTGCTTTTTTGGGCTTGTTGATAGGTGCACTGCTCAATCAAAGGCTCACACGCCAACGCTGGCAAGAACACAAAGACCAACTTGAACAAGAAATGCGTCAAGTGAACGAAGATGCCGAATTATCCTTGGCACAACAGCAAGTTTTGGTCGATGACAAAGAAGCACAGTTACGCCAATACCAACAGCGTCTTGAACTTAAAATTGAGCAATTAGGTAAAGCCGAAGCCTTAGCGGAACGCGTTCCCACTTTAGAGCAGCAATTAACTGATAGCCAGCGCCGCCAACTAGAAATTCAATTAGCGCTGTCAAAATCCAATGCTATGCAGCAAACCATTCAAGCCAAGGCCGATGCCCAGCAAGAGTCACTGCAGGATAAAATCGCCAGTCTCGAATCGGCTGAGGTACGCCTTCAAACCCAATTTGAAAACCTCGCGAATCGTATTTTTGAAGAGCGTAGTGAAAACTTTAAGCACCAAAATGCCAGTCAACTTGAAGGTGTACTTGGGCCATTAAAACAACAGCTTGAAGGATTCAGGCAGCAAATTCGTGAGTCCTACACCCACGAACAATCCGAGCGCAGTGCTCTTAAACATCAACTTGAGCACCTAAGGGATCTCAATCTTAAGATGAGTCAAGACGCCATCAACCTGACTAAAGCGCTTAAGGGTGATAACAAGCAGCAAGGCAACTGGGGTGAAGTGATCCTCGATCGCGTATTGCAGGAAAGTGGCCTACGTGAAGGCCACGAGTACCATACTCAACAAGATTTAAAGGACGATAACGGCAAACGCTTTAAGCCGGATGTCATTGTCCATCTGCCAGAAAATAAAGATGTGGTCATCGATGCTAAAATGTCGTTGGTCAGTTATGAGCGTTACTTTAACAGTGAAGATCCTGCCCTGCGCCAACAGGCGATTAATGAGCATGTGATCTCGATTCGCAGCCACATTAAGGGATTGAGTCAAAAGGATTATCAAAATCTGCACGGGCTTAAGAGCCTCGATTATGTGTTGATGTTTATTCCTATTGAACCGGCATTTTTACTGGCGTTAGAACATGATCCTAGCCTAGTCAATTTTGCCCTTGAGCAAAATATTATGTTAGTCAGCCCAACCAATTTATTGGTGGCCCTGCGCACAATTAATAATATTTGGCGCTATGAATACCAAAATCAACACGCGCAAACGATTGCCAAGCAAGCGGGCCGCATTTACGACAAGTTATGTGGTTATATTGAAGATATGGAAAAACTCGGCCGCGCCTTAGATAACGCCGAAAAAACCTATCACAGTGCGATGAACAAATTGTCATCGGGTAAAGGTAACCTTGTACGCCAAGCTCATTTAATGCAACAACTTGGTGTCGATACCAGTAAACAACTGGATAAAATGCTGCTCGAAAAAGCGCTCAATGAAGCTCAAGATGATAATGACACACAGGACGATGAGCTTGATGCCAATTTGCAGCCAGAGCGCAGCAATACCGAACTCGAACCCGCTTAATGCGGTGCTGAATAAACAACGAAATACTCACTAATTACCTTGAATCGATGCAAAAATGTCGATTGAAACCTGAATGCCCGGAGGCAAATGCGCCATGTGCAAAGCCGTTATGAATGTGGTTATCTCTAGTGCAATATTGCTTGCAGGTGCACTCAATGCCCCTGCTGCACTTGCGCTAACATCGACGCAAAAAATCTTTATAGAAGCTGAACAAGCATTAAAAAAGCAAGACTATGCAGTTTACAAACCTCTGCGAGCAAAACTCGGTGATTATCCGCTGGCAATCTACTTAGATCACGATATTGATATTGGTAATCTCAATGGCTTATCTGGTTTTGCGGCTAAATCATTAATTGAAAAGTATGAGACCACGCCTATGTACAACAGGTTAAGGTCTAAATACTTATACAATGCTGGCAGCCAAAATCGTTGGAATGATTACCTGACTATCGCCCAAGCAGCCCCCGCCGATATCCGCCTGCAATGTTACTTCTTTGAAGCAAAACTGGCACAAGGTGACATTAAAACCGCCTATGCTGCCGCGCAATCTCTGTGGGTTTATGGTGGTTCACGGCCAAAGGAATGTGATCCACTATTTAATACTTGGACCAAAGCCGGTAAACGTACACAAGATGTCGTATGGGCACGGATGATGCTGAGTTTTGAGGCCGGTGAAACAAGTCTACTGAGTTATTTATCCCAAAAAATCACCACCCACAATAACGAAGCAAAACGCTTAGTCGCCGTATTTAAAGATCCTAATAGTTTGCGCCATACCGAAAAATTTAATGATAAAAATCCCATTGTCGGTGACATTGTTGCCGCGGGGCTAAAACGCCTTGCTCGCAAGGACCTCGATCAAGCCATTAATTTATATACTCGGTATCAAAATGCCCATCGTTTCACGCCAGCTCAGGCAGAACAATTAAATAAATACTTGGTTCGCCGCGTATTAATTGAACAAGATGATGACCATAAAGACTATGCCGACGCCGAAATAGCTACGTTAAAAAATGACGACTTGTTTGAGCGCCGTTTAAGATGGGCAATTCGCGATCATGACATGCGCAGCATTGCGCGATATTTGAACCTGCTACAACCCGAAACCTTAGCTAAAGAACGTTGGCAATATTGGCTCTATCGTACCAATGCCAAAGATGCGCCAGAGAGTGCCACCAAGGCACTTGCCACTATCAGTAATGAACGCAATTTTTACGGTTTTGCCGCGGCGCAGTACTTAAACAAACCGGTGTCGCTTAATCAAAGCCCCGAGCCCGTTGTCGATACCAGCAGTCAAAAGTTAACCGATGATGTAGGCTTTGTTAGGGTGCAAGAATTAATGGCTCTGGACCGCTATTTTGATGCGCGCTACGAATGGATATCGCTGCTCAAACGCAGTGATAACACTATGCGTGCCCGTTATGGTCGTTATGCCCACGAACAGGGCTGGTACGATTTTGGCGTTGAAGCCAGTATTCAAGGTAAATTGTGGGATGATATACCGCTACGCTTCCCTATGGCGCACCAAGAAGGCTTTGAGCATGCTAGTAACAAGCATAAAGTAAACATCGATGAAATTCGTGCTATTAGCCGCCGTGAGAGCGCCTTCTATCTTTATGCAACCTCTGGTGTGGGTGCCCGCGGTTTAATGCAAATTATGCCTGCTACGGCTAAAGCAACCGCTAAAAAACAAGGTGCAAAATATAACGATCCGAAGGATCTCTACAACGCGGAGCTCAATCTCAACCTTGGAAGTGCTTACTATGCCCAGTTATTGAAAGAGTTTAATCAAAACCGTATCCTCGCCACCGCGGCCTATAATGCGGGGCCATCAAGAGTACGTCGCTGGTTAGCAAACTCAGATGGTAAACTCGATGCTATGGGCTTTATTGAAGCGATTCCTTTTACCGAAACCCGTGAATATGTTCAAGCCGTCCTCAGCTATAGATTGATTTATGAGGCGCAAAAACAAAAAGCGCAGCCATTATTCAGCGAAGCCGAACTTAACTTTGCTTATTAAATAGTATTTAAAATAGGACTCGATGCACATACTCGCAGCATCGAGTCCTTATTTCCAAACCCAAACCTTATTATCGACTAGCACCCAACGCATTGATTTACAATTAGTAGCCTCTAAAATCAAACCCTAGAACATCTCTCCTAATGCTCATATTATTTCAATTTGTAAAACCACTTTCATTCCCATTACCCATGTTTTTCTAAATTCAAAGAATAGGAGAGTAAATCATGATCCAGCGCCGCGAAATATGGGATCCACCTTAGCCTAAGTCTTTTGTTTAAATCGTGATTTATTCACCCCACCCGCAGTCATACGCTTTGCATTACACGGACCATGCTTCGCCCTTTGACTTGTGCCACCAGCAGACTCAAGTCAAAATCTAACTCAGTCGAGTAATTGATTTCGCAATAGAAATGCCACTGGATAAGCAGGCGATGATCCGCCATAGTGATAAAGCTTATCTGTTTTCACATGTATATTTAGTTAACTTGTAGAGACACAGAGCTTATCCCGAGTTCGGGTTAGCTACGCTTTCAACTGCATTAGGAGTCGCCCGTGGCACAATCTGGGATCAGCGAATTACTACAACAACTTGAACAAGTATTGCTGGGTAAACCTAGGCAAATTCGGCTTGCTTTGGCCTGTATTCTCGCCCGCGGCCATCTATTGATTGAAGACTTACCTGGCATGGGTAAAACCAGTATTTCCCATGGTATAGCCCAAAGCTTGGGCTTGAGTTACCAGCGGATCCAATTTACCAGTGACATGCTACCGGCAGACATTCTTGGCGTGTCGATTTTTGATCAACATCAGGCGCAATTTATCTTTCATCCCGGGCCGATTTTTAAGCAGATGATTTTGGCCGATGAAATTAATCGCGCCAGCCCTAAGACACAAAGCGCTTTACTCGAAGCGATGGCCGAACAACAAATTTCCGTCGATGGCATCACCCACAGATTGCCCAATCCTTTCTTTGTGATCGCGACTCAAAATCCCACCGATCAATCCGGTACATTTTCGCTACCAGAATCGCAGCTCGACCGGTTTATGATGCGTCTGTCTATTGGTTATCCAAGCCACGATGCTGAACTCGCTATGCTTAAAAGCAATCATAACCACTTAACCTTAGATCAATTGCCCCAATGCCTGACCCCCCTGGCCTTAATGCAACTGCAAGAGCAGTGCGACAAAGTCAGCGCTTCCGATGCCTTACTCAATTATATTCTGGCCTTAGTGAATTTTTCCCGTAGCCAAAGTGACAGCGTGGGGTTATCACCGCGTGCCACCAAAGCGCTATTACAAGCGGCTAAGGCATGGGCCTTTTTAGAAGGCCGACCTTATTTAGTCCCCGAAGATGTGCAAGCGGTATTTTGTTGTGTAGCGGAGCATAGACTCAGAACCAGTAGCCAATTACAGGGTGAGGCCCTATCTGAACGAATTCTCGCCAGTGTTAACCCTATTATGTAGCAAGATACTGTAATGAGAAGATATCGCTAAAGTATGCAGTTAACGTATTAAACCAAGGAAATGATACAGAAGTGAAACGACTGATACGCCCGACTTTCATTCCGACGTTAGTCCCGATTTGGCAACGTTGGTTAGCAAGACGCTTGCCACCGAGTCCCGAAATCACCTTAAGCCATCGCAGCATTTTTATTCTGCCGAGCGGTTTTGGGTTAGTTTGGCTCGGTCTGGTTTTACTTTTATATCTATTCGGCACTAACTATCAAAATAACTTAGTCATTGGCCTCAGCATCTTACTCCTAAGCCTCTTTAATACCTGCATTCTCTACAGTTACAAAAATCTGGCTGGCTTACATTTACGGGCCACGACGCCGCCCGAAGTCTATGCGGGCGAAACCTTAACCTTTCCCGTCCTCATCAGCACGCACCACAGTGGCCATAACATACAACTTAACTATCCGCATAATCGCACTTATACGGTGCAGAACCTGGGTACAGATGAACAACAAGCGCTCGTGCCCTTCGAATATCATCAGCGGGGTCAAGTGTCACCGGGTCGGCTCAAAATTGAATCCTTCTTTCCCTTAGGGCTTTGCCGCGCGTGGTCCCATGTGGATTTGGCCATTAGTCACTTAGTCTTTGCCCAACCAATTGAAGCACAGTTGCAGCTTGAGGCTGATCATACTCAGTCGGAGCAAGATCCCCTGTTACTCGCGGGTAAACATGTGTCGGGGATTGATGAGTTTAAAGGCCTTAAACCCCATGTGCTCGGCGAATCCCTCAAGCAAGTGGCATGGAAACAATGGGCACAGGGTCGCGGCATGTTGACTAAAGAATTCCAGCAGCCCCAAGGTGATCCCGTCTGGTTAAGGCTCAGACCCGATGCCAAACGCCTCGAAACCCAATTGGGTCAATTAAGCTGGCAAGTCAATAAACTCACGCAACTTGAGCAGTATTTTGGCTTACATCTGCAAAACCCAATGGGAGACGATGTGCTGATCGCGCCCGCGATAGGCAATCACCATAGGATCGCCTGTCAAAAAGCCATTGCCTTATATCCACAATTAGCGCCTTCAACGGCGAAGCCCCCATATCAGTCATCAGCCGCTAATCACCCACAAAAAACGAATCAAGCTCCCCGCAAGCAGCATCATATCCCTACCTCGAGGGAGCAAGTATGAAGTTAGCGGCCAATAGCACAGCACCGCAAATCGGCGACAATATTAGCCGCCAGACACTTTTTTGGTTATTGATCACCAATATTGCCGTACTGAGCCCACTATTTGATAAAACCACGCCTTGGACTTTGGGCATTTGCGCTATCTGTTTACTGTGGCGTGTGGGGATTTATGTCGGCAAAGTGGCAAAACCACCGCGTTTTTTGGTGACGAGTCTTGCAATCGGCTCTGCGGTCACATTAGCACTCGTTTCAAAGGAAATTGGTTTACTCAATGCGCTAGTGAATCTGCTGCTGTTAGGTTATGCCTTAAAATACATTGAAATGCGTAATCAAAGGGATGTGCGCGTTGTCGTCCTCGCTGGCTATTTTATTATCGCGCTGACCTTTATCGACCATCAATCCCTGCTTAATACCGCTCATTTACTCGTGGTAACGCTGATCAATACCTGCGTACTCGTGACTTTGTATCAAGATAAGCAATCCTTAAAACACACGGCTTGGATCGGTGGCAAATTTTTATTGCAGAGTGTGCCCCTCGCGCTACTGCTGTTTTTAGTATTACCGCGTCTTGCGCCGCTCTGGTTAGTGCCCAACATGAAAGAAGCCCAAACGGGCTTGTCCGATAGTCTGGCGATTGGTGATATAGGTAAGCTCACCCGTTCGACTGAACTTGCCTTTAGGGCGAGTTTTACCAATGCAAAGCCCATTAATGCCGAGTTATATTGGCGCGCCCTCGTGATGGAGAACTATGATGGTGTCACTTGGCGCCAAGACGTGGGGATTAAACAGTTGCAAAAAGATGCCCTGCTGTTTCCGCCCTCTAGGCCCAGCCCAGCATTGATGGTCAATAATCCTAATCCCATGAGTGATCCAATGAGTGATCCCATAAGTAATAGTCCTGCTCCGATAAGCAGCGAAGATCAAGAGACAGCATCAGGTGTGCAAGATAAGCCTAGTCTTCGTTATCAAGTGATTGCTGAGCCGAGCCACCAGCCGTGGTTATTTGGTCTCGATGTTGCCTACAGCCAAGATGATAGCGTGGTCAATATGCCCGACTATCGACTGTTAGCGCTGCGCAATGTCGATCAGCGAATGAGTTATCAAGTGGAGTCTTGGCCCAAGGCGAAGATGGATCTCAAGCTCTCGGCGCGGCAAAGGCAGATTAACCTCGAACTGCCGAGCCAAAGTAATCCACGCACTTTGGCGTTAGCTGAGCAGTTTAAGACTCAGTATCCCGCGCCTAAGCCACGGCTATGGGCCATGATGGGCCACTTTAATAGTGAACCTTTCTTCTACACACTCACACCGCCTCCCCTTGGGCCGCAGCAAGTGGATGATTTTCTATTTGAAAACAAAGCCGGTTTTTGTGTTCATTATGCCGCAGCCTTCATTTTTATGGCGCGGGCCACAGGCTTACCCGCGCGTATGGTCACAGGCTATCAGGGCGGTGAATTTAATCCGCAAGCGGGTTACTACAGTGTGTATCAATATATGGCCCACGCATGGGCTGAGGTTTGGCTTGAAGATGAAGGTTGGGTGCGTTTCGACCCCACCGCTATGGTGGCGCCCAATCGTATCGAACAGGGATTCGACGCCCAATTTGATCCCGAGCAGAGTTACCTGCAGGAAAGCCCTTTTAGTAGCTTACGATTTAAATCAATGCCTTGGCTCAATGAGTTAAGACAACGTTTTGCCAGCATAGATTATTACTGGAGCGTGTGGGTACTGGGTTTTAACCAAGAGAAGCAAAATCAAGTGCTCAGTGGCATTTTAGGCGATGTGACTCACACTAAAATCGCGGTCTTTATGGGGCTCTGTATCAGCCTTATCGTGCTCTATATCGCCTACAGCGCGGGCTTATTACATTTTAGAGTTCAAGGCGATCCCATTAGTACTCATTATCAACAGCTCTGTAATCGTCTTGCACACCTCGGCATTAAGCGCAAAGACAGTGATGGACCCAATCAATTTGCGCAGCAGATTATCGAGCAATACCAACACAGTGCACCAAAGCTTTGCACGCTGTTCCAAACCTTGACACAAAGTTATGTAGCGCTGAAGTACCAATATTTACCGGCTAAAGACTATCAAGCGCATTTAACCGCATTTAACGCGGCGGCAAAGCAACTCAACTGGTTATTGCTCAGAGCCAAAGTGAAAGATAAGTTCAATCTAGCCTAGCATTCGTAAACTGAGCTGTAACTGACGATACCTCATCGGAGCAAGCACCAATAAACACCTAAAATTGCGGGTTAATTCCACAGAAGCAGCAATAGTGTTGAATCTTATAAATCAAACACATAGAATTGTTTTATTGTCACCATGCCGAGTTGCACATGCTAAAGTTAATCCAGTCCAATCAGATGGAAGTGCTCTGCGCCCATTTAGCCGCTTACCTGACCCAACCCCTTGCTTTTGCACGTCTACTGAGTAACGAGCATATTCTGGTGCAGAGTCCTGGCATGTCGACTTGGCTGCGCCTCGAAATCGCCAAACAAAATGGGATTGCCGCCGCATTGGAATTCCCGCTGCCATCGAGCTTTACTTGGCAGTTGTGCCATGACTTATTGCCCGATGTGCCTAAGGACAACGCCTTCACTAAGGCGGCGATGACGTGGAAGCTGATGCAACTCTTGCCGCGCATGTTACAAGATGACGCCTTTGGGCCATTGAGACACTATCTAGGTAATACCCTAGAAAATACGCCTACCACAAATACCGCCGACACAAGTGAACATTTCAACACCAGTGATATGACGGCTGACGACATTAAGCTGTACCAACTCTGTGGCCGGATCGCCGATATCTTCGACCAATACTTAGTGTATCGCCCCGATTGGATTTTAGCGTGGGAGCAAAACGAGCATCCCGAATCACTTACCAAATCGCTGAATGAAGACCAACGCTGGCAACCTATTTTATGGCGCGCACTGATTGCCTTTAACCGTGATGAGCTTAATCAAAGCCATTACCACAGAGCCAATCTGCACAGCGACTTGATTGCCGCGCTGAATAATCCCGACACGTCACTCGCCCAATTGCCACAACGCTTATTTGTGTTTGGCATTTCCTCAATGGCGCCGCAAACCCTCGAAGTGCTTTACCATCTGGCAGGACGTATCGATGTGATCGTGCTGGGTTTAAGCCCGTGTCAACACTATTGGGGCGACATTGTTGATCCCCGTAATCGTGCCCGCATGGCGGTGCAATATGCGGGTAAACGTCAATTAGCAGAACTATGGGAAGATAAACTCGAAGTAGGCAATCCGCTGCTTGCCAATAACGGCAAGATGGGCCGTGAATTACTCGATATGCTGCTTGAGCTCCCCGCCGAACACTGCGACTTTGGCGACGATGTGTATTGTGAGCCCTGCGACGATCCCAACTCGCCACACAGTCATGCCAGCATGCTCCACGGGGTGCAATACGATATTTTAGAGATGCAAACCTTAGACAGAGTACTAGGGCCAGATGCCGAGCTGTATCAGAATGTCAAGAACAGACGCCTGCTTAAGCGCGACGATGAATCCATTCGAGTCAAGAGTTGTCACAGCCCACTGCGGGAAGTCGAAACCCTGCACGATCACTTGCTTGAGTTACTCAGCAATGATGTCGACCTGACACCCAAAGACATAGTGGTGATGATGCCCGATGTCGCCGCTTACGCGCCCTACATCGATGCTGTCTTCTCGGCGAAGCAAGGTCTGCATTACATTCCCTACGCCATTGCCGACCGCGGCGCAGCGCAGGAATCACCGCTCATCAATAGCTTTTTGAATTTACTCGGGATTAATCAGAGTCGTTTTGGTCTGACCGACATTTTGAGCATACTCGAAGTGCCCGCCATTTTGCGCCGTTTCCAGCTCGATGACGATGAATTGCAACTCATACGCCGCTGGTTAGATGAAGCGGGCGTGCGTTGGGGCCGCGATGAACAAAGCCGCCTTAAACAAGGTGTGCCAGCGTTTGAGCAAAACTCCTGGGCCTTTGGTATTAAAAGGCTGATTTTAGGCTACGCCTTGAGTGACGATGCGCCGCTGTACCAAGACCATTTGATCGTGACTGGCATCGAAGGCCAATCGGCGCAGGCGTTAGGTAAGTTACTCAATTTTATTGAAGTACTCGATGAAACGGCGCAAATACTCGCCCTGCCGCAAGTGGGCGCCCTGCGCTTAGCGGAATTAACTGAGCTACTGGATGCCTTCTACGACACAGATGAAGACGAGCGCGAACAATTGCAGGAAATCCGCGATGCCATTGCCGCCCTAGAGCAAGAGTTACTATCGGCGGGCAAGCCCTTGGATTCAAACTCGTTAGATACAAGTATGTTCGAGACGCTAGCCCAACAGAGCATAAGCGGACTGAGCCTCAGTATCGAAGTGCTGCAGCAATGGTTTAATCAACGCTTAACCGAATCTCGGGTCGGCCAGCGTTATCTTGCGGGAAGCGTGAACTTTTGTACTTTGATGCCGATGCGCTCGATCCCCTTTAAGGTCGTGTGTTTACTCGGCATGAACGATGGGGTTTATCCTAGGGTTCAGCATCCCGTCGGCTTTGATTTAATGGCACACTTTGGTGCCCGTAAAGGCGATCGCTCCCGACGCCTCGATGACAGATATTTGTTTTTAGAAGCCTTATTGTCGGCGCGTGAGCAACTGTATATCAGCTATATCGGTCGTAGCGAACGAGATAACTCTGAGCGTATCGCCTCTATGCTCGTCTCTGAACTGATTGAATATTGTCAGCTGTGCTATTTGCCTGAAACGCTATTGGCTCAATCGCAGAAAGCTTCAAGCCCCATAGACCCAGAGGATGCTGAAAAGGCCCTCTATAACGCGATTGTCAGCCACCAGCCACTGCAACCCTTTGATCCCAAGTTGTATCAAGCCACAATAAAAAGTGATGACAAAAATGGCTCAAGCATAGGCCAAAGTTACAGCCAGCAATGGTGTCCACCCAATGCCGACGCAGCGGGCACACATGCGGGCCGCTTTATCGGCGCGCAAACTCGCATCATGCTCGAAGCGGATGAGCAAGACTCAATGCTACAGGCCGATGCACAGCCCGCTCCTCTGCACGCAACGCAAAGCAAGCAAGTGGATGTGTCCGCCCTGATCCGTTTCTTTCGAAATCCGGCGCAGTTCTTTTTCAACCGAACGCTTAAAGTCGATCTTAGCCTCAATATTCAGGCCGATGATAATGACGAGCCCTTTAGCCTAAATGCCCTAGAGCGCTATATGTTGCAGGCCCAGTTACTCGACGATGCCATAGGCCAAGGTCTGACTGAGCCCGATATCGAGCTGATTAAACGCCTCAAAGCCAGCGGCAGTTTACCGATGCAGCCCTTCGATGATTTACTGCTACGCCAATATCAGCACGATATTAAGCCTTTGATTGGCAGAACCTTGTTCCTCAAGGGAGAACAAACAAGTAGTCATGCGGATATTAAACTCCTGTTTGACTTACCCATCACGGCGGATAAATCCCAGCAAGTGTTACTGCAAGGCCGTATTGATGACATCAGCCCTAAGGGATTAGTGAATTACCGTCCCGGTAGCGCCCACGGCCGCGATGTGCTGAGGTTATACCTTCGCCACCTGTGTTTAATGGCAATGGGCCACACACATGCAAGCTATCTACTCGACATGGGGCATTTCCACGCCTTAGCGCCAATCACAGCTGAGCGCGCCCATGCGTTACTGGTCGATTTGCTGGTACTGTTTTATCAAGGTCAGCAATACCCACTGTGTTTTATGCCGCGCACCTCACTGGCCTACGTCAGCAGCGAGGGTGAGCATGATGAACGTTTGCAGCAAGCGTTACCTGAATGGCTGGATGAGCAGAGTCAATTAGGCGAAGGGAACGAGCCCCATTACCAACGCTTATTCAGTTTTCCGCGGGATTTCTCTGAGGAAAGCTTTGGTGGATTAGCCGAGCGCATCTATCGCCCTATGGTGAGTTTATATCTCAAAGATACGCTGGCTCAGCTTGAAGAATTTGCGCTGAACGATGGCATGAGCCAAGGCCAAACTCCCGATGTAAAAACAACTGAAACACAAGCGACTGCAGCACATTTAAACCACCATAGCACACAGGGAGAGCAAGCATGAGTGAACAGATGCAGTTAAACACAGCAGCGTTACATTCAGCGGCGCAGGCGCTTGATCCACTCACATTGCCCTTTGGCGGTAGTCGTCTTATCGAGGCCAGCGCTGGCACAGGTAAAACCTACACGATTTCAGGTCTTTATTTACGCTTATTGCTTGGCGATGGCATAGCAGCGCCGCTGACCTGTGAGCAAATTCTCGTGGTCACTTTCACCAATGCGGCCACCGAAGAATTACGGGATCGTATTCGTCGCCGTATTCAAGTCGCCTTTAAGTGCTTCTTAGGGCTAACGATTGCCGATCCCTTTGTGCAGGCGTTGTATGACAACACCCCAGAGAGTGAACGCGCCATTGCCCTGCGGCGGTTCGATCTCGCCCTTAAATCCCTCGACGAAGCGGCAATTTTTACCATCCACGGTTTCTGTCAGCGAATTTTATCGGATCTCGCCTTTGAGTCTTCCTTGCTGTTCGAATCGGACTTCACCTTAGACGACAGCGAGTTTTTGCACCATGCGGTGCGGGATTTTTGGCGTGAGGCCTGTTATCCGCTGCCCGATTACTTAGCGCAAATCATTGCTAAGGAATTTGGCGAGCCCGATGGTTTGGTCAAACAGTTGCGACCGCTCCTTGGCGCCAGTCAAGCAAAGCCCCTAAAACCCGCGCTTAAATTTGATGCCTTAGCCCTGTCACTGCGCCAAAGTTTAGAGCGCTTTAAATTAGCTTGGCCACGAGGACGCGATGGCTTATTGGCATTGCTGCACAGTTTGCCGCTGAATGGCACCCGCTTTGGCAAAGCAACGGATAAGTACCCCAAGCTCGCCGCCATGTTCGATGCACTGGATAACTGGCTCGCTTTCGGTCATGGGTTGCCGCCGCTGAAAGAGTTAGAAGCCTTGTCCTTGTCTGAGTTAAAGCTCAACAAGGGCGGCGTAATCCCAAGCGTGAGCGAAGCGCCGCTGATGGATCATATGGAGCAGCTCGCCACATTGATTACCGCCATTAAACCGGCATTTTTATATAGTGCGAAACTTGGCATAAGCGAGCGATTTGCCCTGCAAAAACAACAAAAAAATGTGCTGACCCCAGATGACTTACTCACGACATTAGCGAGCGCGTTAAACGCTAATAATGAAACCTTGCCCAAAGCCGTGGCGACACGTTTCCCCGTTGCGCTTATTGATGAATTCCAAGATACCGATCCGCTGCAATTTGCGATCTTCTCTGGCATCTACCAAGACCGCTACTCGTTTAAGCAGCAAGGTGTAGATACTACAGAGAACAAGCTCAGCCTGTTGATGATTGGCGATCCTAAACAGGCCATTTATGCCTTTCGCGGCGCCGATATCCATACCTATATTGAGGCCCGTCATCATACGCAGGCCCACTATCATCTAGATACTAACTACCGCTCAAGCGCAAACATGGTCGCTGGGGTTAACCATCTCTTTAGCCAGCATCACGATCCGTTTATCAGTCAGTCGATCCCCTTTGATAGCGTGAAAACGCCCAGCAGTGCCAAGGGGAAAACCCTCACTGAAAAAACCGCCAATCCAGCCGCCTTAAGATTAAGACTCTTAAGCGAAAGCGCAGAAAACGGCCTCAACAAAACCACCGCCAGACACTTGCTCGCCGAAGATGCAGCGGCGGAGATCACCCGTTTACTGACAGATGCGGCCAATGGCGCGTGCCACAGCCCGAAAGGGCCTTTGATCGCTAAAGACATCGCTATCTTAGTGCGGGATCGCAACGAAGCCGCGGTGATGAAAACCGCACTGAGTAAACGCCACATAGGCGCGGTGTTTTTAAGTCGCGACAGTGTATTCGATACCCTTGAAGCGCGGGAAATGGCGTTAATTTTGCGATCTCTGGCGAATCCTAAGGATGAGCGAGCACTGCGCAGCGCCCTAGCCACGGTATTATTGGGCTACAGCGCTGAGCAAATTCATGCCTTTAACCAAGATGAAGAGCACAGACAACTGTTATTAGAGCAGTTTTTTAACTTGCACCAAGTGTGGCAAAAACGCGGCATCATGCCCGCGCTATTAAGCCTTGCCAATAGCACTAAGCTGATTGACCGTTTACTGCACACCGCCAGTACGCAAACCGATGCACAGGAGCAAGATGCCACCAACGGCGAGCGCCGCCTGACGGATTTTCGCCACCTTGCCGAGCTATTACAGCAAAAGGCCACCGAGCTTGATGGTATTAGCGCCCTACTCAATTGGTATGAACAGCAACTGATTGATAACACGGGAACCGATGAACAGCAGCTGCGCCTTGAAAGCGAGCAGAATCTGGTGCAGATCGTTACTATCCATAAGAGTAAGGGCCTTGAGTACCCCGTGTGTTTTGTGCCCTTTGTCAGCCTAGCCCGCGACAATCGCCGTCGCCCGACGCCTATGCTGTACCACAGAACCAACGATGCAGGTGAGCAAGAGCTAGTATGGGATATCGAAGGCACGGATGAGGGTTGGGATCGCGCCAAACAAGAAACCTTGGCCGAAGACTTACGCTTGCTATATGTGGCGCTCACTCGCCCTGTGTATTTGTGTTACTTGTATATCGCCAACCACAGTCGTCAGCTTAAAAATGGCCTTAAAAGTCAGCTGCATGAAACCGCCATCGGCTATCTGCTCGGCATAAGCGACTCAGAATGTGACTTTGCCCGTATCTGCAATGCAGCACAGCAGCTCGCTCAAGATGTGGAAGCCATAAGTATTGATAAGGTGCCCGATGACATAGACGAGCGGCCATTGCCCTCAAGCCAAGACATAGCACAAATACTGAGCGCGAAAACCTTAACCCGCCAATACTGCACGCCGTGGCGAGTCGGCAGTTATTCAGGCCTAGTTAAAAATACCAGCCATGGTAAAGCCGCGCCGGGTGCCGACGATGAAATATTAGGTACGCTTGAATATACGGCTGTGCAAACACTCTCTATTCCTGATGAGCCAAGTCATGATGTGCAGGATGACATGCTCAATCGCTTTAACTTTGAGCGCGGCGCCAATGCCGGTAGCTTTATGCATTTAGTATTAGAAGAGATTGATTTTACGCAGGCAGAAATCGACTTACCGTTGCAATTGCCTAAAGCTATGCTGCAATACGGTATCGCGCCCGAATGGCAAACAGTATTGCACACTTGGTATTTGGATGTGCTGCATGCGCCGCTTGGGCTCATGCCATCAACAGTGTCATCAACAACAGTGCCAACGACAATGCCTTCAACATCGGCCTTCGAGAATAATTCCAAGACGGCCAAACCTGAACATCCAGAGCTGTGCTTAGCCAAGTTATCGCCGCAGGATACCTTAGTCGAAATGGAATTTTATTTACCCTTAAGCGAGCTTAAGGATACTGAGCTCAATGCGCTACTGCAGCAATTTGGCTATGAGTCGACACTTAAGTTTGATGAACTCAAGGGCATGCTCAAAGGCTTTATCGATTTAACCTTTGAATACCAAGGTCAATATTATATCGCCGACTATAAGTCGAATCATTTAGGCGACAACATCAATGCCTATCATCAGAGCGCGCTGCAAAGTGCAATAACCGATCACAGGTATGATTTGCAGTACATTCTCTATTCATTGGCGCTGCACAGGTATTTGAGTTTACGCCTGCCAAGTTATGACTACGACAGCCACATCGGCGGTTGTTATTACTTGTTCTTACGGGGAATGTCGGCTCAGTATCCCGGCTACGGTATTTACTACGACAAGCCGCCGAAAGCACTTATTCTCGCGCTGGATTCACTTTTTAATGACAATTTATTTCACAGCAGATTAGCTGATGCAATAGATACAGGAGTCACGGCATGATGCGCTCAACCCAAGGGCTAAATGCACATTCACTCACAGCGGCAAAATGGATAGATCACGGCTCAATCCAGCTTACCGCAAATCTAACAGAGCTTTTAAAGCTGTGGGAGCAAGAACGACTGCTCACACCGCTCGATCGACATTTCGCACTCGAGATGAGCCACTTACATCCGAGTGATAACCAACAACCCTTGTTTATGTTGCTATGTGCGCTGTTGAGCCAGCAATTATCTTCACAGCACAGCTGCCTAGTGCTCGCCCATATCGTGCCGCTTAATCCTATGGCCGAGCAAAATAGCCATTGTAAAATCATCTTAAGTCTCGAAGCGCTCACAGAGACTTTGCAAACCTTTGATGCCGTTGGCCAAGCGGGCAGTAACAAACCACTTATTTTTGATAATGGCAGACTCTATTTGCAACGTTATCATCAATTTGAAACCTCAGTGGCCGCTTCGTTAATCCGCCTATCAGGCAGCGTATCTAAACACTCTGAAGAGGTAAGCCACCAAGAGCAAACTCAAACCGCTAAGTTGAGATCGCTGTTAGATCAACTGTTCCCTGCCACTGAGCTCGCGCCCCATTCACTCACTCGCAATGCAATCACTACCAATGTAATCACTAAAAGTGAAGGCACACAAAGCGCAGCAACCATTGATTGGCAAAAGGTCGCCACGGCCACAGCGCTGGGTAAAAAACTGTCGGTGATCACTGGCGGCCCAGGGACGGGCAAAACCACCACTGTGACTAAGCTTTTGTTATTACTACAAATGGAATCACAGCAGGAAATCCGTTTAGTCGCGCCAACGGGAAAAGCGGCGGCTCGCTTAAGCGAATCAATCAAAGCCTCAAAAGCGCGTCTGGCGAAGGAACTCAGCGCCCATGCTAATGTTATTGATGAAGCTCGCAATAGAAATAACCAAGACTTTTTAACGGCTCTGGGCCGCATTCCAGAGGAGGCATCAACCTTACACAGGCTGCTCGGGGTGATCCCCAATTCGCCGCACTTTCGCCACCACCAAGGTAATCCGCTTAGGCTCGACTTATTAATCGTCGACGAAGCCTCTATGGTCGATTTGCCCATGATGTATAAATTGCTCAGCGCATTGCCTGAGCACGCCAGTTTGATTTTACTCGGCGATCAGGATCAACTCGCCTCGGTTGAGGCGGGCGCTGTGCTCGCCGATATTTGTGCGGGCCTTAAAATACCAGTAGATCCCAATAACCTTGCTCAGAACAACATAGCGTCAAGCAGCCCTGCTCTGTGGCAAATGCGCTATTCCAAGGAGCAAGCCCTGCGCCTGAGTGCATTAACGGGTTTTGAGTTAACGCCCTATATCAACGACGCCCCTAAACTTGGCGATAGCTTATGTATGCTAATGCACAGCCACAGATTTAAAGGCGATGCAGGGATTGGACTGCTCGCCAGTGCCGTTAATCGCGCAGATCTTCAAAGTATTTTGCAGGTATGGCAACAGGGACCTGCAGAATTGAGCTGGTTAGAACACAGTATGGTCGTAAGCCAAACCCAAGCCAAAGTGAGCGAGCCTGCTAATAATATGGGACTCAATTCACTTCTGGAGCAAGCCTGCCAGCAATATGGCACTTATCTCAGCGCCTTGAATAGCGATACGAGTAATAGTGATTTAAGCAAGCGTCCAAGCACGGCTGACATCATTGAACGCTTTAACCAGTACCGTATTCTATGTGCTATGCGCTCGGGCGATTATGGGGTCGAAGGCATTAATCAGTATGTGACTCAAGCACTGGCCAATGCCAAGCTGATTAAACCGCTACAGGAGTTTTATCTGGGTCGGCCCATTATCATCCAAAGTAATGACTATAACTTAGGCCTGTTTAACGGTGATATCGGATTGATTTTGCAGGATGAAGATAAACCCGAACGTTTAATGGCGCACTTCATCAAGGCCGATGGCAGCCTATTAAAAGTCTTGCCAGCCCGTTTGCCCAGCCATGAAACCTGTTATGCCATGACAGTACACAAAAGCCAAGGCAGCGAATTTAGCCGTGTGGCCTTAGTATTGCCGCCGAGCCCCAGCCTGGCCCAGTGGCAACTGCTAACCAAAGAGTTGGTCTATACCGCCATCACCCGCGCTAAAGTGCATTTTACCTGCTTAGGCACCCAGCAAGTGTTCGAACGCGCTAGCAGCCAAGCGACTCAACGGGCATCGGGCCTTGCAGATAGACTCTGGTTGAATTCGCAAGCCAACTCACCTACGGGCTAAATAAAACGGGAATGCGCTAAAATTCGCCACTTAATAGCACCAAGGCACCAAAGCCTTGCACTCATAGGGGCAAGAAAACTAAGATGTCAGCGGCTGTACTATTGGATGATATTCGTATTGCCACTGGCAGATATCATCCGACTTTGCTCACTTGAGGAATCATAATGTCTAAGATCAATCTACTTTTGCTGTGCGGTGGCGGAAGTGCCGAACACGATATTTCATTAATGTCGGCCAATTATTTTGAAACCTCATTGGCAAAGTCCGAGAAGTTTTGCGTATTACGCGTCGAACTGGATAACTTAGGCCAATACCGCACCATCGCAGGTGATGACTGTGAACTAACTAATAGCCGTGAAATTCGCTTCCGTGATCAAAGTAAAGCGCCGTGGCCAGTCGATTACGTTATTCCTTGCATTCATGGTTACCCTGGCGAAACCGGCGATATTCAATCTTATTTTAACCTGATCCAACTGCCCTATTTTGGCTGCGAATCCGAAGCCAGTAGCAACTGCTTCAATAAGATCACCGCTAAAATGTGGTTCTCGGCCTTAGGTATTCCTAATACGCCGTATATTTTCCTGAATCAGTTCGATGATGCGGCGATTGAGCAAACCCAAGCAGCATTGGCGCAATGGGGATCGATCTTCGTTAAAGCGGCCTCACAGGGGTCCTCTGTCGGTTGTTACAAAGTGGATGACAGCGATAAAGTCGCAGGTGTGCTTAAGGATGCTTTTGGTTATGCACCCTATGTGATCGTTGAAAAAACCATAAAAGCCCGTGAGTTAGAGGTGGCAGTCTACGAGTACAATGGTGAAGTGGTGGCGACAGTGCCAGGTGAAATCATTTGTGATACCAATAACTTTTACACCTTCGATGAAAAGTACGCCAAAAACAGCAAAGCACGTACCGACATTGTGGCACAAAACGTTTCAACTGAAATCAGCGAACAAATTCGTGCCTATGCGATTAAGGCATTTAAGGGCATGAAACTGCGTCACCTGTCGCGTATCGACTTTTTCTTAACCGCGGATAACGAGATTCTGCTAAATGAAATCAATACCTTCCCAGGTTCTACGCCGATTTCGATGTTCCCCAAAATGCTACAGAATCACGGGCATGACTTTACTGAATACTTGAGCCTAGTGATTAACGGCCAACTAAAAGCTAAAGCTTAATTCAAATTTAATAACCGCTAGAACAAATAAGAGCGCCCTAGGCGCTCTTATTGTTTGTATGACTAACTCAGTAAGTGCTAAGCATTTAAATTTACTCAGGCGACTTACCTTAACGGTAAAGCTTTATTCTTGAATGCGTTCCAATTTTGCAATGTAAAACCCATCAAAGCCGCTATCGGCTGGACTAATACTTTCATCTTCAATTAAACGGAAATTAGGGTTTTCAGCTAAAAAGGCATCCACTTGACCACGGTTCTCGCAGGGAAAGATAGAACAGGTAGCATACACAACAATACCGCCAACTTTAACCATGCGGCTGTAGCTGCTCAAAATATGTTGTTGCAGCTCCATTAATACTGGTAAACGTTCAACAGTATCGCGCCATTTTGCATCGGGGTTACGCTTTAATACACCTAAACCCGAACACGGCACATCGAGTAATACTCGATCGGCACTGAGTTTTAAGCGTTTAATGGTTTTACTGCTAGCGATAACGCGGGTTTCAACATTATGCGCGCCATTACGTCGAGCACGCTCTTTGAGTTTATCGAGTTTCCATTGCTCCACATCCATCGCCAACAGGCGACCTTTACCTTGCATTTGCGCCGCAATATGCAAGGTTTTACCACCCGCACCCGCGCAAGCATCAATCACTTTCATACCAGGTTTGGCATCGAGCGCCGCCGCTACGCGCTGCGAGCCTGCATCTTGCTGCTCAAACAAACCGTCTTTAAAGCTTTGTGTACGAAACAAAGCAGAATCTGAGGTCACTTCAAGGGCAGAATCCACCCCATCAACGTTAAGCGTGCTGACAAACTCAGCGGCAAGTTTTGCGGCCAATTCATCACGCGTCACTTTAAGACCATTCGCGCGTAAAAAACGCTTCGGCGCTGTGCTTAAGGCTGCACGCTCTTTTTCCCAAGCATCGCCTAACTGCTCACGGCCCATAGTATCAAGCCATTCGGGACAACCGTCCCATAATACCGGTTTAGTTTTCGCTTGCTCGATACGTTCGCTCAAACGAGCCTCATCGACCTGCAAAGAATATTGCATCTTCGGCAGTGCAAGCCTATAGAATAAATGCCATGCATTAAGCAATTTAGAACCAAAACGTTCCATTTCATCTGGGCTAATTTCCGCCAGATAGCAGTAAAGATTTAAGCGACGAAGGATATCTCCTGTCGTCAATGCAATACGCGCCTGCTCGGCGGGTACCAATTGCAATCCAGAAAAATGCTGAGAATAGGCCCGATCTAAGGGTTTCCCTTGGCTCAGCACCATAGTTAAGATACTGATCACTAATTCGTTCGAGCTGGCAGAAAGCGGAGAGTTCAACATTTAAAAGGTCACCATGGATTATAAAACCGGAGGATCATAGGAGGTCAGGCTTGAATACGCAAGCACACTGGCACAGTGTGAGGGTTAAAGTGGTAAAAAGTAATCCAAGCGGATAGCTTTTAACACCGCGAATTTTATAGATGACATCTTTGAACCTTTACCAGTGTAAAAAAAGATAAGAGAAACGAACCTGTAGATACAAAAAAGCCGCATCGTAAAATGCGGCTAATCAAGAGATACACTTTATACAACAAACTTAGGCGTATTTACGTACTTTTTTTAGCGCGATTTGTTGTTTTAGCATAGATAAATGTTCGATAAACACTTTGCCATGCAAATGATCAATTTCATGTTGCAATACAATGGCTAAAAACTCATCGGTTTCGATTTCAATGGCCTTGCCCGTTCTGTCTAAGGCGGTCACTTTGATCTTCTCAAAACGAGTCACCTTAGCGCGATAACCTGGGATAGATAAACAACCTTCTTCACCGATAAACTCACCAGACTTTTCGACGATTTCCGGGTTGATTAGCACTTGAGGTTGGTCACGCTCATCAGATAAATCGATCACGATAATCGCATCGGTACTGCCAACTTGTGTTGCCGCTAAACCGATACCATCTTCGGTGTGATACATGGTTTCGATTAAGTCATCGATAAATTCCTGAACAGATTCAATATCTTTTACAGGTTGCGCTTTACGTTTAAGGCGTTCATCGGGGATTGTTAGAATATCGAGTACAGCCATGCCAGTTATCTTCTCTCATCGAGTCAAAAAAATTGGCGCTATTATGGACTATTTGACCATTTACACAATATTTAAGCCAATAATAGGTTAAATACTTCATCGGTAATCGGAATTAACGATAAAACCTTAAGGATTTTGTACCATTAACAGGCTGATGAATCCGTTACTTTACGTAATATTTCCTTATTACCGGTAAACTACTGCCACCTCTCTGGAGTAAAATTCATTGAGTGCCACATATTATTTAACTTGAGGCTGCTATTTGATGGGATCGTTTCCAAAAGACAAATCACCACTGTATGCATATCTTCAGCAAGATGAAAAAGATATTGCGAGTGAACAGACCAAAATAACCACGCTATCACCCATGGCGAAAATATGGCATATCGTGGCGATGATCCCACAGGGTAACGTCAGCAGTTATGGCAAAATTGCCGATTATGCAGGTTTACCAGGACGAGCACGTTATGTGTCTACGGCGTTAAAATCGGCTCCAGAGCATTTATCACTTCCGTGGCATAGAGTGCTTAATAGCCAAGGTAAAATTTCCTTTGAAAAAAACTCACATGCCTTCCAACAACAAATGGAATTATTAAGAATGGATGGGGTAGCAGTGAACTGTGGCAAAATTAGCTTGTCCGAATATGAATGGCGTCCCGATCTGGTGACGTTGGTCATGGCAATGCCATTTTAGTTTACTATGCTGCTTTTAATATTGATTTAGATAGCTATTTACAGGAACGTCAGTCTCGGCTATAACCTGCTGTCTGTCGATGCCATTATCGAGCAACCTTAAACAGTGTAAGTCAGCATGCTACTGGACACTTTTTTATCAACCACTACCTATGATTGTTTGTAGTGATACAAGGTGAAAACCTGCGAACCAAGGAGCATTCTTTGCGTACCCTTCCCCTATTATTCGTCAGCCTTACCGCACTCACCCAAAGTATGTCAGCCATGGCAGCACCAACGCCATTAACGCCGCATACCGCCGAATATCAAGTCAACTATGGTGATATAGAATTAGGTAAAGCCAAATATACACTCCCTAATGCCGAAGGAGGAATATTTAAGTATCGGTTTGATAGCAGTCTTAGTCTGTTATTGTTAACCGACGAACGTCATCTTTTAAGTGAGTTTACGCAAAATGAGACTCTGCTAAGCCCTTTACGTTACTCACAGCAACGTCTAGGTGTCGGACCTAATTTCACCGAGCAAACCGCATTTGCTAAAGATCAAGGCTTTATTCATACCCGTTATAAAGATAAAAAAAGCAAGTTCCCCTATGACGGAGCAATCTTCGATCCGTTAATGGTACAACTGCAATTTAGGCTAGATATCAGCGCAGGCAAAGAAGAACTTGACTACAAAATGGTCAAGGACAATGAACTGGATGAATACAAATTTCGCGTTGTCGGTAAAGAACGTATGACGATTGAGAGTGGCAGTTATAACACGGTCAAAATTGAAGTCGTGCGTGAAAATAACAAGAAACGCCAAACCTTCTTTTGGATGGCGCCAGAGCTAGCCTATCTGCCCGTGCGCTTAACCCACTTTGAAAAAGGCAGTAAACAGCTTGATATTAAGCTATTGAAATATCACTTTGATGAAACAGCAAGGCAAGCAGTGATACCGGCTGAGATAGTCGAAAAGCCGAAGGTACCTAAACTTCTCGGTACGGCTGAAGATTAACCCGTAAAACAATCTATAACCCATCCATAAAATAATCCCGTTTAACCACAACAATACCCAACTGAGCCATATATAGTTAAAGTAGGTATTGTTGATGGTTTATTACATAACGGCAGTCAGTTTAAGTTCGGTTTATGCTTACATGTGGTTTAAAGAGCGGTTAAAAATACAGACAGTATCCACTGAAACACAATATAAATAACATCACATATCGATTAATAATTCCCCTAATCTAAATAATGTCCAGTTACCGGGCTGCATAATATGCCACTGCTCATTATCCGTTAATGGACGAGTAGCAATCACAGTCACCACATCATGGGCTGTGGTTTCTTTATCAAAATCAATCACTACATCGGTATCAATCAATTTTGCTTTACCAAACGGTGCACGGCGAGTGATGTAACATAAATTGTTACTGCAATAGCTCATCAGGTGCTCGCCATCGCTCAATATCATGTTGAACACACCTAATGCACGGATTTGCTCGGCCAACGTTGCGACGTAATGGAAAACTGCCAACATATCTTCAGGTTTAGCATCGCCAAACTTCTGGGCGACTTGTTCTAAAATCCAGCAGAAAGCAAGTTCGCTATCAGTATCGCCAACGGGTTGATAGCGCGAGACGTTAAACTTGGGCAGATAGTCCGTCAATTGGCCATTATGGGCATAGGTCCAATAACGTCCCCATAATTCGCGGGTAAAAGGATGGGTGTTCTCTAAAGACACACAGCCGCGATTCGCCTGACGAATATGGCTTATCACCACTTCACTTTTAATCGGGTAGGATTTGATCAATTTTGCAATATGCGATTCGCTACTCGGGCTTGCATCCTTAAATGTCCGGCTACCTTTGCCCTCATAAAAAGTAATCCCCCAGCCGTCGACGTGCGGGCCCGTTACCCCACCGCGTTGTGCTAATCCGGTAAAACTAAACACAATATCGGTTGGCACGTTGGCGCTCATCGCCAGTAATTCACACATATTTATCGCCTATCTTCAATCAAACATCCGCTGGTTGGTATTGTAACTAGTTGATGACATTTGTGGAACGATCAAAGCAGACAAATAATTTAAACAATTGTTTGAAAAATGCTTGTATTAAAATCTGCTAAGGTTTAACTTTTATGCGACACAGGTCTGACCACAAACTATAATTGTGATCACAATCAATAAAACACTCTATGACCTGTGGTTGGCACTCGGTCATATTTAAGGAGAATTACAGTGACTACCCTACTTTGGATCATCGCCATGATCTTAGTGTTAGGAACGCTAGCTTACCTTCGGGTATCTTTGCTCACTACCACTATTGCAGCCGCTGTTGTCATGACGGCAGGCTGGGCACTCGATATTGTTGGCCCTATCTCTTGGATCGTATTTCTGGTGATCGCGCTGCCGTTTAATATCAGTGCATTTAGACAAAATATGATCAGCCGTCCGCTGATGAAAGTTTATCGCGGCATCATGCCAGAAATGTCGACAACAGAAAAAGAAGCCATTGAAGCCGGCACCACATGGTGGGAAGCAGACTTATTTGCGGGTAATCCTAACTGGAAAAAACTGCATAATTACCCTGTTGCTCGTTTAAGTGCCGATGAACAAGCCTTCCTCGATGGCCCTGTTGAAGAAGTGTGCCGCATGGTGAATCAACACCAAGTGTCACATCAACTTGCCGATCTGCCTGCTGACGTATGGCAATATCTGAAAGATCACGGTTTCTTCGCCATGATCATTAAGAAAAAATACGGCGGTTTAGAATATTCAGCTTATGCCCAATCGCGCGTGTTACAAAAACTGGCGGGGTTAAGCAGTGAATTGGCTTCAACTGTCGGTGTACCTAACTCTTTAGGTCCTGGAGAATTACTGCAACATTACGGCACTCCAGAGCAACAAAACCATTATTTACCGCGTTTAGCCAAAGGGTTAGAAGTCCCCTGTTTTGCACTGACCAGCCCTGAAGCCGGTAGCGATGCAGGCTCGATTCCTGACTTTGGAATCGTGTGTAAAGGCCAATGGCAAGGTGAAGAAATTCTGGGGATGAAGCTGACTTGGAACAAACGTTACATCACGTTGGCCCCTGTCGCGACAGTATTAGGCTTAGCCTTTAAACTGCGCGATCCAGAGCATCTACTTGGTGATAAAGAAGAACTCGGCATTACTTGTGCTTTGATCCCTACCGATGTGGAAGGAGTAGAAACGGGTCGTCGTCACTTCCCACTCAACTGCATGTTCCAAAACGGTCCTACTCGCGGCAACGAAGTGTTCGTACCATTAAGCTTCATCATTGGCGGCCCTAAAATGGCTGGTCAAGGTTGGCGCATGCTGGTGGAATGTTTATCAGTGGGTCGTGGTATCACTCTGCCATCAAACTCAGCTGGCGGCGTGAAAACCGCAGCGCTGGCAACAGGGGCTTATGCTCGCATTCGTCGTCAGTTCAAATTGCCTATCGGCAAGCTTGAAGGTATCGAAGAGCCAATGGCACGCATCGGCGGTAACGCCTATCTGATGGATGCGGTCACTACTTTGACCACTACAGGTATCGACCTAGGTGAAAAACCGTCGGTTATCTCTGCGATTGTGAAATATCATCTGACCGACAGAATGCAGAAATGCGTTATCGATGCCATGGATATTCACGGCGGTAAAGGCGTGTGTCTTGGCCCCAATAACTATTTAGGCCGTGGCTACCAAGCTGCGCCTATCGCAATTACTGTTGAAGGTGCAAACATCCTCACCCGTTCTATGATCATCTACGGCCAAGGCGCGATTCGCTGCCATCCGTACGTGCTTGCAGAAATGGAGTCAGCGTTTGATACCCAATCGGGTCAAGGTTTAGCTAACTTCGATGCGGCTATCTTTGGTCACATTGGTTTCGCGACCAGTAACTTCATCCGTAGCTTCTGGTTAGGTCTGACATCAAGCCGTTTCTCTAACGCGCCTTATTCAGATAAAACCAAACGTTATTATCAGCAGATGAACCGTTTCAGTGCCAACCTTGCCCTGCTTTCTGACTTAGCCATGGCAACCTTGGGCGGCAACCTTAAACGTAAAGAACGTATCTCTGCCCGTTTAGGTGACATACTGAGCCAACTGTATCTGGCATCAGCCACACTGAAACGCTATGAAGATGAAGGCCGTCAAACCGACGACTTGCCATTAGTACAATGGGCAGTTGAAGATGCGCTGTACAAGCTGCAAGCTTCTTTAGACGATTTACTGGATAACTTCCCTATGGGCCTTGGCGGCGCATTACGTGTGGTGATGTTCCCATTCGGTCGTCCACTGAAACGCCCAAGCGATGTGTTAGATCATAAAGTCGCGAAGATCATGCAAACACCGTGTGAAAGCCGTAACCGTTTAGGTAAAGGCCAGTTCTGGACTAACTCTGAGCACAATGCTGTGGGTATCCAAGAACAAACACTACTTGACATCATCGCGTCTGAACCGCTGCATGACAAAGTCTGTAAAGCGAGTGGTAAACGTCTACCATTTATGTGGTTAGATAAAGTTGCCGCAGAAGGTAAAGCCTTAGGTGTGTTAAGCGATACCGAAGTGCAATTACTGGAAAGAGCGGAAATTGGTCGAATGAAATCAATCAACGTTGATGACTTTGATCCAGCAGAACTGCGCCCAGAAGTGGTTTCAACCACTTCACAGGAACGCGCAGCGTAATCCACTCAGTAAGATTTAAACCAACAAAAAGGAGGCTAATTAGCCTCCTTTTTTATTGCCATAATCTGTGCTAGATAGCGTTATCAATAAGTTAGGATTTCGCGGGCGTCGCTTCTTCTACCGCTTTATCTTGGACTGCTTGCGCTTCTTGCTCTGCAATAGCTTGCTGTATTTTGGCTTCTTCTAAGGCTTCAATGGGTAATAAACTAATCAGCTCAATACCATTCGGAAACGCGGTATCGTTGCCTGAAACAACCATAACTTTCCCGTCCTTAGTGAGATAAACCAATGGCATTGCGGTTTCACCGTAACGCTTACGGAAATGCTCGAAGCTGAAGTTTTCGGTAATATTAGTCACCTTAAGTACTGCGCCCTTTGCCATCAAACTCGCCATTTTTGCGTAGGACACTGAATCACCAAATAAACATAACCGCTGTTTATAGGATTCAGATAACTGATGTCGAGCACTCCCCGCCTCAGTATTATTGAGTTCAAACACCTTTTTCCCACCAAACAAATCTTGAAAATAAAAACTGACGAGCGGATTGAGTTGACGATAAGGTGACATGATTAGCACTCGGCCAATACCGGTTAAATCCATATAAGTTTCAGCATGTTCAGATGCTGGATTGCCAAAGTACACCGGAATATTATCCATCCGAGCAAGACGAATATTATCCCAGTTACTATCAGCCAATAGCACTTTGACATCTTTAGATTTTAAGATTTTAGCTAACTCTCTAGAAAATTTAGAGGCGCCAAAAATCAACAATCCTTGGGCAGAATCGGCTTTAACCCCAAGGAAACGTGCCCAGCGCCCAGCAGTTAAACTTTGAATAACGACAGTGCCGATAATGATTAAAAACACTAAAGGTACAATAGCGTCGGCGCCCTGCACATTGTTAGCTTCTAACTTTATCGCAAATAGAGACGACACAGCTGCAGCAACAATGCCCCGCGGCGCAATCCAACATAAAAACCACTTGTCAGCCCGTGACAGTGATGTTCCAACACCAGAAACCCAAATACTCAGTGGCCGCGCCACTAACATAGTCACCACCAATACACCCACGCCACCCCAACCTAAATCGAGCATGGCGGTCGAATCGAGTCGCGCCGCCAGTAGAATAAACAATGCCGAAATAAGTAATACGGTTAAGGTTTCTTTAAACTCAAGGATTTCAGCGATATCAACACCACGCATATTGGCTAACCAAATCCCCATCACAGTGACAGTCAGTAAACCAGACTCTTCTTGTAATAGATTCGAGCCAACAAATACCCCCAACATCAGTGTTAACACGGCGGTATTACGCAAATAATGTGGTAATAGGTTACGCCTTAATATCTGTCCGGTGAGGTACCCCGCAGCGGCGCCTAGCCCAAGCCCTAAAGAGAGCATAGAACCAAGGGCGTACAGCACATGAGTCGTTGGATCGCCAGAAACTGTGATGTATTCAAAAACGAGCACAGCTAATAATGCGCCTATTGGGTCGATAACAATCCCTTCCCAACGTAAAATACTCGCAAGCTGAGATTTAGGCCGAACGCTTCTGAGCATAGGTACAATAACCGTCGGCCCAGTAACGACCACCAGCGCCCCAAAGAGCAACGCAATTTCCCAACTAAAATCGAGTAAATAAAAGGTCGCCGTCGTAATGCAAGCCCAGGTGATTGCAGTACCAATGGTCACCAGATGCGTCACCATTCGACCATGATCTTTGATTTCTTTAAAATTAAGGGTCAAAGCGCCCTCAAATAAAATCACCGCAACCCCGAGGGAAATGATTGGAAAGAGTAAATTGCCAAAAATCGCATCAGGATTAAGGAACCCAAGTCCTGGGCCCAAGGTTAGGCCACAAAGTAGCAACGGCAAAATAGCAGGTAAGCGTAATTTCCAACCTAGCCACTGACAAAAAAGTGATAACACTCCGATCAATGCCAACATACCGGTGATTTTTTCAACCATAAAAAGTCCTAAAAGTGAGAAATCCATTCGTTCGAATTATCGTTAATAGAATAGATGATATGAGCACGATAATAGCCATAAATTATCTATTTACCTGAACTCGGGATAGAGGCTGTGGTAACTAATTAATCTTATTACCTTATCCAAAAAATTAACTCTACAGAGATAGTTTTTTCGTTATCAAGGCAAGTTTGCATACCTAATAGCGGCTATTAGTTAGTAGCAAACTTAACGCAGATAAAGGGAAAAATAACCTGTAGAGACACAGAGCTTATCCAGAGTTCAGGTTATTTAGCTTAACAATAGCAGTAAATACTCAAACACTATGAAGTTTATTAAAGACCAAAAGTAAAACTAAGCCACAACGACAGTACCGAACAAATCACTGTGGTTAACATGATGTGATTAATTGATAAAACGATAAATAAAAAGGCCTTACATTGCTGTAAGGCCTTTTTATTTATTTGGCGGAGCGGACGGGACTCGAACCCGCGACCCCCGGCGTGACAGGCCGGTATTCTAACCAACTGAACTACCGCTCCAAATCTATCTATCGTCAATATCTTACAAGTTTTAAACCCCAAACCTCAGCGTGATAGACCGCTAAAGTTAAAACAGAATAATAGAACTAACTTATCAATGCTCCTGTTCAAGACGTGTGAATAATACGGATGAGCACCCAAATCGTCAACTACTTTTTATTTATATTTATCATTTGGTTAAAAAACAAACCAGCCTTAACGTCGACTTTGGTTCATATCTCAAAGGTTCTATTCTGCAACAAATAAAACATTGTGGTTCAACACCTAAACAGACACTTAGCTAACGATTGTTATCGGCCTCATCAGGCAGCGTGAGATCGATATCATCTAGCGAGGGTGCAGGTGCTTGCTTGGCTGGCTTTTGCTGCTGTACACGTAACTCCGCAGCCGCTAAGGCCTGTGTTAGGCTTTGGCGCTTACGCCATACAATTAAGCCTAAAATACCGAATACTAGTAAGATGATATTAATGGTAATAATCCAGAATATGGCATCTTTTTTAGCAAGTAATTCTTCGTCGGCCGCTTTTTGTGCAGCAATGGCAGCAACTTCAGCCAACTCTTTAGCTGTAGGTAATGGAGCTGGTGGTGGATTAAAACTAAAGAAAAGTTCTGGTAAATCGAGTAAAATTTCACGACCAGTAATCGTTGTTGTAGCAACTGAGCCCTTAAGTTTGTAACGACCAAACTCAATCAATGTGGGTAATATTAACTCACTATCGGGCTGTGTTACGCCATTCACAACCAAGGGAACTTGCATGCCTGCAGGACCCGTTAACTCAAATGAAAAATGCGTTTCGGCCAATTGCAGCGCACTATTATCAACGTGCAACATGACTTTCCATTCAGCCATTGACGAGTCTTCTGGCGTAACAACTTCTATATTGATTGGTCGTGGTGATAACCGAAATGGAGACGAAACTTGTCTATCAAAAACATTATTGCGCGCCTGAACCACAAAGCGATAATCACCCCAAGGTTGCTTAATATTGATATCACTGGTGAATAGACCGTCGTCGGGTTTCTCATCGTAATCTTCGCCATTATCTTTATAAGAGCCAACGATAATATCGCCCGCGGCGAAGTTTTCATCACCCGCTTTATGCCTACTGACAAAATGAGCATTCCATTCAACAAGATAATCTAACCCTGGCAAGCGCATACGCTGAGCATCACCCATTAATTGGGCCACTAGCTTAATTTGCTCACCTTGAAAAAGAGGTTGTGGCAATGGCTGAACTTCAATTTCTAACTTAGACACTTTTTTAATCGTTGAGGTCGGAACCACTTTACCAATTAATTGCCACGGCCCTGCCATGGGTGACTCAATGTAAATAATGTCGCCGGTAATACCTGAAGCCCATTTTACCGTTTTAGGATGACGCTCTGAGTACATTTTACTGCCATCAGGCAATACAACGATAACGGGCCCAGAATCGTAATCTCGCTCCACAAATAGCGTCATGTTATCGACCATATGATCAATACGAAAACGGTTTTTGAGCTCAGATGCGGTATCCACCGCAACAATCGGCGCAGCTTTGGGCGGCTGGGCACTTGCTTGAGCTGTATCAGACCCAACGGCAAACACGGCAGTGACGCTAAGCAGCGAGGTTGTGGTAAGCAGGTAAACAGTTAACAGAGTATTACGCGATATCGGCATAGTGATTATTCTATCCTCTCCAGAGGCATTTACCTGATTTTGCGACGAGATCAAGGCGTTGCTCATGCATAGTCAGTTCATCGGCAGATGCAG
Organism: Shewanella sp. MF08487; assembly: GCF_050848685.1. Lineage (NCBI taxonomy): Bacteria > Pseudomonadati > Pseudomonadota > Gammaproteobacteria > Alteromonadales > Shewanellaceae > Shewanella > Shewanella sp. MF08487. The sequence continues at coordinate 76,224 of NZ_JBOZPB010000001.1, forward strand.
CAATCACTTTAAGATTAAGTGATTGCGGATCAAAACGTTGGATCCCGCCCCCTTCCTGGCCCGCTTCTTCGTTGGACAAATTAAACTTTGTTTGCCCGCCTGTCATGATCAGATAAACATCAGCGAGGATCTCGGCATCGAGTAAAGCGCCGTGATATTCGCGCCGAGAAGTATCTACGCCATAACGCTTACACAAAGCATCGAGGTTATTTTTTTGCCCAGGGTGCAGGTATTTAGCGATAACTAAGGTATCGAGAATACTACAAATATCGGCAGTTTTCGGCCCGCGTGGCTGTAATAGCGAGAACTCATGATCCATGAAGTTCACATCAAAGCTCGCGTTATGGGCGACAATTTCAGCACCGTCGATAAAATCAATAAATGCTTGAGAAATTTGTTGAAAACGAGGTTCATTAGCCACCCGCTCATCGGTAATACCGTGAACAGCAATGGCTTCAGGGTCAATCGCCTGACCTGGGTTGATATATTGGTGATAATAACGCCCCGTCAATCGACGGTTCACCACTTCCACACAACCAATCTCGATGATCCTATGGCCTAAATAGATGGCGCCGCTGCCCTGGTTCATACCTGTGGTTTCGGTATCCAAAATAACCTGACGGCTAGCGTTAGAGATAATATTCATTTTTTTATGCGCTTCTTATGACAATTTTTGGTTATACTCGGCCGAAATTCCCGGCTATGGTAACAATTTGATGACTGAACTAAAACTGATCCACATCTTCACCGACGGCTCTTGCTTAGGCAATCCCGGTCCTGGCGGCTATGGCATTGTAATGAATTATAAGGACCATACAAAGGAGATGTCCGACGGTTTTGCGCTCACGACCAACAATCGCATGGAATTATTAGCGCCTATCATTGCATTAGAAAGCTTAAAAGAGCCTTGCCAAGTCGTGCTCACCAGCGATAGTCAGTATATGCGCCAAGGTATAATGACCTGGATCCATGGCTGGAAGAAAAAAGGCTGGATGACCTCAAACCGTACTCCTGTTAAAAACGTTGACCTGTGGAAACGTTTAGATAAAGCGGCTCAAATGCACACAATCGATTGGCAATGGGTTAAAGGCCACGCAGGTCACGCTGAAAACGAACGCTGCGATGTATTAGCTCGTACTGCCGCAGAATCTAAGCCGACTCAACCGGACTTGGGCTACCAACCTTAACTCCAATGTTATCCAACTCAAACTTACTACGTTCGATTGTCGCTGCATTAGATGATTGTGGCTACGATAGATTGTGCCTGCAAAAATGAGATTGGCTCAAGCAGATACATGCTATTGAGTCACGCCCAAGTTAACAACTTGGGCGTATGGATGGTCCTCATCAAGATAACATTTTAAAGGGTTCATTCCGCTTCAGCGGTAATATTGAAAAAGTTCTCACAAAATTCAACAAATGCTTGGCCAAGAGAAGTTGCCTGACGGCTTTTATGGGTAATACGATAAAACTGCCGCTCCAGCACTAATCCCTCGATTGTCACTAATGCCAACTCTTTACGACTGACATCTTTATCCAGTGCAAGCTCTGATAATACCCCAAGCCCAGCGCCTTGTTTTACCGCTAATTTAATCGCATCGGGCGTACTGAAACAGAACTTAGCCTCGGGTCGCATATCCAACTCATTGGCAGCATTGACAAAATACTCACGAGTACCAGAACCCTCCTCACGCAGTACCCAAGATTGTCCTTTAACAGCCGCAGAGGTAACCACTTTGCCTGCCAGCGGGTGCGCTGGATGACAAAACACCAACAGTCTATCCTTGTGCCACGCCTCAACATGTAAACGATTGTCGGTGCAATGTCCCTCAATAAAGCCCATTTCAGACCTAAACTGCGCAACCGCTTGGATCACATCTTGAGTATTGGTTATCGCAACATCCACATGGGTTTGCGTGTGTTGCTGGCAAAATGCCACCGCGGCTTTCGCCAACAAATAATTACCAATCGTTGAACTAGCGCTAACACTTAAACGCCCAACGAGATCGCCACCATGGTAGGTAAACGCCTGCTCAATTTGCTCGACTCGATGCAATAAATCCGTCGCCAGCGGTAACAGCAAATTACCCTGTGAGTTTAATTGCAATCGATTACCAATCCGCTCAAATAAACGAGCATTAAGCTGTTTCTCTAATTCAGCCAATGCCATTGACGTTGCTGGTGGCGATAAATTTACTTGTTCTGCGGCCTTTGCGACTTGACCGCTGCGTGCCACTGCCTCAAATACAGCCAATTGCCTTAGGGTGATACGCATATAAAAACCTGTATTTTAAAAAGAGAAATAGCCTGTCCGTTATTCACTATGTTCAGATAATGGCTTTGATAAATGATCTGATAAATGCTCTGAGCATCCAGCCGTTGGCGCTGTACTCCAATTCGTTTGTCGCACTTTGCGTTTATCACGGATAGGTGTAAGTGGCGATTCCAGTTTACGTGCCACAATCAAATACAAACTGCCCGCGCTAGGTAACCACGAGGCTAAGCTTTGTTGAAAAAATCGCCCTTGGGTAAACTCACCTATCAATGGGTGATACACCAAGCGTTCATCTGCGACAACTTGATAACCTAATAATCCTAGCCAATCTCGCACTCGTGATGGCATAAAAAAGCGACCGTTCCAAGGAAGACAATCCTGGTATTTAGGCCATAACTTACCCAAAAATAGTGGACTTAAGGGATTAAATCCAACAATAAAAAGATAGCCTCCAGCTATGAGTACTCGGTCCGTTTCACGTAGGATACGGTAAGGATCGGGTTCAAACTCCAGTAACAGGCTCATGACAACCGCATCAATGACCCCATTTTGCAGTGGTAAATGACAAAAATCGCCCGAAATTGAAGCGTCTTGGGATGAGGATAGCGAAAAATGATGTGCAACCGGTGATGCCATACTCGACAATGCAGCACTCAAAGGGCCTAGCTTTAATAAATGATAACCAAACACTCTTGGCCACCAGTTTTCAAGATGTTCGGCTACAGCTTGCTGCAGCGCGGCGCCATTGGGTAAGTCATCCCACTGCTTTGGCTTAAGATCAGAACAGAAATGCGACACAGAGTTCCTCCGTTAGCTTGGGACCATTATCCAATTCACTACCGATGCTAACATACTGCCACAACACTCGGCCGCAAACATCGCCAAGAGCCATACACTCATGGATAATATCCTTATCTTTTAAACTCAAATACAGACATAGGTATTTCTATGCTCACTATAACAGCAGTCAAAGCCTTTAATGACAATTATATCTGGGTGTTACAACAACAACCTCACACACAAGTTTATGTTGTCGACCCCGGTGATGCTAAGGTCGTGATTAACTACCTTAGCGCGAATCAACTCACGCTAGCAGGAATTTTACTGACGCATCACCATAGAGACCACACTGGAGGAGTCGCAGAACTTCAAGCCTATAGTAGCAATCAACTTACGGTTTATGGCCCAAACAATGAAGCCATTGCAGACATAACTCATCCACTTGATGCTAAAACGCAACCCACGCTTACCCTCGACTATCTTGACGCACCACTGCAAGTGCTCAGTGTGCCAGGCCATACCGCAGGACATATCGCCTACGTTATTGAAGATGCGTTATTTTGTGGTGATACCTTATTTAACGGTGGCTGCGGCCGTTTATTTGAAGGCACGCCAGCGCAAATGCTTACGTCACTCAAACTACTCAGCCAGTTACCTGAAAAAACTCGGGTTTATTGTGCCCATGAATATACCCTTTCTAATCTTAAATTCGCACTCGCGGTTAATCCGAACAATATCGAGTTACAAGCCTACAACGAACAAGCTAAAAAATTACGCAATCAAGATGAGCCCACGATCCCATCAACCATTGCATTAGAACGTGCTATTAACCCATTTTTACGCGCAGCCGATCCTGACATTGTAGGGAGTATTAAGCAGCATTTTAACGTAATAAAACAGACAAGCTTGGACGAACTGAGCTGTTTTACTCAGCTCAGACAGTGGAAAGATATTTTTTGATCACAAAAGCAATATTATTGATTGAAATTTAAACTGTTTTTTGCACTTTTGATGATGTAAGTCAAAAATGGCCTTACATTATGTACGATAATTAAGGGACAAGATCGCAAAGATCCCATAGAATGGCTCGTTTTGCGTGAATACTTTGCGCGCTGCGTTGTCTTTATCTTTATAAAAAACATACTGTTACCTTAAAGAAAGCAATGCACTAACAGAGGACTACCGTTTTCAATGAGAGTATCACTTTATATTATTGCAGGGGGATTTGCCCTACTCGCAGGCTGTCAAACCTTAGACAACAATGACACTAACCAAACAAAAATTGAAGCCGTCAACACTCAAACTATAGTCCCAGAATATTACCTCACTACAGAGGCTCCGTCGGCGCAAATTACCGATGTATGGGAGCGCATTCGTCAAGGAATGCAATTACCGATTCCTGATCAAAAGTTGGTAAATCAATACCGCGATTGGTATATCAAAAATCCGCAGCATCTGGCGATTATCTCCGAGCGTGCGGCACCTTATATGTACCTGATTGTGGAAGAGCTTGAAAAACGTCATCTTCCTATTGAAATAGCCCTTTTACCTATAATAGAGAGTGCCTTTGATCCTTCCGCCTCTTCAACGGGCGCGGCATCAGGGTTGTGGCAATTTACCACACCTATGGCCAGCCATTTTGGTTTAGAGATGAACTGGTGGTACGACGGCCGCCGCGATGTGCCCGCTTCAACAACTGCGGCATTGGACATGCTCGAATATCTTTATAGTAAAACCAATAATAATTGGCTTTATGCCATTGCGGCCTATAACTCGGGCGAATCACGGGTACTCAATGCGATTAAGCATAATGAGAAAAAAGGACTTCAAACCGATTTTTGGTCGTTAGATTTACCCCGTGAAACTGAACAATACGTACCGCGATTATTGGCATTAGCCGAAGTTATTAAACATGCCGATGAATATGGGATTAGTTTAGCGCCGATTGGTAATAATCCCTCCATTGAAGTGGTGGATATCGATAGCCAAATTGATTTAGCTATGGCGGCAGGTTTCGCCAATATGACGACGCTAGAACTGCAAAAACTCAATCCGGGTTATAACCGCTGGGCAACATCGCCATTAGGGCCACACACCTTAGTGCTGCCGATTGATAAATCGGAAGAATTTAAAAAGGCGCTCGCCGAAACAGAGAGCGAAGATAGAATTAGCTGGCTACGTTATACGATAAAATCCGGCGATAGCATTGGCAATATTGCTAAACAGCACCACACAACTATTGCTGCGATTCGCGCCGCTAACGGCATGAAAAGCAATACTATCGTGACTGGTAAGCATTTGATTATTCCTGTTGATGCTCAAGATAAGCAGCTCTATGCGCTATCGACTCAACAGCAATTGCCCAAAAAATCGCGCAACGCAACAACATCAACCTCAATAACGTATCAAGTTAAATCGGGTGATACCCTGGGTGAAATCGCTGAGGCTCACAAGGTGACAGTGAAGCAACTTAGCACTTGGAACAAATTAGCTCAAAAAAACAAGTTACAAAATGGCCAAAAACTGATGATTTTTACGCCTTCAGATAGCCAGCAGACTGCACAAATTCGCACAGTGAGCTACAAGGTAAAAACAGGGGATTCCCTTGTTCGTATTGCTAACAAATTTAATGTCAGTGTCGCCGAGCTACTCGAATGGAATAGCCTCGCGCAATCACAATATTTACAACCTGGGCAAGTAATTAAGCTAGTTGTTGATGAGAGTAAATTAAGTGCATAAGCATTTAACAAATCATTAATACTAGATAATGCATTACAGTTAAACGTAAGTTTAACTCAGCTCTAAAGCATAAAAAAAGGCAGCGAACCGGTGGGAACGCTGCCTTTTTTATGATGTGTTATTCCATGTTTATTCCATGGTTAATAGTAAAACCACTGGTGCCATTAGTGTTGCATTTGACTCTACCGCTTTAGCTGCAAAATGCGCTTCTAAACGAGCGCCGTCTGCAGGAATGCCCGCAAACGCTTTCGGTGGAATACTAAAGGATGTGCTAATGACGTTGCCTGCACCTAATTGGCTATCGCGTAACGCTTGCGTGGACATCATATCTTCCGACCAAGCCCATAGACGTTTTCCCTTTTGAGTCACTAACCATAAATCCGCCACCATCCCTGAGTTATAACGTAAATCAACGGTATAGGTTTGTGGATTTGTTATGGTTAACGTTGCCTTAACCGAATGCTCAAAATCAACAAAAGGCGCTAAGGTTAATTCTCCGCGCAGTAATCCTTGTGCTGCGCCAGTAGTTACAGGCTCAACCTTTAATGTTGGAATGTTTTTATGGCTAGAAACATCGAGCGCTAAATCTGCCGCACGTACAATTTCAGGCTTAACTGCTGTAGCGGCTTTGGTCTCTGTCGGTTTACTGTTAGATGACGCTTTAGGCGCTATGCAGCCAACAAGTTGTCCACTCACAACCACACTAACTGACACAAGCAAAGCGTAACGCTTCAAACTTACCATTAAAAACCTCCTAATTTTTTCAACAAGGAATCCTTTAATTTTTCCTTCGCTTTTTCAGTTTCTTCCTTGAGCTGATTATTCAGTAAGGCTTTAGTATCCAAAGCGTATTCGGGCTTTTGGAAAGTCCCTGTAATCGCAAGCGGGATATCAATCCCCGCGAGGGCTTCTTTATCACCACCCTGACCTTTCAAACTATTCACTAAACTTGCCGTCAGCCTATAATCTAACGCTTCGGTTAATAAGTTTGCACTACCTTTACCCGCAAGGCGCAGTAGTGGTGACGACATTGCCAGATCAGGATTACTGGCAACCCCATTATCAAGGTCAAAACTGCCGGTTAAACTGGAGAAGTCAGTCTTATGTTCTTCCTTATTCTGTGAAGATAAGTCGCCCTTTAACTTAGCTTGTGCGCGACGGATCATCTGTGGAATATTAACGCCATACAAAGCACCATCATTAATATCAAAATGCCCATTCGCTAATAGATTTTGCTTTAGCTGCAAAGGAATAAGACTTTTTCCTTTACCTTTGACGTTAAAATTAGCCGTACCCGCTAATAAATCGACGTCTGCAGCATCTTTTAATAAAGGACGAATTTGTACGCCGGTTACACTGTTATCAAATTGGTAACTGGCCACGGCTTGACGCGCATCGACCTGCGCATTGAGGAGCAATTTACCTTGATATAGGTCAGCGTTCAGCTTAGTTAAATCAATAATACCGTTTTTGATGCTCACATCCATTAACCAATTCTGCGTCGATAAATTAGCGACTTTTATCGACTTAACCGTCAATTTAAGTGTTGCATCAAGGCCTTTCAGTGCAGAAAGATCAGGTTCGGCAGCAACCTGAACTTTCGCTGCCGCTACTTGTTGTGTGGTATCAACGGTTTCAGTTGTAGGCAATAAAGCATCTAAATCGAGGTCGCCAATTTGAAAATCAGCATTAATCTGTGGGATTTGAGTGCCGTAATTGACGCCGAGTTTCCCCACTGCGCTAATATTCGCAGCGGTTAACTGGGTAATATCAACAGACAGTTGCTGTTTTTCGAGTGCAATTTGAGTCGCTAATTTAATCGATGTTTCGAGTTTCTTATTCGGAAAACTCTCCCCTTCCATCACAGTGTCAATGTTGAGATCATTGATAACCAATTGCTTAACGTCACGGCTAAGTTTGAGCTCACCTTTACCTTTACTGCTCAACGTCATATCCGGCATTGTCGCACTAAATTCAAAAGCAATAGGAGCAAATTTATCTAAGGCAAACTCACCCAAGGTGAAGCTATCTAGCGTAAAAGTTTGAGTTTGCTTGGTAACCTCATCAATCATATTAATTTGGGTGTTAGTAATAGAGACACCGCCAATATTAATGTCTGAAAGCTGGCGCTTAGTAGAGAGTTGGGTAGATGCAGGGGCTTTTTGCCCACTCTCCTCACCCACTAAACCGTCAAGACTCGTACTCCCATTTTTACGAGTGACTAAATTGATTATTGCACCATCAAGACTCAATTCTGCAATTTCAATTTTTTGGCTAAATAATGGCATCAGCGCCACTTCAGCCACCGCTTTGTGCACTTCTAACATCGCTTTAGGGGTAAAACCTGCAGGATTCGATAGGGAAACGCCACCTAAGTTAATGCCAATCACAGGGAAAAAAGTCCAAGACAAATCATCGGTAATGACAAATTCACGGCCGGTTTGCTTTTTCACAGCATCGACAATTTCAGGTTTAAAGTCATTAGGGTCGAAAAATACGCTGAGATAAACAGCAACCAAAAGAATCAGTGTTACCACTAAGGCCAAAAGCCACTTAATGAATTTCATATAAATATCCTTATCAACAAAATGGGGATTTATTGCAACGACTTAGCTTAAAAATGCAAAGTTCAACAGCTCATCACTCACTGCAATACCATTTTCATCGGCATACAGTTGCATGCCCGGTTTAACCATTACACCGCCCAAATCTACTGGGACATTAATTTCCCCTTGATCTCGCTTTTCAGTTTTTATGGGGACGGCACCTAAAGCATAAACACCTAAATTAAATGTCTTTATTCGCATAACGTCACGCACAAAACCGTTAATCACCACGCCTTGCCAGCCATTATCTAACGCACTTTGGGCAATTAAGTCCCCGAGTAATGCTTGCCTACAGGAGCCACCACCATCCACGACAAGCACTTTACCTTGTCCATTTTGTGCTAGTACTTCCTTTACTTTGGAATTATCTTCAAAGCACTTTACTGTGACTATCTCCCCCCAAAAAAGTGGTTTTCCACCAAATGGCTTAAAAGCCAATGGTAACAATTGAAGTTTAGATGGATAGTGGTCAAACAAATCAGGTAATAGATCAAGCATTTGTTTCTCCGTGAGTGCTTAAAACTTTAGACTACGCATAATTATGGACCTCGACAAGTTCAAAGCGAAAACCAATCATAATTTTATTCTATTTTAAGCGGTAAAGACTTGGTGTATATTGATGTTGGTATTATAATCTGCAGCTGTTAATGTCCAGCGCTACCTGTCTGTGCCGTCTCATACATTTATTCCTTTTCCTTTTTATTAAATAGCGAACACCAAATGACGACTGATTTTGATTTACAAAGCGCGATCGCGGCTCTTGATGAATATGGATATGATAAGAAAGTTTCAACGGATCTTGAGCAAGCACGTAACAAGCAACAAATGACAAAATATATTAAATCTCTCGACTACAGTTTACGTCGACTATTAATATTACAAGAAACGGTTAACGATTTAGTTGAAGAAAAGAAACATCAATTAGCAATGCAAGAGAACATCCAAACTTACAAAACAAAAGTGATTAACTTATCGAGGGAGTTTAACATCTCCTATGATGAAGTATTGGCATTGATGGCATCTTCTAAGTCGAAAAAATAACATTAACACTGCGGTTACCTTGACAACCTAATCTCGATCCAGAGATTACGTGTTTTATCTATGCTATATAACAAAAAAAAAACCGTTATATGGCAATGTAATACATCTACTTTTCACTATTCGAATGTAGATAGCATCTTATTCAGCTTAATCTTCAAATCATAATTAATATGACCCATAAAAAAGCAGAGCCTAAGCTCTGCTGCTAGATTTATAATGAAATCATTTGGCCTGCATTAATTGACGTATATATTTCACGGGCGCACTACCGTAACTTAAAAATTGCTCGTGGAAAGTTTTAAGATCAAACGCTTCACCTTGGGCTTTTTTGTATTCTTCACGGAAATCATAAATTTCTCGATATCCCGAATAATAGCTGGTTAGCTGCACTTGGCTCAGCGTTGCACGACGCCACTTACCTTCCGCTTCTGCTTGCTGCTGAAAGGCCTCATTCATCATCAGGGCAATGGCTTGCTCTTTAGTCATGCCTTTAACATGAATACTGTAATCTAAAATAGTGTTACTGATAACGCGCAAATTCCACTTGTAATACATTAACCACATTTCAGGCTCAAAATCCCCATAGCCTTCTTCGAGCATCATACGTTCGGTATAAACTGCCCATCCCTCTACCATAGCGCCATTACCGAATAAGCTTTTTATTAAACTAGGAGATTCGTTTGAATAAACTAATTGAGTGTAATGCCCAGGAATAGCCTCATGGATATTAAGGATTTGTAATATCCAGTGGTTATACTCACGTAAGTAACTTTCGGCAGAATCATCACTCATACCATCCAGCGGAGTAACGTTATAATAAGTATTACCTGACTTTTCATAGGGACCAGGAGCACTGATTGAGGCGCCAGCATACCCTCGCATATATTCTGGAGTTTCCCGCACTACAAGCGGTTTTTTCGGATCCAATGTGACTAAGTCTTTTTTATTCACAAACTCAATTAATTCAGGGATTTGTTTACGTACTTCATTTACAAACTCACCGCGTTGTACATGCTTAGTCGATAACTTATCAATTAATTGACGAATTGCAATTTTACTGTCTGTAGGCTGCGGCGTATTAAAATACTTAGGCCATAACGTGTCGGTAATTTTTGCCATTTCAGCTTGAACACGATCTTTATCAGCAACGGCTTTTTGATAAAGTTGTTTTGCTGTCATGCCAGCTTGGATATCAAAAGCAAATTTTTGCTCGTATAACTCTTCACCAATTCTAAAGCTACGAGCGCCGTCTTGTTTTAATTGAACCACTAACTTATCTAACCAAGCGATATGACCCTTAATGGCAGCCGTTGCAGCGTTAAACCGAGTGTTAAATAGTAATTTTTCAGCATCGGTTAGGCCTGAATCTGCCAATTGTTTTAATAACTCATCGGAAAATACTGAAAATGCGCCTTGATTTTGCAGAACGGCTAATTCGGTATGCTCTAACGTTGGGTTATTAATGTTTGCTTGTGCCGCAATATAATAAGCAGGTACATTTTCTAATCTGGCTAATACAGAACGTAACCTATCATCCAAGGGCGCAAAATTTTCATTAATGATTTGGGCAAAACCACCTGAAACGTTATAACTTGAAGGATCCCACTGCCAAGACTTAAAGCTATTAATTTCCCACGCCATACTGCCAAGTAAGTTATCAATAAGATGATAATCAATCAGTTCATTCGGTGTCAGTGACTTCTGCTCGAACTGCGTCAGTTGCGCTTGCTGTGCTTTAACAAAAGCGAGGGTTTTTATACGACCTAGCGCATCAGGGATTTCAAGATAACCGTCATTGACATGCTTGCCACTGTATAAAGCCCAAGTGGGTGATAATTCCCACAGAGAATCAATAAAATTCGCTGAAAATTGGGCAAATGAAGCTGCTTTGACGTCAGCTGCGACCACTGGAGTTGATTGATTGAGTTGTGATTGACAACCAGCAAGGCCGGTTAACGATAATATTATCGCAAGGGAAATAGCCGTTTTCTTCATTATTATTAATCCTATTGATGTTGAGTAGGCAGGGTAAATTATCTAAGTTAACCATATTGTCCCAACAATTGCAGCAGTGTTACCTATTAAAACACGCGTGGTTACAAATTTGTGATATTTAATATACGCAATATCTATCTTCCAGATATTGCGCCTCAAAACTCGTCAATATCCTAATAAGATCAGACTAGAATCTGGAAATAATGATAATCGCCTATTTTCTTGCACCTCCTGCTATAATATTGCCCTGCTCCGCTGTTAACGCCTTAGCGTACAGTTTGTTTAACAATGATTGACCTGACCCTTTACCTGAGACATTCAATGCCATTTTCAAAACTTGGATTAAGCGATCCGATTTTAAGAGCCATCACTGAGCTCGGCTATACAACACCGACTCCTATTCAAGAAAAAGCCATTCCGGTGATCTTGAAAGGTAAAAACCTGCTTGCTGGCGCGCAAACCGGTACCGGTAAAACAGCTAGCTTTGTATTGCCGCTACTGCAAATGTTCGCCGATGAGCCAAAAATCCGCACTAAACGAGTGCGTGCACTGATCCTGACGCCGACCCGTGAATTGGCCGTTCAGGTAGAAGACAATATTGCCAAATATGCTAAATACCTGCCGCTGACGTCAATGGCCATGTATGGGGGTGTTGATGCCGCACCACAAAAACAGCGGCTTATTGAAGGTGTGGATATTTTAGTGGCAACTCCGGGCCGATTGCTCGACATGTACACCCAAAGAGCGATTCATTTCGATGAAATCTCAGTCTTAGTGTTAGACGAAGCCGATAGAATGCTCGACATGGGCTTCATCGAAGATATCAATAAGATCATCGAGCGCCTGCCAGCTGAGCGACAAAATCTATTGTTTTCGGCAACCTTGTCTAAGCAAGTGCGCTTTTTAGCGAAAACTGCCGTTGAAAACCCTGTAGAAATTGAAATTGCCCGCGATAGTGCTAACGCGCCGCAGATTGATCAATGGTTGATCACTGTTGATAAAGATAAAAAGTCAGCATTGCTGAGCAAACTCATTACAGATCAAGCTTGGGAACAGGCATTGATTTTTATCCAGACCAAACAAGGTGCTGCCAAACTCGTCAGCCAACTCGAAAAACGCGGCATTGCGGCCGAAGCGATTCACAGTGGTCGTAGCCAAGCGGTGCGCGAGCAGTTATTAGTCGATTTTAAATCTGGGAAATTACGCTTTTTAGTTGCCACCGGCGTTGCCTCACGCGGTATCGATATTGACGCCCTTACTCGCGTAGTTAACTACGACTTGCCCGATGAAGCCGATGATTATATTCACCGTATTGGCCGAACCGGTCGTGCTGGCGCCTGTGGTGAAGCGATATCTTTTGTATCTAAAGATGACTTTAGAAACCTGTGTGCTATTGAGCGCCGGTTAGGTCACATTATTGTGCGTAAAGAAATAGAAGGCTTTGTACCCAGTAAAGAGGTGCCAATTTCAATCCTCGATTTTGTGCCGAAAAATACTACACCAAAAACATTTAAGCCACGCGCACCTGAAGTCAAACCGCAGCGTCCAGCTAAAGAAGGCTCCTTTGAAACCGCCCATGCGAAAAAGCATCGTAGTGCTAAAGCCAAGCCTGAAGCCAAAGCCACACTCAGCCGCGCAGCATCAGTGCCAACAAGTGCTAGTGAAACAGGTCGCAGTGCGCCGTTCAATCCTTGGACTAATGGCCCTAAAACAAAGTAATGACTCTATAACAGTCGTAACTTATAAAACGTGATAACTCACTAAGACAGAAGATATTTGTATGATTACATTCAGCACCAATTTAGGCGACATCACTATAGAACTTGATTTTGAGCATGCGCCTGTAAGTTCAAAAAACTTTGTGCGTTATTGCGAAGAAGGTTTTTTTGAACACACGATTTTTCATCGTGTGATCAAAGGCTTTATGATCCAAGGTGGCGGCTTTACTGCAAAAATGAAAGAAAAGCCGACCCATGAGCCTATCGTCAACGAAGCCAATAAAGGCTTAAGCAACACCTTAGGCACAATCGCCATGGCGCGTACCGATGCACCTCACTCTGCTACCGCTCAATTTTTTATTAACACTGCCAATAACGACTTTTTAGATCACACCGCCACCACCAATAATGGTTGGGGTTATGCGGTATTTGGTAAGGTCACGGCGGGAATGGACATTATCCAGCAGATTGAGAAAGTCAAAACCACCACAGTGGCAGGTCACGAAGACGTACCTCGCGAGCCCATTGTGATTGAAAAGGTGACGATTAACCTCTAATAGCAGGTTCAATCACCTAAACTCTGGATAAGCTCTGCAGCTGTACAGGTTATTTCTCCCCGATCTAGATTAAGTTTGCGACTAATTAGCCCACTATTAGCCGCAAACTTGCTTTGACAATAAAATTAATCCGTTACCACAGCCACGACCCTGAGTTCAGGTTAGCGCAATCATGTCCCCCAAAATTGACAACCGAATAATACCAATCGTATTAACTATCTGTTCATTCAGCGGGAGTTCAACGCGCTTTAGACAAGGCGAAGGCTTGAAGGCATAGTGGTGCTCTGTCAAAAGCCTTAAACGCAGTATAAAGGCTTTGCCTGCAGTTAAACCAGCCGCCCTTTGGGAGCCTCACAGGTATCTCACTCTCGTGTTACATTGCTTAACATGGAATAACCATTTCTGCGTCAATGTGCCTAGGATTGAAATACCTGTGAGGCTCTGAACTGTTAAGATATTTAATGTGATTCATATAAGAGCTAAGCTGGCAGCCAACAACCCACAGATAGCCAACATGACTCGATAATATTTAAGATAGAATTTGAGCTAGTATTCGAGAGAGTATTTAGTGATAAGAAATTAGCTGGAGTTTGCAGTGAGATTTTAAAATCAAAGGGGAATAAATCGTTCATCGTTTACAATGGGTATAAGACCTATCACTTTGTAGTGACATAATAAATTGGGTCATCACAATGAATTACAAATAACGGGTATTTCTTTATTTGATAATTGGTTAAACGCTGTACTTACAATGCGCGCCCAAGAAAGTATAGATAAGCTTTTAGTCGCTGAATATTTTAATCGCTATAAGTTAATGGCTCTAGGTTAAGAGCGGTAACAAAGCGTAATGATTTATGCTGCAACCACATGACGCTGAGCGCGTAGTGGATGTAAACGATTATGCATCACTTTAATCGTTTCAAACTGCACCATGGTTTTAGCGCCCGATAAAACGCACTCAGGTGACAATAACATCACTAACGCTGACTGTAGGGTATTTTCAATGACTAACGCGAGCACTCTTTGCTTTTGGCATTTAAGCTCAAATACTTTACCGACATCGCTATAAACACACACGTCACTGTTATCAAAAAACCAAGATTTAGGCATTTGTGGCGTCAACATAAAATGTGCCGCAGTAGCATTGAGTGCAATTTGGACAATCGCAGCATCTGTCAAAGATAAGGCTTTAGGTAATTTATCAATCAAACTCATATAAAATTTGGCGTGTGCAATACTAAATTCCATGCCAGATAATGCATCTGGAATGAGTAATTTCGCTTTATAAGCCGTCAGAAACTCTATTTCGGAACCTAACGATACGCCTAATAAACCATAGGAATCGTTATATTTCCATTGCCAATCCTTTTGCGGCATTAATAACATAACATTGACCCAATATTTGAACACTGGAACATATTAGTAGATATTTTATCCAATATCAAAATAAAAATAATAAAATAGAAATTATTTAACAGCGAGTTAGCTTTAATGCAGTATGATCTTAACAGCGATCTAAGGATCTTCTTAGATCGCTGTGATTAAAAAGATCTTATTAAGATCGTTATATTGATCATCAGATGATTATTTCAGGCGATAAGCATCAACGATTTCTTTAATGAGTTTCGGACCTTGATAAATAAAACCTGAATAAATCTGTACCATAGTGGCACCCGCATCAAATTTTGCCAGCGCATCTTCTGCGTTATTAATTCCGCCGACACCAATAATCGGGATCCGGCCTTTTAAACATACCGCTAATTGTTTGATCACCTTAGTAGACAGTTCTGTCAAGGGTTTACCACTTAAGCCACCACTTTCATTCGCATTAACCAAGCCGCTAACACCATCACGCGTTAACGTTGTGTTTGTCGCAATGGCACCATCAAATTTATTATTAATCAAAGCTTGTGCAATATTTTCTATTTCTTCGCTGGTTAAATCCGGTGCAATTTTAAGCGCTATGGGTACGTACTTTTTATGTTTTTCAGCCAGCTCAAGTTGCTTAGTTTTAATCGCACTCAACAGTTCATCTAATAGATCGCCATATTGTAGCGATCGTAATCCTGGGGTATTAGGTGATGAAATATTCACCGCAATATAGGCGGCATGCAGATACACCTTGTCCATACAGATCAAATAATCATCTTTGCCCTGTTCAACGGGCGTGTCTTTATTTTTGCCAATATTAACGCCAACCATAATATCGGTCTTCTTCGCGAGCAAATTTTTGACTAAGTTATCGACACCTTTATTATTAAATCCCATACGATTAATAATACCTTTAGCAGGCTTTAACCTAAATAAACGGGGTAAATCATTGCCTGGTTGTGGCCTTGGTGTCACGGTCCCTACTTCGATATGGCCAAAGCCCATCGCATGAAAAGCATCAATCGATTCACCGTCTTTGTCCATACCCGCTGCAAGCCCCACAGGATTAGGAAACGTTAATCCCATAAAGGTAACTGGCGCCGGTGTAATGTGTTGGCTATAAAAACAAGTTAATGGGCTATTGCTGGTCATGTGCAAACCACCAATGGCGAGATTATGCGCTCGCTCAGGATCCATCTGAAACATGATTTTCTGCGCGATTTTATAGAACATAGATTTTCCTCAGCCTAAAAAAAGCCCCGGCTATCGCCAGGGCTTTTTATAATAATAAAAGTTTACTTTTGACCTTCACACTGAAGGATCATCAGATTAAGTTCACGTAGGGCGACGGAGAACTTAGCAAACTCATGGTTTTGCGATGTTTTGAAATCAGCGAGCATATGCAACCATCTCTCAAGCAGCGTTTGGTTGGTTTCAACCCACTGTGAAATCACGGTTTGCGCATCACAGCTTTCGCTACAGGTTCTTAATACCACTGAACTTAGTGCGCGTTGCTGCCAATCTAACTCTTCTCTAAAGGCTGCACGAGCAAGTGCCTGCCAATGGTTAGCGACAGGTTGGGCACTAATCTGCTCTAGGAACCAATGTAGCTCAATACGCGCACCCAGTTTAAAGTAGGTTTCAGCAACAAGAGCAACACTGCGGCTTTCTGCTTGCGCAATTTGTGCAATATCAAGCGCAGAGAACAACGTGCTCATGTTAGCAACAACCGTAGCAAGATCTTGCGGTACATTCTCTTTGACCAAAGCATTGATCTCAGTTTGAATACCCGCAACTTCATCTTCTGCTAGATATAAATGCACATTGGCTTTTAGTTGTTCAAATACCGGCTTGAAGAAAGCAACGGTTTGTTCAATGCTCGATGCGCGGTTACGATGACGTAAGAACCAGCGACATGCACGGCGCATATTACGACGTAACTGGTGCAACATCTCACCTTGAACAACGGCTGGAACGATACCATTTAAATGGGTAATCGATTCAGTTAACTCAGCTAAACCAAACACTTCGCGAGCCATAGTGTAACAAATTGCCGCATCAGCAACTGAGGCCCCCGTCTCATCTTGCATACGCTGAACAAAGTTAAGCCCCATATCATTAACAATTTCATTGGCTAATGAAGTTGCAATAATTTCACCGCGTAATGGGTGTGTGGCCATTCTGTCGCTGTATTTTTCCTGAAGTTTTTTCGGGAAGTAAGCAATTAATAATTGGCTTAACAAGCTATCTTCGGTGATTTCAGGAGTCACTAATTGCTCTTTTAGCACCATTTTAGAATAAGCGCCTAGTACCGCCAGCTCAGGACGCGTTAATGAGCGACCATTGGCTAAACGTTCAGCGAGTTCATCATCAGATGGTAAGAACTCTAATGCCCTATCTAACTTACCTTCTTTTTCAAGGTATTGAATAAAGCGTATTTGTTCTTTTAACTGCTCAGCACCACGTACTTGGGTAACAGAAAGCGTGCGGGTTTGATCCTGACAATCCTGTAACACGATTTGACGTACTTCTTCCGTCATTTCTTCCAGCAAACGGTTACGCTGCTTCAGCGTCATTTCGCCATCGTGCACTAACGCATTTAATAGAATTTTGATGTTGACTTCATTATCTGAACAGTCAACGCCACCGACGTTATCCACAAAATCTGTGTTAATTCGGCCACCGTTCATCGCGTATTCAATACGGCCTAATTGAGTGCAACCTAAGTTACCACCCTCGCCGACTATCTTAGCGCGCAGTTCACCGCCGTTAACACGCAGTGCATCGTTAGCACGATCGCCCACTTCTGCATGTGTTTCGCGAGACGATTTAATATAAGTACCAATGCCGCCGTTCCAAATAAGATCAACAGGCATTTTCAGCAGTTCTTTCATCAGCTCAGTGGGAGTCATAGAGGTTTTCTCTGTGGCTAACATCTGCTGTATTTCTGCTGATAGCGGAATTGATTTAGATGAGCGTAGGAAAATCCCGCCACCTTTTGAAATCAACTTAAGGTTGTAATCTTCCCAGCTTGAACGGGGTAGTGCGAATAAACGCGCTCGTTCAGCGTGGCTTAGCGCCGTATCTGGATTAGGATCAATAAAGATATGCATGTGGTTAAATGCAGCCACTAACTTAGTGTGCTCAGACAACAACATACCGTTACCGAATACGTCGCCCGCCATGTCACCAATACCGATACAGGTAAAGTCTGTGGTTTGACAATCAATGCCCACTTCGCGGAAGTGGCGCTTAACCGATTCCCATCCACCTCTGGCGGTGATGCCCATTTTCTTATGGTCGTAACCGTTACTGCCACCCGATGCAAATGCATCACCTAACCAAAAACCGTATTCAATGGCGATTGAGTTAGCAATATCAGAGAAGGTCGCGGTGCCTTTATCGGCTGCCACCACTAAATATGGGTCATCTTCATCGTGACGAATGACATCAAGCGGATGGACAATTTCACCATTAACGATGTTATCGGTAATATCCAGTAATGCACGAATGAATAAGCGATAACAATCTTGACCTTCAGTGAAGAAGGCTTCACGACCACCTTCTGTAGGCAATTGTTTACAAACGAAACCACCTTTTGCACCCACAGGTACAATAACGGTGTTTTTCACTTGCTGCGCTTTAACCAAACCTAATACTTCGGTACGGAAATCTTCACGACGGTCTGACCAACGCAAACCGCCACGAGCCACTTTGCCGTAACGTAAATGCACACCTTCAACCCGTGGCGAATAAACGAATATTTCGAATTTCGGCAATGGACGTGGCATTTCAGGGATCATCGAAGGCATAAATTTAAACGAGATATAACTCTTCGCTTCGCCTTTCGCATCCTGTTGATAAAAGTTAGTGCGTACGGTGGCATTAATCAGGTCTAAATAACGACGAATAATACGGTCATCATCTAAGCTAGACACTTCGTCTAAACGAAGATTAATTTGTTCCATAAACTTGCCCAGTGTGCGGGTTTTTAGTTTAGGATTAAATTTACGGACAAACATTTTAACCAGCAAATCAGCGATTTGTGGATAACGTCCGAAGGTTTCTTCAATATAGGCTTGGCTAAATGTGGCGTCGATTTGGCGCATATATTTAGCATAAGCACGTAATACTGAAACTTCACGACCCGTTAAACCTGACGCCAGAATAATACGGTTGAAACCGTCATCTTCTAATTTCTTTTGCCACACTTGTGACAATGCAGTTTGGAATCTGTCTTGGCTATCGGCGATATTGTCTGTGTTGACAACTTTAACTGTCATCAAGAAGTCTAAAATCCAGAAGGTAGAACCGTCTGAGGTTTTCACTTCATATGGACGCTCGTTAATCACGCGCAGACCAAAATTTTCCAACATAGGTAACACGTCAGACAGATGAATTGGCTCATCTTTATGGAATAGTTTCAAGCGTACTTTGTTGTCATTCAACGCAGCTTCCTGCGGTTGATAGAACAACATGCCCAGTTTGTGCTCGTCATCCAGCGCTTCAAGCTGCTGCATGTCAACGACAGCAGAGCTTGGCAATACGTCTTCTTTATAGCTTTGCTCAAACGCATTAAAATAACGTTTAGTCAGATGCGTACCGGCTTCTTCGCCCAGTGCACTGTTAAGCGCAGTGCTTAACTTATCTTCCCATGAACGCGCCGCTTCGATTAAATTGTTTTCTATGGCAGCCACATCTACATCCATATTATTGTTATCAACTTTAACGATGTAGTGAGTACGGGCAAGCGTTGACTCGGAAAAATAAGTCGTAAACTCTACATCTTCTTTGCTGTTAAAATGCTGAGCCAAAATACGTTGAGTATCTTGGCGAAGTTTAGTGTTGTAACGATCTTTGGCAACATACACTAAACAAGATAAGAAACGGCCGAAACCATCTTTGCGCACAAAGAGTTTCAACTTGTCTCTGTCTTGCATTTCTAGCACGCCGTGCGCCATATGTGCTAAATCATCCACATTGGCTTGAATTAGCTCGTCACGAGGCAAATTCTCCAGGATGTTTAGCAAGGCTTTATAGTCGTGTGAACGTGGGGTTAAGCCTGAATGATCTAATACGCGCTGCACTTTCTCATTCAGTAATGGGATTTCACGTGGACTACGATTATAGAGGTTTGATGCATATAAGCCGATAAATCTATCCTCACCGACCACATTGCCTTGCTTATCAAAACGCTTGATGCCGATATAATCAACATAGGCTGGACGATGTACGCGGCTCTTGGCACTGCTCTTAGTGAGGATCAGCAAACTATGATCTAACGCTTCTTTACGAGCACTATCAGAGAAGCTAGATAGCAACAAACCTTGTTCTGGCTGAGCTTTAGTGTGCTTGTTCATCAAACCTAAACTAGAGGCGATATTTGGCACTAACTCTACGTCACCTTCGACACGCTTTAAATCGTATTGACGGTAACCTAATAAGGTAAAATGATGATTATTCAAGTAAGTTAAGAAGTTAATCGCTTCTTCTAACTCTTGCTTCTCACCTGGGAATGGACGTTTAGGTAAGTCCTTGATTGTCTCACTTAGCTTAGCCGACATGGCTTCCCAGTCGTTGACTGATGCGGCAACATCGGTAAGTACTGATTGAATTTCGCGCTCTAATGCTTTGATATCAACGGTACTGCTTTGACGGTCGATTTCAATCAAGAAAACGGCAACTTGTTCAGTGCTTTCAGGACTCTGATTAAGATAAGTTACACTTCTTACACCGCTTTCTGAACGCTCAATAGCCAGTGGTGTATGTAACATCATATGAGCCGTAATACCCATACGATTCAATGCCATACCAACTGAATCTACCAAGAATGGCATGTCAGGTTGGATAACTTCAATGATCGAGTGGGTAGATTGCCAGCCGTGTTTGGCTTGGCTAGGGTTGAACACTCGTAGGTGAGTGTTACCTTTGGGCGTTTTGTTCAGTGCGTTCCATAAACTGAGAACCGCACCGTATAAATCACTGTCATTACGCGCATTCAGATCGTCTTTTGACATGTGGGCATAAAGGCAGGTGGCGAACTGTTCAACTTGCTTGGCTTGTGAATTAGGGACTTTAGCGTGAATTAAACTGACTACCTTTTCAAGTAGTACTGAAGGCATTGCATCTTTCAAGGCCATGTTGCTGTTTCCTTAAGCGTCTATGGCAGCGCTTTTTTCATTATTTGGATGCTTCGGCTTAATAATCTCAGATTAATTTAGTGTGATCTGGATCATCGGGCAAAGTCTATTACTAAACTCACTGTAATTCGAGGAAAATTTTAGTGGTACATCCTGTTGAAACCCAGTATTGACGTAAACCCACAATAAGATATGACCAAATAATCGATAAAGCAGACTAAGTATTCAAAAGCAAATGGGGAGCTCATGCTCCCCATTGATAGACCCTACTTAGGTTGGCGCCAGAAAACAGCGGCCAATGCCGGCAAGATAATGATTGCACCGAGCATATTTACCACAAACATAAATGTTAACAATATCCCCATATCCATTTGGAATTTAAGTGCGGAGAAGAACCAAGTACTCACACCAATCGCTAACGTTAAGCCCGTAAAAATCACTGCACTGCCTCGCTCGACCAATGCCTCATAGTAAGCTTGCTGCACTGGCATCCCCTCTGACAGTTTAGGCGACATGGTCGAAAGGATATAAATACCATAGTCCACACCGATACCTACGCCAAGAGCAATAACAGGTAATGTACTGACAGCTAAGCCAATATCGAGTTGAGTCATCAAGGCTTGTGCCAATGTCGACACCACATAAAGTGGAATAATGACCGCAATCGTCGCTTTAAGAGATTTAAAGCTGATTAAGCAGAGTACAAACACGGCTCCATAGACGTACAACATCATAGGTAACTGCGCCTGCGCCACCGCTTCGTTGGTTGCGGCCATTACGCCCACAGGTCCGGATGCCAATTTGAACTGCAACTTATCGTTATCCATTTTAGCGGCAACAGCTTTGACTTTAGCAATGACAGTTTCAATAGTTTCAGCCTTATGATCTTTCATAAATAGATACACAGGCATCACAGAGCAATCACTATTTAACAAACCCGAGGTAGTCGGAATTTGGCCAATGGCCTGTACTAAGCTTGCGGTTGTGCGTGGCAGCACTTCCCACCTTGGATTACCTTCGTTAAAACCTGCGTTCACTTTTTTAGCCACTGAGGCCAAGCTCACTGTCGATTCAACTCCGGGAGTATTACGCACTAACCATTCAAACTCATCAATTTGCGTCAGTACATCATGATAAGTACAAGCCTCAGGCGCCGCCTCAACAATCACAGTCATGACATCTGTGGTAATAGAAAAATGGTCTGTAATAAAGAAGGTGTCTAAGTTATAACGTGAATCTTGATGTAACGCTGGTGCCCCGCCCTGTAAGTCACCAATCTTCATCTGATTTGCTTGTTGTAAGCCGATAAAATACAGCACCACAGTCGCAATGATCACTACCACAGCATATTTAGGTGTCGCAAACCGCGCTAAGAAACGCCAAATGGCCTCACTGCGAACTTCTTCTGTCGTCCGTACAGCATGTTTGCTAACTTTAATATCAGTAAAAGAAATCACTAAGGGTAATAGGATAAGGTTAGTGAAAATAATCACGCCGACACCCAATGATGCCGAAATTGCCAGCTCGCGAATAATACCAATATCAATAGATAAAAGAGTAATAAAGCCAACAGTATCAGACAGTAATGCCACGCCACCCGGTACTAATAAACTGCGAAATGCTGATGCTGCCGCCGCTTTTGTGGTTTGCCCGTCGATAACCCGGCGTCTCACCGCATTAATAATCTGCACTCCATGGCTCACCCCTATGGCGAACACCAAAAAAGGCACTAGAATCGACATAGGATCGAGACCAAACCCTATCACAGTCAATAAACCGAGCTGCCATACCACGGCCGTTAAGCTACAGACGAGGGGTAAAATAGTCAGAATAAGCGATTTAGAAAAGAGGTAGACCATAATGGCCGTGATCAAAATCGCGATCACAAAGAACAGCAATACGCCCTTAGCGCCATCGGCCACATCGCCAGCCATTTTGGCAAAACCGATAATATGAATTTTGACTTTGTCGGTTTCAAACTTGCCCCTCAGCTCTTTTTCGAGCTGCGCCGCAAAGGCGATGGTATCGAGCGGTTTTCCCGTTTGTGGATCAAAATCCATTAACTGCGCCGACACCATGGCTGCACTGTAATCGTTGGCAATTAACCGGCCGACAATCCCTGCTTTTTCAATATTATCGCGAACCGTTTCTAACCCAGACACTGAAGTTGAAAAATCCGCTGGAATAACAGGCCCGCCAGCAAAACCATCCTCAACGACTTCAGTAAAACGAGTCGAAGGCGAAAAAATTGATTTCACCTGCGCACGATCAACCCCTGGAATAAAAAACAGCTGATCATGCACATTTTTTAAGGTATCAAAATAGTTAGCATTAAAAATATTACCGCTAGTATCCTCCACCGCCACCATAATGCTGTTGGCACCACCAAAATCTTTTTGGTGTTTCAGGTAGGTCTGCATATAACTGTGATGCAGTGGAATATTCTTAATAAAAGCGGCATCCATTTTGAGCTGACTGGCTTGATAGCCTAAAAACAACGTCAAAAATACAAAAATACCGACAACCCACGCGCGGTTGCGAAATAAAAATGACTCAAATCCGTTGACCAGTTTCTCTAACATCTTCTCGGCCCTGTTATTGTTGTTTTAAAATTTTATGGCTTAAGAATAAACAATCCTTGGCTGCCAGATAACCATATATCACCTTGATTATCCTTCGCAATTGAGACTAAGTTTTCCCCTTGGCGACGAGTGACAATACTGCTGCTATCGTCTTTATTCAGTTTTATGACAATCCCCGCATTGCCAACTAAATACAGTGTATCGTCAGCGGCTGACATAGCCCCATTGATTGATGATTGCACTGGTAATGTGATTTCAGTCCATTGGCTTAAGCTCATGTCAGCCTTAAATAAATGTCCTCTGAGGCCCATGACATACACAGCATCTTGGGTTTCTATGGCGTTGAACATAGAACCATCGTAATCAAAGCTGGTACGGGTAAATGTTTTACCTTGATCGCTAGACATGGCCACTAACCCCAACTCACCAACCAGTAATAAACGCCCGTCGGTTAAGGTTAATAAACGATTAAAGTGCGGTAATAAAGACGTACGCGCACTCAAATAAGCAGCTGAGTCGCTATCTTTTAATTCCGCTAAATAGGCCACATCTTCCTCAGCTAAAAGTTCTGCATGAAACTCATCGCTCCAATGTGCGCCGCCATCACTAGTGCGATAAAACAAACCATAAGCACCAATGGCAATGCCATGGTTTTCACTTAAAAACACCACATCGAGGAAAGGTTTTTCAATCTCGGGCGAGTGCATCTGCTGCAGCCAAGTTTGGCCACCATCTTGAGTATGCAAAATGGTCGCGTCATGACCTACGGCCCAACCCCGTTTTTGATCAATAAAAAATACTTTTGTCAGCTGCGAGCTAACAGGTGTTGCGACTTGTTGCCAACTGCCGTCATATACTAATACATGACCGCGTTCACCCACAGCGACTAAACCTTTACCAACATTGGCAATATCTAAAATTAAAGATGATGCGGCAAGTGGTTGAATTTGAGAAAAAAGCGGATCTGAGGGAGAAGCAGATAGCGTAGAAGGAAAAAAAGCGCTACCCAAACTGAATACAGCAACACACTGAAGGATGCGAAACGACATACAAACTTCCTTAAAAAAATGAGGGGCGCAAAGCGCCCCTTAATACATGGCTTATTAACGAATCCCTTCACGACGCAATGCATCGGGGGTAAAGTTAGCTTCAGTCAATTTGGCATCGAAGTTATACATACCACTTTGATTGTCTAAGCCCATAGCGAGATAGCGACGAGATTGCAAATCATGGAACACTTCTAACGTATCCCATTGAGTCGGCACTTCGTAGTAATTCAAGCCATGTGCAACAGCCACACGATACAATTGATCACGGTTATCGTAGAGATCAGCAATCGATACTTGCCATGAGTCTTCATCAAGGTACATGTCGCGTACTTTGTAAATGTGGCGCATACCGTCTTTCAACGTCGCCTTCACTTGCCATACACGGTGTTTTTCCCAACGCACATATTCAGGATTCACGTGACCCGGTTTTAATATTTGGTCATATTTCAGCTTGTCTGAGTGCAATTTATAATCGTTATACGGAATATAAATTTCTTTTTTTCCAACAAGCTCCCAGTTATAACGCGATGGAGAGCCGTTAAACATATCTAAGTCATCGGTAGTACGTAGACCATCAGACACTGTACCTGGGGTATCAAACGCGACGTTAGGCGCTTTACGTACACGACGTTGACCTGTGTTATAGGTCCAGGCTTGACGAGGCAAAGCCTCCTGATCCATGGTTTCTTTGACTAACAACGCGGTTCCAGCTAGACGCGCAGGCTGGGTGACCACTTGCTTAAAGTAAAACAAAGTATTGCTAGCTTTAAGTTGTTCGAGGGTAATTTCAGGACGTGAGTATTCAAATCGAATTTCTTCGGCTGTTTCTACTAAGCTGTAGCTACCATCAGCTGTCGGGGCAGCTTGGCTACGTGAAGTCTCGATTTCAACGCCACGAAAACGTAAAATATGGTTCCAAATTGCCTCTAAGCCATTTGCAGGGATCGGAAATGGAATACCAATCATAGCACCTGAAATTCCATTACCCTGTGAAATCAGTTCAGCCCGAGTCGCATTGGCCTTAGTTGCATCGTAAACATATTGCGGCACAGATGCACTACGACGAGTTTGATAGACATTCATCTTGTAGGTTTCAGGATAAAGTTCGAATAACTTCATCTGACCAGGCGTTAAAAAGTCTTTATATTGCGCTTTATTGGCATTGGTAATAGTAAATTCAATCTTATCTTCAGGGAAAGGATCGGGATGATGCATTCCCTTGGTATAACCCGCAACAGGTTTGGTAATACCCCCATCCCATGCCGGAATGGAACCATCAGCATTACCAGCTTTTTCAGCACCCAAAGGTGTTAATTCATTGCCAAGTTTAGCTGCATCGGTTTCAGAAATTTTCGCCGTAGCCACTGGCACAACAAGTGCCATCATCACAGCGCTCGCCAATATCGTCAGTTTCTTCATTGTTTGAGTCCTTTTAGATCGAATACTTGATATTGAATGAAACATAATCACGATCTGCCATCGCATTTGTCGTACCGACACCGCCAAAGAAATTGTTATAGGAGATATCTGCCCCCCAACGGTTTTGATAATCGAAGTTAACACCTAGTGCGACGGACTTACGTCCTTCAGTGAACAGGAACATAGGATCAGGAGTGATACCGTCAACGTCATGGGAGAAAATCATGCGTGGTGACATATTGACCCCAGCGAATACGTTGTTGAAATCAGCTTTAGCGACTAAACGGTAACCCCATGCAAAATCAGTTGGGAAAGGGTTAGTTTCAGGGCCGTTATGCAGTGCTTGAATAATCCCCGGCATATCTGGATTACCACCAGAACGAGATGTACCAGGACCATTGAGACGCAGTTCATCAAAACCTGGCATATCGTGGATCCATACACCACCGACTTCGGCCAGCATAGTCAAATTATCTAACCCTAAGGTTGGGCCGAATAAATGAGTAAACGTCATCTGTGCCTGAGTGGTATCAAGACGAATAAAGCCATCCACGGTTTCACCCGGTTGAACATCTTTAATCTGTGAAATACCATCAAGATCAGGACGAAGCCCCGCATTGGCTAACTGCTGTGGCATACCGGCAAACAATAATTCAACGTCATCGATTTGCAACGGTTCATCTTGACGATGGGAAATTTCGCCCGCGACAGAGGTATCACCAATCAGCGTGTTGAAACTCAAACCATATAGTTTAATATCTTCTGGATAGACGACTTGCGCCTTAGAAAAACTCTTCAAACTCAATAGTAATTCGCGGTTAATATCTCCAGCGCTTTGTCCTAGTACGGCCAAATCAGATAACAATGCGCCCGTACTAAAATCAGCAGCCGTACCACTAATAAGCGGACGACGGCTATGGTAATTCATAAAATAGAGACCAAATTCAGTTTCACCCAGTTCTGGCGCATAATAGCCGAGCTTGATACCGTATTGTCCATCATCGCTGGGTTTTTCTTCATCCTGCACCAGTGTCACTTTAGTGGGATAAGCTAAAGCCATAGACACTAACTGCTGCGTTGAAATCGATTGACCGCTGGCGATCATACCCGCTAGAAGCTCATATTCCTGAGTCATGAAATCTAAATTAATATCGGGGTTAGCATTAAATCCAAGCTGGGCATTCTGTGCATAACCGCCATAACCCACAAAATCATTTGTAGCAAAGATAGAACCCGCTGTTGGCACCCAAATAGGTTGCCAATCATACTGATAGAAAGCTTCTACCGTGAGTGATTCAGTCAGGCCCAGAGATGCCCATACCATGCCTTGGGGTCTGAATGCTTCTTTTAGCTCAGCACCCGGCGCGTTAAGTATGTTCAAATCCACCGCGTTGATTTCACTAATCCCGTGGGCAATTAAGGTACTCTCACCCCAAGACACCACTTGATTACCAACACGGATTGATAATGGATTAGCACCATCATTCAAATCAAAGTTGCCATACACAAACGCATCTAATAAACGAATATCTTTACATTGAACTTCTGAAGCACGGTTGTCTTCACAAGGGTCAAACTCTTTGCCCGTTAGCGGATCATTGTAATCATAATTACCATCATTGAGTTTACGATCATAGAAATACATGCCACGGGCAAATAAACCGTAGTTTTTGTATTTCAACGATAATTCATGCAAACCTTTAACGATTTCAGAGGTAGTGTCACCTTGAGAATAGAGTAAATTACTTAAATCATTGTTGCTTGAATATGAACCAGGTTGGGCCCAAATATCAGCTGAAGTATATTTTGTATTATTAAATGCACTGTAGTTAGACCAGTCAAACTGAGGTTGATTCACCTTACCAATTTGGCCTTCCCAATCACGCTCACCCACACGCCAACTCGCACCTGCCGTCCAAGTTGAGTCAAATGTGCCTTCAACCTCTCCCCAATTAAACGATATTGCATTAACACTTGGGATCATTAACAAACTCAATGCCGACGCCACCCCCAAAGCAAGCGCCGATTTGTTAAAACTATTTTTAACAATTTTCATTTTAGCTCTCCGTACCCTGCTGGATTTTTGTTTTAGGAATTACAGCCAACATCTTGTTATCTCACAGGCAACAATATTGTTACAGCAATTATTCTCCTTGAGCAAGACACAGTTAGAGATAATTTTCTAAAGAATTAAGCATGTAGGTACATTTGTACTGCAGATTTTTAAGAAGTGATTTAAATTAGGGAAAGGAAGGATAGAATTAGAACCGCAAAAAACATAAAAAAGACTTTAAATTCAACGGTATTATTTTAAATTAGATATCAAAAAATGAGTGTAATAATCAATCGTCCGTTTAAAGTAATTGCTCTAAGTTAAAATCAATAAATTATTGCTAAACTCGATTTAATGAAACAAATTGTCCTTTGTTATCTAAAACTAATTTGAAATAACCCTGAATGCCATTTTCAGTCAAAAAACGCCTAAAATGCCGTGCATTAATCCACAGGATCTTCCCTTGGATTTCACGGACCTCGACTTTATCAGCCCCCCCCTGATAATACGGTAAAAAATCTCGATAACTGATCGATAGTTTAAAATATAATTCCATAACACTAGGGCGGCACTCCTGCCGCCCTCCTCCCACAAACGGTTAGCTTGCCAACGCCTTCGAAACTTTCTCGTACATATCCTTAGATAAATCAGGCAGAGCTAAAAGTTGTCCCAAACAGGCTTTAATCAAGGTTTGACGACCTGAATCAAACTTACGGAACTGGATCAATGGCGTCACCATACGAGCGGCAACCTGTGGATTAAGGTGATTCAGTGCGATTAAACATTCTGTTAAAAACGCATAACCCTTGCCATCCTTACGATGGAACTGATAGATATTACCTGCAGCAAAACTGCCAATCAACGCGCGCACCCGGTTTGGATTGTTCATGCTAAAGCTCTTGTGTTGTTGCAATTGACGGAGGCACTCAATCACCGAATCTGAATCACGGCTAGCCTGCAGCATAAACCATTTATCCATTACCAGAGGCGTATCTTGCCAACGTAATTCGAATACCGACATCAGCTCATCACGACAAGGTAAATCGCCGGTGTTCGCCGCAGTCAGTGCGCCGAGCGAATCCGTCATGTTACTCGCGTTCTCGAACTGAGATATGACTAAATTATTCGCCTCATCCGATACCTTAGCTAACCAAGTTAGGCATTGATTTTTAAGCGATCTTGCCTGAGTTGTATCGACAGCAATCAATGAACGATATAAGCTGATTAATTCATCTTCACAATAGGAAGCCAGCTCTGTTAACACAAATTCACGGGCTAAGGCTAAAGCATCTAAATCAACACTCTCAGTTTGCTCAATCAGAGCAGATGCTGTCGGTATCGCTAATATTTCAGCGATTAACGCAGGATCGAGCTTGGTATCTAGCAATACACCTTTAAAGCTATCGCGCACTCGAGGATCGAGTGTCATGGCTTGTTGCTGTTGTAAGCTAGCCACATTTTGCCAGATAGCTTGGCTTACTAAGGTAACAGAGGCTTCCCAGCGCGCGATTTCACTACTAGCAAAACGCATTAAGTTAACCAGTTGATCAATATCAAAGTCATAGTGTAATTTGACTGGCGCTGAGAAATCTTGCAGTAATGAAGCCACAGGTTTATGGGTTAATCCCTCAAAACTAAACACTTGTTCAGCCTGGGTAAAGTTAAGCACTTCATTCACTAAAGAGTGGCCATTGGCATCTAAGAGTTCAATGCTGAACGGAATATGCAAGGGTGATGGACAGTTTGCGAGACTTTGTTTAAGGGTCAACTGATAAATGCCCGTTTGTGTATCAAAACTGTCCATTGCAATCACAATCGGCGTGCCAGCTTGGCTATACCATAAACGGAATTGAGTTAAATCGACTCCACTAGCATCTTCCATTGCTGCCACGAAATCATCGCAGGTGACAGCTTGGCCATCATGGCGTTTAAAATATAGTTTCATCCCCGCCTGAAACTTTTCTTCACCGAGCAAAGTGTGCATCATACGGATCACTTCGGCGCCCTTATTATACACAGTCACTGTGTAGAAATTATTCATCTCAATCACTGATTCTGGACGAATGGGATGTGACATAGGACCAGAATCTTCGGCAAACTGCTGATTTTTTATGACTTTGATTGCGTGAATGCGATTCACCGCGCGTGAACCTAAATCAGAGCTAAATTCTTGATCGCGAAAAACGGTTAAGCCTTCTTTTAAACTTAACTGGAACCAATCGCGACACGTTACGCGATTTCCAGTCCAATTATGAAAATACTCATGGCCAACTACAGATTCAATACCGTGATAATCATCGTCAGTAGCCGTTAAGGTATCTGCCAGCACATATTTAGTGTTGAAGATATTTAAGCCTTTATTTTCCATGGCGCCCATATTGAAAAAATCAACCGCGACTATCATGTAAATATCTAAATCGTACTCAAGATCAAAACGGCTCTCATCCCATGCCATAGATTTTTTCAGTGACGCCATCGCATGGTGCGCTTTATGTAAATTCCCTCTATCGACAAACACTTGCAAAATCACTTTACGGCGACTGCGAGTGATGAATTCATCTTGCAATAGATCAAAATCGCCAGCGACTAAGGCAAATAAATACGCTGGTTTTGGAAATGGATCTTGCCAGCAAACATAATGGCGCCCGCCATCTAACTCACCTTGATCAATCAAATTACCGTTACTCAGTAAAAACGGAAATACGGCTCTATCGGCTTCGATACGCACTGTGTATTTGGCTAATACATCGGGACGGTCGAGAAAATAAGTAATACGTCTAAAGCCCTCAGCCTCGCATTGTGTGCAATAGGCACCATCAGACATATACAACCCTTCAAGACTCGAATTAGCCTCAGGATCGAGCTTAGTGATGATCTTGAGCTCAAACTCATCAAGCACCGTTTCTAGGACTAACTGACCCGCACTCACATGATACGGTGCAGCCTCGCCATTAACCGTCAGCGAGACGACCGTTAAGTCTTCGCCATCTAACACTAACGCTTGTTGATGTTGAGAAGTGCGTTTTACTCGGCTTATAGCCTGTACTTGAGTTTCTTTGCCAGCCAGATTAAAGGCTAAATCAATGGTTTCTATCGTAAAGAGAGGGGCTTGATAATCTTTTAAGTATTTTGCTTGAGCTTGAGTCATTTTGATCCCTTTAACGCTGATCTAAATAAGAAAAAACGCGCCATAAGCGCGTTTTGATATTGGATAAATCGATTCGACTAATGCCTATTTAGCGGCACTGGTTTGAGCCAGTTTTTGCACATCAGCCATATCTAAAGTGATATAGGCTGTTTCATCTAAAAATGCGTCAGGTAATTCGGCGTCGTCTTTAATGTCGTCCATTGATTTAACCGGAGCTAAACCGTTGGCGACTAGGCGCTCATTCGTTCTATCGAGGACTTTCTTCTCATCGGCTTCACGGGAAGCAATACGCTCACTTTCAACCAGAGAAACCGTTTTCTCTTTGTGATGCTTTTTAAAGTCGGCAATATCTTGATTAATATAAGCAAATTCTACATTGTCTTTTATACGGTTTAGATGCTTAGTCTCAAGGCTCGTTACTAGGTTAGGTGTAATATGATTGAGGGTGCCATATTGTGCCATAGGTACTTTATCCCAAGGCAAAGCATTTTTCTCTTCCGCTTCACCATATTCACCTGGCTCTAACGCACTGGGGAACGCGATATTAGGCGTAACGCCTTTAATCTGAGTGCTGCCACCATTTATACGATAGAACTTTTGAATCGTGTATTGCACATGACCCAATGGTTTTTCGTACATATCGTAAATACGGCCAAGGCTCTTATGTTGTTGCACAGTACCTTTACCAAAACTCGATTCACCTACAATCAATGCGCGATCATAATCTTGCAGCGCGGCAGCAAAAATTTCAGAGGCAGAAGCGCTGTAACGGTCAACCATCACAGTCAATGGCCCAGCATAACTGGTTTTACCATCGTTATCGCGGTGTGCAGATACTCGGCCATCCGCATCACGAATTTGTACCACGGGTCCCATATCAATAAAGAGGCCCGTCAGTAACACGGCTTCGGTTAATGCGCCGCCGCCATTGCCGCGTAAATCAATCACGATACCTTCAACTTTGGCTTCGTTTAATTTCACCAGCTCTTTTTCAACGTCCTGCGACAAATTCATGTAAAAACCAGGAATATGGATCACACCAACCTTACGATTAGCGTATTCACCATCTTTAGGCTCAATCACCTTAGAGGTTGCTGCTCGGTCTTCTAAACGAATTTTATCGCGTACTAAGGTGACATTGAATGGCTTAGCATTCGAGCCGCCTTTTTTAGGTAAAATTTGCAGGACAACTTTACTGCCCTTTGGACCTTTAATGAGTTCGACGACGTCGTCTAAACGCCAGCCGATAACATCAACTATCTCTGCGCCCTCTTGACCAACGCCGACAATTTTATCTTCTGGTGACAACTTTTCGCTACCCGCCGCAGGGCCGCCAGCAATTAAGCTTTTTATAACGGTGTAATCGTCTTCAAGTTGCAGCTGCGCACCAATACCCTCTAGGCTTAAATTCATTTCCATTTGGAAACGTTCAGCATTGCGTGGTGAAAGGTAACTGGTATGCGGCTCAATGCTACGTGAAAACGCGTTCATCACACCTTGGAATACGTCTTCACTGTTAGTTTGAGTCAAACGTTTAATGGCATTGTTATAACGCTTTTGCAAGATATCAACAATTTCAGGCCATTCTTTACCTGTGAGTTTTAGATTTAACGCATCGTATTTTACACGTTGACGCCATAACTCATTAATTTCAGACTGATCTTTTGGCCATGCCGCGTCATCGCGGTCATACTCATAGACATCACCAGGTACGGTGAAACTAATCTCTTTATCCAATAGGGATAAAGCATAAACAAAGCCTTCGTAGCGACGTTTTTGGACGATATCAAACATCTTATAGGCAGGCTCAAGTTCACCAGAACTGAGTATGTCATCAAATTGAGTCGCGTAAGGCTTAAAACTATCGACATCAGCTTGCGTTAATACATTGCGACGGAAATCGAGTTGCTGCAGATAACGATCAAAAATTTGTGCAGAAAAGGCATCATCAAGATTAAAACGATGATAGTGCGAACGAGTATATAAATCCGTTACCCTTTTGCTCGCAACCTTATGTTGCGCTTCCTGCTTGAGAGTGGGTAACTCGCTGATTTGAATAGTAGGTGGTACGGCCCAAGCCGAAAATCCGACAAAAACTGTGGCGATAGAGGTAGCCAAAGTGAGGTTTCGCATCAACAAGTTACTCCGTTTTAATAAATGATTACAGCAGGATATGTTCTGCTCTAACTTTAATCGTTAGGCCACTATCAAGCTGAACATGAATATCTTCCTTGTTAATATCAGTAATGACACCGGCTACAGGAGTCATACCTAATTTAACATTGACGCGTTGTTTTTTCGTTAAATCAGTCAATTGTGCTTGGACATAATTCACGACTGGCGCAGCAGCTTTAGGTGCAGGCTTAGCTGGACGTTCAGTTTTAGGACGCTGAGGAGCCGCCACCTTTTTAGGTGCTTTCTTTGCCACAGGCTTTGGTGCAAGTGCTGCACGTTTCGCTTTGGCCTTCTCTTGACTCTCTTTCAACATCGCTTGAGCATGGTCAATATGCTCTTGCTCTAACTCACCGCAAGGTTCGCCATCCAGATTAACGCGTTGTGCGCCTGCTTTAACAGACTTCAAATAGCGCCAACTGCTGGTGTAACGTCTTAAGGCAACTCTGAGCTGAGTTTTACTGACTTTAGAATCATCAGCCAACCTTTCAGCCAAATCTTGAAACAACCCGATTTTTAATGGCTTAGTTTCACCTTCAGCAATAAAGCACAAAGGAAATGTTTCATACAAATACGCCAAAATTGCATTGGTGTCGGTCAACTTTTCTGTTGATTCCATCATTACTTCCACAGTCAAAAAAGAGACATCGATTCGAGGTGATATTGATCAACTTCTTACGAGTCATTTATCTTCGTTAAACTCAATAGTGAGTCAACGTACAAATTAGCATCCTAGCCGCGTTTACTAAAGTTAAAAAATAGACCTTAACAAATTTTTACAGCTCAAAACACTAAGCTTATTTATTGCATGCTAATCAAACCAGCTTAATGCGTGCAGGCACATATTATAAGGCGCACGCCACCGATTGCGACCATGAATTATGCATTATTGTACGTAAATTAATCAAATAGGCAGCTTTCAAAACTTTTAACCAATAATTCTAGCCCTTTTTGGTCTTCTTCATCGAAACGATCCAAGATAGGGCTATCAATATCGAGTACAGCAATCACTTTACCCTGTGCACGAACTGGCACAACGATTTCTGAATTACTGGCAGAATCACAAGCAATATGACCATCAAATTGATTAACATCGGCCACTCGCTGAGTTTGATTGCTTAACGCTGCCGTACCGCATACGCCTTTTCCTAACGGGATACGTGTACAAGCTACTTTCCCTTGAAACGGGCCAAGTACCAGTTGTTCACCACGCATCACGTAGAATCCCACCCAATTAAGCTCTGTCAAGTTATCATTAAGTAAGGCTGAAAAATTTGCCATACCCGCGACAAGATCATCCTCGCCAGCCATCAGAGCTAATACCTGACGGTTCAGTGACTCATAAAATTTCGATTTCATTACATTTCCTAACAATTTTATTCTGCTGCTTCGGTCTTTTTAGCCGCTTTTTTCGCAGTAGGTGGATTCGTTGGCGTACTATTAACCTGAACGACGCCTTTAAGCAAGTTTGCTAGCTCATCTTTATTATTAGCGAAGTAGAATGCGAGTTTTTCGCTCACACTTTCATCTATACCCAAATCGGCTTGTTGAATAAAAGGGATCAGGTTGTCAGCGATATCGAGCATCTTATCGTAGGCATCAGCCTCCTTCTTAGATGTGAATGTCATCTTTTCAACCCCTTCTCTGACCACGACAAACTGTGTTATTACTGCCATGACTGCCTCGCACTGTTTTTATATACAGTAACTAGAGTGACATAGATTGAACTTGTGATGCAAGTGTTCTGATTAATCTGATATTATTAGCCTACTTTCGTTGCCAAGATAATATGAACGTTAGAGAGTATTTAACGATTATTAACATCATATGACGCACGGATCTCGCTGTTATTACTCAAAATTAGGCTAGTAATATTTTTATATGCATGAAAATACAGCAGAAAACTCAATAATCTTATG
Source organism: Shewanella sp. MF08487 (assembly GCF_050848685.1). Classification (NCBI taxonomy): domain Bacteria; kingdom Pseudomonadati; phylum Pseudomonadota; class Gammaproteobacteria; order Alteromonadales; family Shewanellaceae; genus Shewanella; species Shewanella sp. MF08487. The sequence goes on from NZ_JBOZPB010000001.1 coordinate 111,788, forward strand.
CCGTTCCTGCGATTTAGCAATCCGCAAACGAGCTTTGCCTAGCGGTGTAAGAGCAATTTGCCCGCGTTGCAGCACCGCACTTTATGACACCCCCTATTACTCTATAAATGGCATGTTAGCACTGTGTATTTCGGCATTAGTGTTTTATTTCCCGGCCAATTTTTTACCAGTACTTGAGATCCATTTTTTTGGTAGCATTCGTACCACCACTGTGTTTCAAGGTGCATTTGCCGTATTTGATCAAGGTTATTGGTTAGTAGGTTTAGCCGTGCTAGCCGCCGCAGTAATTGGCCCGGGCTTATTACTGTTATCCATCTTAGTGCAGATCTTAATTGTCAAATGGGGCTTAAATAATGTTTTGTGGCGAAAATCATTAAAGCAATTATTGAAATGTCATGGCGTATTGTCGCAACTCACTATGTTAGAGATTTATGTGATCAGTTTTTTAGTTTCTTCATTTCAGCTTTCTGATTTTTCAGATATTTACTTTGGAATGGGCACATTTTGCTTCACTATGCTATTTCTCGTGACCTTGTTTCTACAAAGAGAATACGACTTAGAACATATGTGGACGTTATTGGAAGGTCATCGCTGATATGAAACAACAAGGTAAAGATATCGGCCTATGTCTCTGCAAAGTGTGTCGCCAACTCAACAGCAGTGAACTCACGCACTGTCAGCGCTGTGAAACTGAGTTGCAAGTCAGGGACTACTCCAGCCTGCAAAAAAGTTGGGCTTTGTTGATTACCGCTGCCATCTTGCTGGTGCCAGCCAACATTTACCCTATCACTATGCTGACCAATCAAGGGCAAGTGCGGCACGACACGATTTTTTCGGGCATTTTGCATTTAGTGCATTCAGATATGCTGCCTATTGCCATCATAGTGTTTACCGCCAGTATTTTAGTACCATGGATTAAAATCATCGGCTTATCTATTTATCTGTGCGCGATCAGCTTTGATATCCCGATTTCAAAAAAGAAATTGATGGTGGGTTTTCACATCATCGAATGGATTGGCCGCTGGTCAATGCTCGATTTATTTGTCATCTCAATCACAGTGGCATTAGTGAACATGGGACAATTACTCGACGCGAAACCCGCGCCTGCGGCTACCGCATTTGCCTTGGTTATTCTGTTAACTCAGCTAGCCGCAAAAATTTTAGACACTCGTTTACTCTGGGATCGATTGGAACCTCAAGATGACACAAATTGAATCGCCGAAAGTTGTAAAGAAAAAACTCTTTTCGCCCATTTGGCTGCTTCCTATTGTCGCGTTGGCATTGGGTGCTTGGCTGGGTATTAAGAGCATTAAAGAATCGGGTGTTGAAATTCAAATACATTTTCCGAGTGCGACAGGGATTGACGTCGGTAAAACCTTAGTCAAATACCAAGGCTTAACTGTCGGTAAAGTCAAAGACATCGGTATCGATGACGATTTGAAAGGCGTGAACGTCAAAGTCATGATGGACTATCGCGCCAAACCTTTCTTAAATAGAGAAACCTTATTCTGGCTCGTCACCCCCAAAGCCAGCATTACTGGCGTTGAAGGCTTAGATGCACTGTTTTCAGGCAACTATATTGCTATTCAGCCAGGGAAAGGTAATGACGCCACTTTCTTCGAGGCCGAGCGCCAACCGCCACCAATGCAAATTGGTTCTGAAGGTGTCATGGTTGAACTGACCTCAGATAAACTCGGTTCATTAGATGTGGGATCGCCGATATTCTTTCGCCAAATACCTGTGGGTAGTGTAGCGAGCTATCGTTTAGACGGTAATCAAAGAGTGTTGATCAGCGCCTTTATTCAAGAACAATACGCTCGGTTAGTGAAGAAAAACTCGCATTTTTGGAATGTTTCTGGCGTGAAAATTGATGCTTCACTTACGGGTATTCAAGTCAGCTCTGAAAGCTTGGCGTCAATACTTGCGGGCGGCGTAACTTTCAGCTCTGACGATGATGCTCCTATCGCCCAAAATGGTGATACGTTTGCTCTTTTTGACTCAGAGATCACCGCCCTTGGCGGCATTGAAGTCAACCTAACAATGGCCGACGGTAGCGGAGTCGATAAAGGGACTCGCATTGTTTATCGCGGTATCAATATTGGCAGTGTGTTAAGTAAGCAACTTACCCAAGATGGCATTACAGCCGTAGCTAAATTTGAACCTCAATATGGTTCACTGTTAACTAACGACGGCGTGTTTTGGCTTGAAGGTGCAGATATTTCCCTTTCAGGCATTAAAAATCCAGAACGCTTACTGACAGGTAGCGTGATCAACTTCCTGCCGGGTATTAATACTAAAACGGCTATGCCAAGCAATTTTACCTTACAAGCAAAAGCGCCTGATTTACTGCAATCGAAGAAGCGTTTCTTGACCTTAACCTCAGCCGAAAACATGGGCATTTCAGCGGGCGCTCAAGTTCGCTTCAAGCAAATCCCCATTGGTTCAGTGCTTGCGGTTAAGTTAACCAAAGATTTATCGGCGGTGGAATACCAACTCGAGCTACAACCTGAGTTTGCCAGTCTAATACGCAGCGACAGCTATTTTGTGCCTGAGTCAGCATTAACGGTAAACGCATCGTTAAACGGTGTCTCAGTCAAAGCAAGGGATTTTACCACGCTCACTCAAGGTGCTGTTAGCTTGATCCAAGGTCACAGCGACACACCTTTAGCTGCTAGTGGCGCTCTGACCCTCTTTAGCTCTGTGGATACTGCGACAGCTTTTTATGATCGTCAGCAGCAAGTACATTTAACGTTAATCAGTCAAGATGGCGCCGATGTCAGCCAAGGCTCACCGATTTACTATAAAAAAATGCAAATTGGCACCGTTGACTCAGTGAACTGGCAAAGCAAAACCGAAGACTTTGCTATCAAGCTCGCTATCGACAAACAGTTTCAACCCTTGCTGAAAAAGCCAAAAGTATTCTGGCGTAACAGCGCCGTGGATATCAGTGCCAGTCTTGCCGGTATTGATGTCGCCGTTGCCCCGCTACAAGGGGCATTAAAGGGCAGCATCAGTATGGGACTGCTTGATATCAATGACAAAGTGAGCAATACAATCCCGTTAAAACTCTATGAGAGCAAGCAGCTGGCATTAACTCAGGCGCAGGCGATTCGCCTCACATTACCCGCCTCCAGCAAGCTTACGCCCAAGGCCGCGATTCGCTATCAAGGTCATCAAGTGGGTGAAGTGTCGCAGGTAAAACTCAATGCGGATCTCGATACACTCACAGCTAGCGCATATCTCTACGGGGAATATGCCGAACATTTCAGCCGCAGTGACTGTGAATATCATTTAGTGGATGCGCAAATTTCTCTAGCAGGAATTAAAGCGCCAGAAACCTTGATCACTGGCCCTTATATCGGTGTACTGCCGGGTACAAGCAGTCAAAAAGCGACCCAGTTTGTTGCCAACCTCGCTGCCAGCAGTTATGCCAATGTTGCCGAAGATGCGCTTAAATTCGTCTTAGAAGATAACACCTTAGGCTCGATGAAAGTCGGCACACCAATCTTCTTCCGTGGTATCAAAGTCGGCCAAATCGACGGTTATAGCCTATCGACACAGGGTAACAGTGTATTGATGCAGGCCCATATCGAGGCACAGTACAGTCACTTAGTGAATCAAAGCAGTCAGTTCTGGGATGCCTCAGGGATTAAAGTCGATGTCGGCCTCTTCTCTGGTGCCCAAATCGAAGCGGGCTCGCTGGAAACCTTACTCGCTGGCGGCATCAATGTGGCGACTAAGGACACAACTCAAGAGGGTAATCGTTTAGCGACTGGTGCAGTATTAAGATTGCAACACAAAGCCGAAAACGAATGGCAGGAATGGGCGCCAGCCCAGTAATCCAGCGCATTACAATCCCTAATTAAAGCTGTTAAAAATTAGTCAAAGCTGTTACAAATCAATCAGGCGCATTATGCGCCTGATTGATTTTTAGCTTCTCGAACTGTTATTGGCACATTCTAGGGTGCTCAAGACACTTGCCATCCTGTTAACCATAAAACCAATAGCAAACGGCAATCGCGGCACTGATCCCCGCAAAATCGGCGGTTAATCCACAGGCTAAAGCGTGGCGGCCGTGACGAATACCCACTGATCCAAAATACACCGCTAAAACATAAAAAGTGGTTTCGGTACTGCCCTGAAAAATGGCTGCGAGCCTGCCAGCAAAAGAATCGACGCCATGGTGATCCATTGTCTCAAGCATCATGGCTCTGGCGCCTGAGCCACTAAAAGGTTTCATCAGCGCAGTTGGCATCGCATCGACAAAACGGGTATCAAAACCCAATATCCGCACGCCAGTGACAATCAGCTGCAATAAATAATCCAGAGCACCAGATGCGCGCAGCAAACCAATGGCCAATAACATAGCGAGCAGATAAGGGATCAACTGAATTGATTGAGCAAACCCTGCTTTTGCCCCATCAATAAATTCATCATAAACCGCCACCTTGCGAATACCAGCAACAATCACGAAGGTAAATACCAGTAACAGTAAGATACCATTGCCCATTACCGTCGATACTGTACCTATCGCCTGTGCACTTAAGGTCATTAAATAAAACCCACTCGCCACTAAGCTAGAGAGCATCAAGGCGCCGTAACCGAGCACCACCGAGTTCAATAATGAAATCCGCTGCACTAATGCTACAACCAGTAAGCCCGCCAGTGTTGATGCTGAGGTTGCCAGTAAAATCGGCAGAAAAATATCCGCAGGGGCAGCAGCACCTTGCTGGGCGCGGTAAAGAAATACAGTTACTGGCACTAAAGTGACAGAGGAAGTATTGAGTACTAAGAATAAGATTTGCGCATTGGTCGCCACCGTTTTTAATGGATTTAAACTCTGCAAATCATGCATCGCCCTTAAACCAAGCGGCGTGGCGGCATTATCCAAGCCAAAAATATTCGCCGTTAAATTCATAGTAATGCTGCCAAAGGCGGGATGTCCCTTAGGGACTTCGGGCATCAAACGGCGCAGTAATGGCTCAAACACAAAGGCGATAGCACCAACCACACCGGCCTTCTCGCCTACCTGCATCAATCCCATCCACAGGGAAAGCACGCCAATCAGTCCAAGGGATATTTCAGCGGCAAGCTTAGCGCTAGCAAACAATGCCGCTACCGAAACCGATAAAACGTCAAAGTGACCATTGAACAACTGCACCGCAATTGCGAGCAGTGCCGTGATAAAAAAAGCTAACCACACACGATTTAACACACCTATCCCCCTTTATTTTACTTATTTTTATTCTATTAGCTTAACGCTGTAGTGCGTTAACTTTGGCGGCTCAATTCAATATCTGTACGATTGTCAGTACCTATCGTGTTAAGTCGTCACATCCACAGAGTATCAAAGGAGAAAATCTCAGCCCTAATAAGGGATTATGATATACTTGCGCCAGTTGAAACACAGTCTATTTCCCTCTCGTGCAATGAAATCAATGGTCCAATGAAGTCAATGGTTCAATTAAATCAAAATTTTATCAACACAATCACCCAAGAACTCCCCGCCCATTTATCCATGGACGAGTTTATTGCCGCTTGCGACAGGCCGCTTAGACGTTCTATTCGGGTCAATACCTTAAAAATCAGCAGCAACGACTTTAAGACTCTGATGCAGCCTAAGGGCTGGACGTTCCAGTCGATTCCTTGGTGTGAAGACGGATTTTGGATCAGTTACGATGAAGAAGAACAACTCGGCAATGCCTTAGAGCACATTCAAGGCTTATTCTACATTCAAGAAGCCAGCTCTATGTTGCCGCCAACCGCACTTTTTACGCCTAGTGCATTTACGACTAGTGCAAAGTGGCAGTGCGTACTCGATCTCGCCTCTGCGCCGGGTTCAAAAACCACTCAAATGGCCGCGTTAATGCAAAACCAAGGTTTATTAGTGGCCAATGAGTATTCGGCAAGCCGCGTGAAAGTCTTACACGCCAACGTACTGCGTATGGGCGCAAGCCACTGCGCACTGACCCATTTCGATGGCCGTGTTTTTGGTGAATACTTGTATGAAAGTTTTGATGCTGTGCTCATCGATGCGCCCTGTGGCGGCGAAGGCACGATACGTAAAGACGTCGATGCGCTAAAGCATTGGAGCCTAGACGATGTGTTGGCGATTAGCGAAACCCAAAAAGCCTTAATTGAATCCGCATTTCTCGCCCTGAAACCCGGCGGCAGTTTAGTTTACTCGACCTGCACCTTAAATCGCCTCGAAAACCAAGGCGTATGTGAGTATTTAAAGCAAGCCTACGGCGATGCCGTGCAATTTGAATCCTTACATGATTTATTTGATGGTGCAGAAAAGGCCACTACTGCCGAAGGTTTCTTACATGTCTGGCCACAGATTTACGACAGTGAAGGTTTTTTCGTCGCGAAATTAACCAAAATCGCCTCAGTGCCGCGTTTACTGCCCGAGCCTAAACTGCAGAAAAATTTCCCCTTCACGACTACATCAGCGAAACAAGCCCAAGGGATCAAAGACTATTTTCAGCAGGATTTAGGCATCAGCTTACCGGACGAACTCATCATGGTTCGCGATGATGAATTTTGGTTATTTCCGCACGAATTCAACGCTTTTATCGGCCGTATGCGCTTTCAGCGTATTGGCATTAAACTCGCAGATAACAGTAAGCACGGTTTTAAAGTCCGCCATGAAGCGATTATTGCTTTAGCGGGAAAACAACTTAGCCCAACGGCAAAAACGGTCGATGTGAGCGATGTTGAAGCTAAAGAGTATTTGATGGGGCGAGATATTCCCTTAGCTACGGCAGGCAAAGCCCAAGGTGAAGTGATCGTCTGTTATGGCGGCGCGCCATTAGGCATGGCGAAACATTTAGGCAATAAGTTAAAAAACAACCTGCCCAGAGACTTAGTGAAAGATAAAGTGTTATTGCTACCAGAACAGACAAAATCGTTATAGTTCTGCTGTTTTTTAGCGATAAATAACCTAAAAAAGGGGAAGGTGAACGCGACTCTAGGGCAAAAGCTCGACTACACTGAGTCTATATGTAAAGCGCACTGCATGGCGCTTTCACCTGTAGCGCACGGCTCTTCAACGAGCCATTCCCCTAGGCCCAAACAGCTTTAATCGTTTTGGGCCTTTTTTTATGCATGTACGCTGACAATCACGCAATCGCATAAAGTGATTAAAAGCACTTGCAGCTAACGGCCAACTAAACGCGCTGCATCTTTGAATAAATTAAAGAAGTTATTGCTGGTGTATTCAGCAAGATCTTCGTAACGCTCACCTCTAAGCTCAGCCACAAACTCAGCAACATCGCGCACATAGGCGGGCTGATTCTCTTGTCCACGGTGTGGAATAGGCGCCAAATAAGGCGAATCAGTTTCTACGAGCAGACGATCCTGAGGCACTTTGCGGATAACGGTTCGCAGATCACCGGCATTTTTAAAGGTAACGATACCTGACACTGAAATATAAAAGCCGAGATCAATCGCCGCTTTCGCCATCTCCCAGTTCTCGGTAAAGCAATGCAGCACGCCGCCGACGTTATCCGCATTGCCCAGCTTAAGCATATTGATGGTGTCTTCACGTGCATCACGGGTATGCACAATCAAAGGTTTATTCACTTCTACCGCAAGGGCAATCTGCTGCTCAAAACATTGCTGTTGTAGCAGTTTAGTGTCGTCTGCATAAAAATAATCTAACCCCGTTTCACCAATCGCGACCACTTTAGGATCGGTGGCAAAGCGGCGAATTTGCTCAACATCGAGGCCTTCTTTAACGTCTAATGGATGCACACCCGATGACAAAAATACCTGTTCGAAGGCTGCAACTTTATCTCGCATCGATTCAAATCCTTGTTGGCGGACATTGACGCACAACATATAATCGACGCCACGAGCTTTAGCACTAGCAAGAATATTTTCAAGAGTTTGTTGATCAGGCGCCGCTTTGAGGCGATCAAGATGACAGTGTGAATCAATAAGCACAGAGATTTCCAAGCAGAGTAACAAAATGACGACAAGGATACCCAGCCAAGGGATCGAGGTCAAATTCGACAGCAATGAATAATAGGTTTGGACAGCGAGTAAACACTAAAAAATACGGCAATAATGCAAGTGGGATATACCTACATAGTACAGGTTAAATCCCCAGAGGCGAGTTCGCGGGACAGTAACTTTTCGATATGGTGCTTATGACTATCTGGCTCAGACACAATTTTAATCCCAATGCCCACAGGACGTCCACCCGAAGCACCTAAAGGATTTATCCAGACCACTATACCGCGAAATTCATTCATAAGCGTTGCGCCCGGTAAACGATACGAAATCGTCAGGGGTTGACCGAGATAATGGCTTTCGCTGGTTGCAATGAATAATCCTGCCGGCTTAATAAAAGGCATATAGGCGCGATATAGCTGATGTAACGTATCAAAATTAACGACGAGATCTACCATGGTTTATTACTTATTTTATTATCTCTCTATATTCTAAGACATAACTTTGACACAAGGCCAGATAATTGACGCTCGGCATTGTACTTAAGCTATGACACATTCCCATGATCTTTGCCGCCAAGTTCCCGATCTGCGCTTGAATAAACGCATCTTGATGGCTGTTTTTCAATAAAACCTGTCGCATAAGTAGGTATAGAACCTTAAGAACATCAATTATTTGTTGTTCACTTATCATTAACAAACTAGCACACAGATGACCCGACGACAAACTTTGAGCCCAATCTTTGCGAAACTGTAGCAAGGATTGATAACGGCTTTGTTGGGCACCGTCAGATAGCAAACTCTCTGCCAACTTTAGCGGTCCACCCACCACGCTCAGACACCAAGTGACATCCTCTTGGATATCACATTGCTGCGCTAACCAGTTTTTGATGATCTCTCGACTTGGCACAACGAAGGGAATGCGTTGGCAGCGGCTGCTGACCGTCGCCATTAGACGTGCAGGCGTATCCGACTGCAATATCAGTAAAGTATCTTTACCGGGTTCTTCAAGAGTTTTAAGTAGCGCATTGGCAGCGGCGGAGTTAAGCCGCTCACTATGATGAATAAGAGCGATACGTCGGCCATTTTGCTGTGCTGTGGCGGTTAGACGAGTACAAAGCTCACGAATTTGATCGACCTTAATTTGATTACCGTCGGCGGCAATATGGTAAAAATCAGGATGATTACCCGCATCAAAGAGCTGACAAGACTTACAAAAACCGCAGGCTCCCACTCGCGTAGGTTGCAAACACATGGCCGCACGCGCCATAAAAACAGCCAACAATTCGCCGCCATAGGCAGAATCAATACCGACGAGCTGAGCATGGGGGATTTTTTGCCTGGTTAATTGCGCTAAAAATGCTTGTCTTGGTGCTTCGAGCCAAGGCAATTGCTCAGACGTAAATTCCAACCCGGCTACCATGCCATCGCCTGTAACACAGCTAAGATATCCTTATGGACTTCGGCCATGGTTTGACTCGCATCAATAACAATAATACTGTCATCTTCGCTGGCAAGTTTAAGGTACGTAGCGCGAGCCCGCTCAAAAAAGTCAATCGCTTGCTGCTCAATTCTATCCAGTTCACCGCGCTTAGCTGCGCGCCTAAGTCCAAGCTTAGGATCTAAATCTAGGTACAAGGTCAAATCGGGTTTGAATCCTTTTAGCGTGGCATGACTCACCGCCTCCACTAACGGCATTAAGCCGCGGCCACCGCCCTGATAGGCAAGCGACGATAGATTATGCCGATCGCCCAATACCCATTGACCCTTTGCAAGCGCGGGTTTAATCACATTGGCAACCAACTGAGCTCTAGCGGCATAGATGAGTAAACACTCGGCTTCATCACACAGAGGATCGCTTACATCGGCTATTTTGACTAAATCGCGGATACGTTCAGCAAGCGGCGTACCACCGGGCTCACGGGTACAAATAGGCGCTTGTCCAGTGTGTTTTTCAATAAAATCACGAATAAGGTTAATCGCACTCGACTTACCAGCGCCTTCTAAACCCTCAATAACAATAAATTTTGCATAAACTGACATGGGATTACTCTGCGTTTTTTACTCGGGTGACTTTTCTAGCGTCGTCGGTTTTTTCTTACGCTGATATATATCAACGGCGCGGTTGTGTTCTTCAAGCGTGGTTGAAAACACATGTGTGCCATCGTTACGCGACACGAAATAAACATATTTCACACTGGCGGGCTTAGATACGGCCGCAAGTGATGCTTTACTTGGCGCGGCAATAGGCGTAGGGGGTAAACCAAAGATACGATAAGTATTAAAGGGTGTTTCTTCGACTAAATCTTTACGGGTGATATTACCTTTATAGCGCTCACCCATGCCATAAATAACCGTCGGATCGGTTTGCAGACGCATGCCTTGGTTGAGACGATTAACGAATACTCCGGCAATTTGATCGCGTTCATGGGCTTGGCCGGTTTCCTTCTCCACTATCGAAGCCAAGATCAGCATTTCATAGGGAGATTTTAACGGCAAATTCGGCGCCCGTTCTGCCCACGCTTTGGCAAGTTCTTGCTCCATCATCTTATAGCTTTGAGTCAGCAGGACTTTTGCATTAGCCTCAGCGGTATAATGGTAAGTATCAGGAAAAAATTTACCTTCGGGTAACGCTGAATCATCGCCCTGCTCCATCAATACCGCCACAAAAACCTCTGGTGACATCTGTAGATGCGGTGCATTGGCTAATTGTTGTTCCCACTCTGCAATAGTTTTCCCCTCAACTAACGTCAAACTGAAGGTTTTGACTTTGCCAGCGATCAAATCATTGAGTAAATCAGTAATCGTTTGTGAAGGTGATATTTCATAAAGTCCCGTGCGAATTTTGGCAAGCTCAGGACGAAACTTAAGCAGCCACTTGAGTTTCCAAGTATCTTGGATCACGCCGTCGTCAGTGAGTTGTTGTGCTAGTTGATTCACACTGGTGCCGCGTTCAACCGTCAACTCTTTAGGCTCGCTGAGACTCAGCGGCGTTTGACTGTATTCGATAACCGTTTGATAGCCCCAAAAGGCGCCCACACAGGCTAACGTTAACAGGGTCAATAAAGTTGAACTGGCAATAACAATGATTTTTTTCATAGAGTAAGTAAAAGTGTCTGTCTAAGTTGCGCAGTAATAGGAGTGCGGGTGAATGTAAGCGAATCAATCGCCAGCACATCCACAATGCCTAAAATGCTGTTAGTGATAAACGCTGAGTCAAATTCGATTAAACGCTCAGCGCCAACGGGCAAACATTCGATATTTAGATGCTGTTCAAGCAAGGCCAGCATCACGTGCTCACGCATCACTCCCGCCACGCCGCACTGGGCTAATGAAGGGGTTAGTACCTGATTGCCTTTGATAAAAAATATGTTAGCCATTGAAGATTCGATTATATTATCTTCAATATCAGCCACTAGCCAGTCGTCAAAGCCCTGCGGTAAAATATGAGATTTAATCAGCACTTGCTCAAGCCGGTTTAAATGCTTAATTCCTGCCAACAGAGGCTGCAACCCCAATCGTACCGACGAAGTTTTAAGGCTAATACCCATTTGTTGCCACTGGGCATAATGGCGCGGGATAGCATGAACTGAAACAATTTCGGTAGGCTTAACTATTTCTGGCGGTGTATAGCCTCGGCCACCCACACCACGAGAAACTATTAGCTTAATACAATGCAGTGGATACTCAATGGCTAAAGCCTGAAGCTGCTGTTGCAATGCTTCACTCATTTGCCATTGAAATCCAAGTCTTGCGGCGCCTATGGTTAAACGAGCTTGATGGGTTTCAAAAAATAAAATCCCCTCAGCGCCAGTTCGCATAGTCGCAAACAGGCCATCCCCGTAGGCAATACCTCGATCAGAAGGATCCACATTCGCCTGTGGTACACCATTTACCCAAATCACCAGAACTAGTCCTGACTGATACGGCTAGCAACCGCTTCTTGCTGATCTTTGTATTTAGCATTCTTGCGAGTGTTATAAGGACGCGCAACCGCATGATTTAAGCGTTCAAAATTAAGCGCGCCTATGGTCATACGTGGGCGCAGCGCCAATGGTAACTTGCCGCTGTTATAAAACTCGAGCACGATTTTACCCTGCCAACCTGGATCGATTCGGTGTGCCGTCACGTGTACCATTAAGCCTAATCGTGCCAATGATGAACGGCCATCAAGCCAACCGACGATGTCAGCAGGTAAAGTTACGCTCTCGTAAGTCACAGCCAAAGCCAATTCGCCAGGATGCAAGAAAAATGCTTCGCCATCGGGGATTTCGATAATCTCACTCATCACCCGATCGAGCGCCGCTTGCATCTCAGCACTTGGACCACTCAAGTCGATAAAAGGCGCGGTATGATCTTTAAAGACGCGAAACTGTCCACCCAAGCGCACATCAACACTGACGCCTGAAATAGCTTCTATGCCCGGGCGAGGTTCTATTACGATAGTGCCGTTATCAAGGGCCTGTTCAATTTCGATATCAGTTAAGCGCATCTTGCCTATTACTCCTTGGTTTTTATCTCGTTATTTTGCCAGTAAATGTTGGATACGAGTCTTTAAAATATCGGTCGCTATACGATTTTTGCCGCCACGGGGAACGATAATATCGGCGTATTGTTTCGATGGTTCAATAAACTGTAAGAACATAGGACGCACGGTTTTTTTGTACTGTGAAATCACAGATTCCATCGTACGACCCCGCTCGGCCACATCCCGAGTTAAGCGACGTAGGAAACAAATGTCCAGCGGCGTATCCATAAACACACTCGCGTCCATCAGGGCACGTAGCTTAGGATCGGTCAGCAATAAGATACCTTCTAAAATGATCACCTTTTTCGGTGTCATCTTTAAGGTTTCCGCGGTGCGGGTGTGTTCTGTATAGCTATAACAAGGGATATCAACAGCTTCGCCAGATTTAAGCAACTGTAAATGGGTGCACAACAGTTGGTGGTCTAACGCTTTTGGATGATCGTAATTCGTTAATATCCGTTCATCCATAGATAAATGACTCTGATCGCGATAATACGCATCTTCATTAATTACCCCTATTTGATCTGTGCCTAAATCACGGCGCAATTCGTCAAAAATCGTTTTGGCAATTAAACTTTTGCCCGATGCTGACGCGCCTGCAATTGCGATAACGACACACTGCTGAGAATTCATACCCTTAAACCTTACTCGTCATCTGAAACACTAATAGAAACTGTTTTCTGGCTTTGCTTTAAAGCCAATTCGGCGCCCACTTTACGGGCAATTTCCCGATAAAGAGCGGCCACTTCGCTGTCTGGATCGGCAACGACCGTCGGTGCACCGATATCCATTGCTTCACGAATATTAATATGTAGCGGCAAAGCCCCTAACAATGGCACGTTATAACGCTCGGCCATTTTACTGCCACCGTGCGTACCAAATGGATGTTCTTTATGGCCACATTCAGGACATAAATGAAAACTCATATTTTCGACAATACCCAGTACTGGAATGTTCACTTTTTGGAACATGTTGATGCCCTTTTGGGCGTCAGCCAGTGCAATATCTTGCGGTGTAGTCACAATAACAGCGCCACTGACGGGCACTTTTTGCGATAACGTAAGCTGAATATCCCCTGTACCTGGCGGCATATCAATCACTAAATAATCCAACTCAGGCCATTGGGTTTCGTTCAGTAGCTGCGCCAGCGCGCCAGCGGCCATAGGACCACGCCATACGGCCGCTTCATCACCACTGAGCATAAAACCAATCGATTGCGCCGCAATACCATGGGCACTGGCAGCGGTCATATGTTTGCCATCGGGAGAAAGCGGTCTGAAATTAGGAATACCTAACATCATCGGCACTGACGGACCGTAAATATCCGCATCGAGGATGCCGACTTGTGCGCCTTCTGCCGCTAACGCTAAAGCAAGGTTAACCGCAGTAGTTGATTTACCCACACCACCTTTACCTGATGCAACTGCAATCACTTGTTTTACATTAGCAATAGGTGCAATAGCCGATAACGCTGAATAAACTTTAGGTTGAAAATCAATTTCGCATTCAACCTCATCGATAGCATCAAGGACTGCGAGCTTGTTGGTTAATGCCATCACAGTATCGCGATACTGTGTCATGCAAGGGTACGGATAAACTAAGCCAAGCAACAAACGCTTACCTTCCAACGCAAGTTTGTTTACGCATCCTGCGCTCACTAACCCCTTTGATAAATACGGGTCAACAAATGAATCGAGAATAGCCAGAACAGGCTCGAGAAGATCGTCATTTAAACGATAATCGGTTTGTATTGAAGACAAAAGAATTACCCCCACTGATAAATTTGTGCAAGTGTACCAGATAATGCTTAAAACATTAGCGCAGTTTTAGCTCGATCAACTCAGGTTTTGATGAAAGTCATCCTGTAATCAGTTAGTATCTCTACCAATATTTTTGGCCCACCACGATATTTGAGAACAGATGGCAACTTCACAACGTAAAATTCTCGTGACCAGCGCACTTCCCTATGCAAACGGACCGATCCACTTAGGTCACATGTTGGAATACATCCAGACTGATATCTGGTCGCGTTATCAAAAGCTTCGTGGACATGAGTGCCACTATATTTGTGCCGATGACGCCCATGGCACGCCAATCATGCTTAAAGCACAGCAATTAGGCATAGCGCCAGAAGACATGATTGCCCAAGTGAACAAAGAACATCAGCAGGATTTTGCCGATTTCAATATTGCATTCGATAACTATCACAGCACCCACAGCGAAGAAAACCGCGTGTTAGCGAACGATATTTATCTCAAACTGCGTGCCAATGGCTACATTAAAAGCAAGAGTATTTCTCAGTTGTTCGATCCTGAAAAATCCATGTTTTTGCCTGACCGTTTCGTTAAAGGAACGTGTCCTAAGTGTAAGTCGCCTGACCAATACGGCGATAACTGCGACGCCTGCGGCGCGACTTATAGCCCAACCGAACTGATAAATCCTAAATCAGCGGTATCGGGTGCAACACCAGTAATGAAAGATTCTGAGCACTTTTTCTTTGACCTACCCGCCTTCGAAGGCATGCTAAAAGAGTGGACCCGCTCGGGCGCTCTGCAAGTCGAAATGGCCAATAAACTCGATGAATGGTTCGAACAAGGTTTAAAACAGTGGGATATTACCCGTGATGCACCGTATTTTGGTTTCGAAATCCCCGATGCGCCGGGCAAATATTTCTACGTTTGGCTCGATGCGCCAATTGGCTACATGGGTTCATTCAAAAATCTGTGTGACAAACGCCCAGAGTTGAGCTTCGATGAGTTTTGGGGTAAAGATTCTACAGCGGAGGTTTATCATTTTATTGGTAAAGATATCGTTTACTTCCACAGCTTGTTCTGGCCCGCTATGCTGCACGGCTCAGGCTATCGCCAGCCAAACAGCGTCTATGCACACGGCTATGTAACAGTCAACGGTGCGAAAATGTCAAAATCCAAAGGCACTTTCATCAAGGCGCGCACGTATCTAGACCATTTAGATCCTGAATATTTACGTTATTACTACGCCGCCAAACTCAGTAGCCGTATCGACGACTTAGACTTGAATCTAGAAGATTTCGCCCAGCGAGTTAACTCAGATCTAGTCGGTAAATTAGTGAATTTAGCCTCACGCACCGCCGGTTTTATCACTAAACGCTTCGATGGCAAGCTCGCGAAAATTGCTGATACTACGCTGACCGAAGCGTTTTTAGCCAAGCAAGACGTGATTGCTGAATTTTACGAGACTCGCGAATACGGCAAAGCCGTGCGCGAAATCATGGCACTGGCAGATATTGCCAACGGTTTTGTGGCTGATGCCGCGCCTTGGCAAATGGTGAAACATGACGATCAACAGGAAGCAGCCCATCAAGTGTGTTCAAACGCCTTGAATCTGTTCCGTATTTTAGTGACGTATCTCAAACCTGTATTGCCACGTTTAGCTCAAGATGTGGAAGCCTTCTTCCAATTGCCACTGACTTGGGATGCATTGGGCCAAGATTTAGCGGGTCATGAAATCGCCCCATTCAAGGCAATGATGCAACGTGTTGAGCTAGATAAAGTCAATGCCATGGTTGCTGATTCCAAAGATAACCTGCAAGTCACGGCCGATGCGCCAAAGACAGCAGCACCTGAAAAAACAGCTAAAGCTTCATCGGTTAGCAGTGAACCGCTGGTTGACGATCCGATCAGTGAGACCATCAACTTTGATGATTTTGCGAAAATCGATCTACGTATCGCTCGCATTGTTAAAGCCGAACATGTTGCAGATGCCGACAAGTTACTGAAGTTACAACTCGACATCGGTGGCGAAACGCGCCAAGTGTTTGCAGGCATTAAATCAGCCTATTCGCCAGAAGATCTCGAAGGTAAGTTGACTGTGATGGTAGCTAACTTAGCACCACGTAAAATGCGTTTTGGCATGTCAGAAGGCATGGTTTTGGCCGCTGGTCCTGGTGGCAGCGACCTGTGGATTTTAGAACCCCATGAAGGCGCACAGCCTGGCATGCGGGTTAAGTAATCGGCACTAGATAACGCTCGAAAAATCAATAAGGCCGCATTTTATGTGGCCTTATTTGTTGGTATCGTTCGTGGGCACTGAGTATCTCTTATTTCTTAAGCTGTTGAATGTAAAGATTGAGTTTAAGAGGCCAAGTTTACAACACATAGTTTAAGAGATTAAGTTGATGCACGCATCTCTATCACCACAACATTTGCTGCAGTGTGGTATTCATATCTGTGACAAGTCTAAAATCGACAGGATTTTAAGTGAAGAACTCAAGGAATGACTATGGAAATGATCATTGAGCAGTTACTGTTTTCTGCATCAATAACGGGTCCTATTTGTTTAATGCTAGCACTCGGCGTGCTCCTAAAACGCACCCAAATCATCAATGACAACTTTATTGAGGTCGCATCAAAATTAGTCTTTAACGTAACACTGCCTGCATTGCTGTTTCTCAGTATCATCAGCTCCAATCACGATCTTGCCTCCAGCGCCCCCTTGATTGGCTATGGTTTAGCGGCCAATTTCCTGTTTTTTATATTATCCACCTATGCAACTGGGCGGCTATTTCCCAAGCACAAAGACCAAGGTGTGATCATTCAAGGGGGATTTAGGGCCAATACCGCCATTATCGGCTTAGCTTATGTTTCCAACGCCTATGGCAGTTCTGGCGTTGCCTTAGCCGCGGTCTATGTCGCCTCGATGACGCTGCTGTATAACATTCAAGCGGTTATTTGCCTAAGCCCTAAAGGCGAAGAATCCAGCCAACGCGCATTTGGCGTGATCATCAAGACCATCACCAAAAACCCGCTGATCATTGCCATTATGGTCGGCATGTTGTTCTATTTATTTGCTATTCCAGTACCGAAAATGGTGCTCGATGCGGGACAATACTTTGCCAATATGACCCTACCCTTAGCACTACTGTGCACTGGCGGTTCGCTCGATATTGGTTCACTCAAACATGAAAAGCATTCGACTTGGTTCTCAACCTCATTGAAACTGATCTTTGCCCCACTTTTTATCACGATTGGAGCCTTGCTGTTGGGCTATCGAGGGATTGAGTTAGCACTGGTTTTTTTAATGAGTTCTGCGCCCACTGCAGCCGCAAGCTATGTGATGGCCCGCTCCATGGGAGGCAATGCGCCCCTTGCGGCCAATATTATAGCCCTAACCACAGTCTGCTCGCTGGTCACTTGCACACTAGGCATTTTTATATTGTCAGCTTTGCGGCTGATTTAGTTACCTCGTTACCGCTAATCTTGGTCAATAGCAGCTTGTATAAACGCTAGAGAAACAGGTTTGAGAAATAATAAAATAATAAAAAAGCGAGCTGAGTTCGCCTTTTTTTAAGGATCATACGGTTAGATTGTCATCATAGCCGTCTAAAGATATGAGTTAAACTGGATTAGTAATATCAACAAAATGATGCACTAAACCAAACTCACGGGCGAGATGACGGCCTAAAGCTTGAATACCAAAACGCTCGGTCGCATGGTGCCCTGCGGCAAAGTAATGTATACCCTGTTCGACTGCACTGTGGAACGTTCGCTCGGACACTTCGCCACTGATAAACGCATCTACACCAAGACTGGCGGCTAGATCAATATAATCTTGCGCACCACCGGTGCACCAGGCTATATGTTGGATTTTAGCATTACCATCACCGATATGCAGTGGTGCTCTGCCTAAAGCATTTTCAAGGGTTTTAGAAAATTCGCTAGCACTAACGGCAAGATCAAGTTTGCCACGCCACAACAGCCCCTGAGCCACCTCTTCGATGGCTTCTGCGTCGACGATCCCAAGCAGTCTCCCCAAAGTCGCGTTATTACCCAGCATTGGATGGGCATCTAAGGGTAAATGATACCCAAACAAGCTAATATCATGCTTGAGCAGCGCCTTAATTCGGCGTTGCTTCATCCCAGTGATCACTTCCGGCTCGTTCTTCCAAAAAAAACCATGATGGACCAAAATCGCATCGGCATTTAAACGAATAGCTTCATCTATCAAGGCCTGACATGCCGTCACCCCCGTGACTATAGTGCTAATGTCATCCTTACCTTCTATCTGCAACCCATTGGGCGCGTAATCTTTAAAAGCCGACACATGTAAAAAATCAGCTAAATATTGGATTAATTCTGTCCGAGTCATAGCAGCACCACTTACTTTTTACTAAAGATGATAATTAAGCCTACATGGCTAAGTCGACACGCACGCCACTTTGCAGATAGACCACTCGCACTCTGTCACCCGCATTGAATACCATGCCAGAGTCGTAATCTTGGATCACCATAACCTGCGTACCATCTTCTTGATTAATCATTAATTCAACCAATTTTAACGATTGCGTCGTCGTACCACTACCATATCTATTACCAATGCCACCACCAATTAACGCACCTAGAATGGTTGCTACATCTTGGCCTGAACCACCGCCAAATTGATGGCCAATCACCCCGCCCGCTAAGGCGCCGCCGAAGGTTTTCCAACCTTGATTGCGATCTTCAATTAACTGGGTTTCAGTAATATTACGTACTGAAGTAATATCACCATAGAGCACTTTCTCAACAGGTACAGCTTGATTACGCTCATAACCCGCAGTGGCAGGACTGATGATAAAAGCAAAAATAAACATAAAGCTTGCTAGAGTAGGTTTCCACATATCTGAATTTCCGCTAACGTAGTAATAAGGCCAATAACTAAATCATACTCAATTGTGAAGTCTCTGTCTTTTCTGAATCACGAATTTGAAGCTTTTCCTTCACCCGAACTCGCCTTGACCGATCCTAATGGTTTATTGGCTATTGGCGGTGACTTACGTCCTGAACGTTTACTCTCGGCTTACTACAACGGCATTTTCCCTTGGTTTAATGAAGACGATCCCATTTTATGGTGGTCACCCGATCCCCGCGCAGTGTTCATTCCCGGTGAAATCCACATCAGCACCAGTTTGCGCAAGTATTTAAAAAAGCAACCTTGGCACATTACAATCAATCAAGCGTTCACCGATGTAATGGCCGGATGTGCTCAGCCCCGTCTAAAACAGGACGGGACTTGGATCTCTCAAGAAATTCAAATGGCCTATCGCGAGCTGCATCATAAGGGTCATGCCCATTCTATTGAAGTATGGGAGGACGAACACTTAATTGGTGGGCTTTACGGCTTAGCAATCGGCCAAGTGTTTTGCGGTGAATCGATGTTCCACCGTAAAACAAATGCATCAAAGGCCGCCGTTGCAGCACTGCAACAACATTTACTTAAAATGGGGTTTAAACTAATAGATGCGCAAATCATGAATCCTCATCTTGAGAGCTTAGGAGCGAAAGCGATAAAACGCCTTGATTTTATTCATCGATTGACTGAACTGCGTAATAATCCTGTCGATCCTAAAACGTGGACTATTAAAGAGATTCACCTTGAACTCAAGTAAAACATCGATTGCTATCGGTATCAGCCAAATTTTCCCTTGCAGCTACCTAGATGGTCAGCAAGAGCAACTATTGGTTATTCAAGAAGACACGCTCGATCCTATTTTATTCGAGCGTTTGCTCGCGGTGGGTTTTCGCCGCAGTGGCAGCTCGATTTATAAACCTCGATGCCCACATTGCAGTGCGTGTCAGCCTATCAGAGTGCCAGCGCACGAATTTGTGCCATCGAAACGCCAAAAACGTACCTTAGCCAAAAACCAAGATCTGACATGGCGAGTGACCTCTGAGCAAACCGCTGAACAATACGCACTGTATGAACATTACATTCGTGAGCGACATTTTGACGGCCCCATGTTTCCGCCAAGTGAGGAGCAATACAACCATTTTCTCTTTTGCCACTGGCTGCCGCCCACGTTTATCGAAGTCTATGACGGTGAAAAATTATTGGCGGTTGCCGTCACCGATACGCTACCCCAAAGTCTTTCGGCGATTTACAGCTATTTTGACCCAGATGAAGAACAACGCTCGCTTGGCGCACTGTTAATTTTAATTCAGTGCCGGCTGGCAAAACTAATGGGCAAAGAATTTGTTTATCTCGGATATCAAATAGATGAAAATCGTAAGATGTCTTACAAGCGTTTATATCGCCCTTATCAAATTCTCACGCCTCAAGGCTGGGAGTCTTCCCAAGTTTGCTAAGTACTTCCCCTTTACAGCAAGGGGAATTTGGGGCATGATACGCCCGTTTTTTATATTCGAAGGCTAATGGGATAATTATTAATGGCGAAAGAAGACAACATTGAAATGCAAGGCACTATCCTTGAAACCTTGCCAAACACAATGTTTCGTGTAGAGCTTGAAAACGGTCATGTGGTGATAGCCCACATTTCAGGCAAAATGCGCAAAAACTACATCCGGATCCTCACTGGCGATAAAGTTACCGTCCAGCTGACTCCTTATGATCTGACCAAAGGTCGTATTGTCTTCCGCGCACGCTGATATAGCCTCTTAGATTTAAAAACCCGGCAAGGCCGGGTTTTTTTGTTTGCGAAAGATGAAAAAAATGGCTGCAATTGCAGCCATTTTTATATCTAAAAATAATTATTAATCAATAACTAAGCTTTTGTTGTGGCTTTTTCAAGGCGTTCAGTGCGAATAACAATCTCGCCCTCTTTAACATCTACATGTGCAACACCGCCTGATTCTAACGCACCGAATAAAATCTCGTCTGCCAATGGACGTTTGATCAATTCGGTCACGACGCGCGCCATAGGGCGTGCGCCCATGTTCTTGTCATAACCTTTCTCAGCAAGCAAGGTTCTGGCTTCATCGCTGACGTCTAAAGTAACGTGCTTAGCATCCAATTGAGCCTGTAATTCCACCAAAAACTTATCAACTACTTTGGCGATAATCGTCATGTCCAAATGATTGAACCACACGATAGAATCGAGACGGTTTCTAAATTCTGGCGAAAATACCCGATTAATTTCAGATAATGCATCTTGGGTATGATCTTGCTGAGAAAAACCAATCGATTTACGAATGGTCTCCTGCACTCCCGCGTTAGTAGTCATCACTAAGGTGACGTTTCTAAAATCCGCCTTACGACCGTTATTATCGGTCAATGTCCCGTGATCCATTACCTGCAATAGCAAGTTATAGACATTAGGGTGGGCTTTCTCTATTTCGTCTAATAACACCACGCAATGCGGATTTTTAATCACTGCGTCTGTCAGTAATCCGCCTTGGTCATAACCTACATAGCCTGGAGGCGCACCAATCAAACGTGACACTGTGTGGCTTTCCATGTACTCAGACATATCAAAGCGTATCAGTTTCATCCCTAGGCAGTTCGCTAGTTGATTTGTGACTTCAGTTTTACCCACACCGGTTGGGCCAGCAAACAAAAAACTGCCTACTGGTTTTTTCTCTGTCCCTAAGCCACTGCGCGATAAGCGAATGGCCGAACTCAGACTCTCAATGGCCTTATCTTGGCCAAAGACCACCATCTTAAGGTTACGCTCAAGGTTACGCAGTAAGTCTTTATCCGTAGCCGATACCGACTTCTCAGGGATACGCGCCATTTTCGCCACTATCGACTCAATCTCGGCTTGGCCTATGGTCTTTTTACGTTTGCTCATAGGCAACATCACCATACGCGCACCCGCTTCATCGATCACATCAATGGCTTTATCGGGTAAATGTCTGTCATTGATGTGCTTGGCCGACAATACCGCAGCGCTGCTGATCGCAGCCTGGGTATAACGAACCCCATGATATTCTTCGTATTTAGACTTAAGACCCATTAAAATCTTTGTGGTTTCTTCCACTGAAGGCTCATTGATATCCACTTTTTGGAAACGACGGGCAAGCGCGCGGTCTTTTTCAAAAATACTTTGATATTCTTGGAAAGTCGTCGAGCCCATGCAGCGCAGATTACCGCTGGATAGCAAAGGTTTTAACAGGTTGGAGGCATCCATTACCCCGCCAGAAGCTGCGCCCGCACCGATAATGGTGTGGATCTCATCGATAAATAAAATGGCGTGTTTATCGGCAGCTAACTCTTTTAGCAGGTTCTTAAAGCGCTTTTCAAAATCGCCGCGATATTTTGTCCCAGCCAGTAGCGAGCCTAAATCTAAGGAATAAACAGTCGCTTCTAACATCACATCGGGCACTTGCTTATTCACAATTCGATACGCTAGACCTTCGGCAATCGCCGTTTTACCGACACCCGCCTCACCCACTAACAGTGGATTATTTTTACGGCGACGGCACAGGGTTTGAATCGCGCGCTCAATTTCTTGATCGCGACCAATTAAAGGGTCGATATCACCTTGTTTAGCCAGCTGGTTTAAGTTGGACGCAAATTGCGACAACATGCTGCGCTCTTCACTGCTTTCGCCCTGTTCTTCGACACGTTCTTGATCTTGTGGCGACTCTGCATCATCATTTTTCGCAAAGCCATGGGAAATAAAGTTCACCACATCTAAGCGGCTGATATCGCAGCGGCGTAATAAATATACGGCTTGGGATTCTTGCTCACTGAAAATGGCGACCAAAACATTGGCACCATTCACTTCATTACGACCCGATGACTGCACATGGAATACTGCGCGTTGCAGCACTCGCTGGAACCCAAGTGTTGGCTGGGTTTCTTTGTCATCGTCGATATCGGCAATGATTGGCGTTGTTTGTTGGATAAAGCTTGCGACTTCATCTCTGAGCTTATCTAGATTTGCGCCGCAAGCGGTTAACGCTTCTTGAGCAGCAGGATTGTCGATCAGCGCTAATAACAGATGTTCCACTGTCATGTACTCGTGACGCGCGTCTCTGGCTTGCTGAAACGCCAGATTCAAGGTGACTTCCAGATCTTTGTTCAGCATAAGCACCCCCAAAAATTAACAACAGACTACAGAGTTAAGCGATTTTATGCTTTCTCTAATGAACACAGTAACGGATGTTGGTTTTGTCTTGCAAATTGATTTACTTGTATCACCTTAGTTTCTGCAATCCCAAAAGGAAAAATTCCGCAAATACCCTTTCCTTGGTGATGGATCATTAACATAATATCAGTCGCTTCCTGCTCATTCTTGCGAAAGAAAACCTGTAAAACTTCAATCACAAAATCCATTGGAGTGTAATCATCATTATTGAGCACTACCTTATACATTGAAGGTGGCATCAACTCAGATTCGACACGTTCTTCAACGTGTTCAATATTTCCTATCTTCGCCATTTTTAATACTAGCCTCTCGTGTTGGCCTCTTCCAATTTGTTCCGATCAAATTAATTAGTTGTTACCCACTTGTTAATTTTAGCTTGACTTCCGCTTTTACTCCTTACATTCTGTTGTTCTGACGGTGAAAGAATAACCGTCTACAGCAGTTTTACTATCTTACTGGTAAGTAGACAACAGAAGGAAGTGGAAGTATGGCAAGCGGAACTGTTAAATGGTTCAACAACGCCAAAGGATTCGGGTTTATTTGCCCTGATCAAGGTGGTGAGGACGTTTTTGCACACTATTCTACCATTGAAATGGAAGGCTATCGAACTCTAAAAGCAGGCCAACCAGTTCAATTTGAAGTAGAAGCAGGCCCAAAAGGGATGCATGCGTCAGCCATTTCACCAACAAAATAATCTTTGGTGAGGCCAATGAGCCAATGATCTAAAAGGCAGGGATATATCCCTGCCTTTTTATTAGTATAATGCAATATTCCACTGCGACTTAATCCGATTATGTAAAAAAGGATCTGCATTGCAGATCCTTTTTCGTTATCTTCGCAGTTAAAATTAACCCACTAACAGCTTGTTTAACGTTGCGCTTGGACGCATGGCCTTTTCAGCTTTTGCCGCATCTAAACGGTAATAACCGCCTAAATCGACTGGTGCACCTTGTGCCGTCGCTAACTCGGCAACAATCACTTGCTCATCTACCGCTAACGCGTGCGCTAATGGAATGAAATGCGCTTGTAACTGCTCATCGCTCGCTTGCGCTGCAAGAGCTTGGGCCCAATACATGGCTAAGTAGAAATGACTACCACGGTTGTCGAGCTCGCCCACTCTTCTTGATGGCGATTTGTTGCTATCTAAGAATTGGCCAATGGCTTGATCTAAGGTATCGGCCAATACTTGCGCTTTAGGGTTACCCACAGTTTGGCTTAAATGCTCTAAAGACGCCGCCAATGCTAAAAACTCACCCAATGAGTCCCAACGCAAATGACCTTCTTTCTCAAATTGCTGCACGTGCTTGGGTGCACTGCCGCCCGCGCCCGTTTCAAATAAGCCACCACCGTTCATTAACGGAACGATTGACAGCATTTTTGCACTCGTGCCCAGTTCGAGAATAGGGAACAAGTCAGTTAGGTAGTCACGTAAAACGTTACCTGTGACGGAGATAGTATCTTTGCCATCTTTGATACGAGTCAAAGAGAAACGAGTGGCTTCTTCAGGCGACATAATACTGATATCTAAGCCATTAGTGTCATGTTCTGGCAGATACTGCTGCACTTTAGCAATAATTTGTGCATCGTGGGCACGCTTGCTGTCTAACCAAAATACGGCTGGAGTATTGCTTAAACGGGCACGGCGCACGGCCAGTTTTACCCAGTCACGAATTGGCGCATCTTTAACTTGGCACATTCTCCAAATGTCACCCGCCTCAACGTTGTGAGTCATTAATACTTTACCGCTAGCATCAACAACGTTCACCACTCCGTCAGCTGGAATTTCGAAGGTTTTATCATGGCTGCCGTATTCTTCTGCTTTTTGCGCCATCAAACCCACGTTAGGCACGCTGCCCATGGTTTTAGGGTCAAAAGCACCGTGTTCTTTACAAAACGCGATGGTTTCTTGGTAGATACCGGCATAGCAACGATCTGGTATCATGGCTTTAGTGTCATGCAGTTGACCATCTGGTCCCCACATTTGGCCAGATGAGCGAATCGCAGCAGGCATAGAGGCATCAATAATGATGTCGCTTGGTACGTGTAAGTTAGTGATACCTTTATCAGAATCCACCATAGCCAATGCCGGACGCGCAGCATAAACGGCAGCGATATCGGCTTCAACTTCGGTGCGAGTCTGCGCAGGTAACGTCGCAATTTTGGCATAAACATCACCAAAACCGTTGTTAACATCTACGCCTAACTCAGCGAAAAGCGCCGCATGTTTGTCAAATACTGGTTTGAAGAATACCTTCACAGCGTGACCAAACATAATAGGATCAGACACTTTCATCATAGTGGCTTTAAGATGCAGCGATAACAGCACATCTTCTGCTTTGGCGTTTTCGATTTCACGCTCATAAAAGCTCACTAAGGCTTTCTTGCTTAATACTGCCGCATCGATAATTTCGCCAGCCAATAACTTAAGGCCAGATTTAAGCACCACTTCTTGGCCATCTTTTTGTGTCAGTACGATATTCACGCTGCCAACATCTGACAAAGTCACTGATAGCTCGCTACCGTAGAAATCACCGTCGGTCATATGAGCAACGTGTGACTTAGAATCGCTAGCCCATTTACCCATAGAGTGTGGGTGTTTTTTGGCAAAGTTTTTAACTGATAACGGTGCACGGCGATCTGAGTTACCTTCACGCAGCACAGGGTTTACCGCGCTGCCTTTGATCTTGTCGTAACGTGTTTTAATTGATTTTTCAGCGTCGGTTTTAGGCTCATCCGGATAGTTGGGGATGACATAACCTTTTTGCTGCAGTTCAGCGATACAGGCTTTTAATTGTGGAATCGAAGCACTGATATTAGGTAATTTAATGATGTTAGCTTCTGGCTGATTGGCTAACTCGCCAAGCTCAGTCAAATGATCTGCAATTTTTTGTGCATCGGTCAGCTGCTCAGGAAAACTGGCAATAATACGGCCCGACAACGAGATATCACGGGTTTCAACCGCAACACCGGCAGCATTGGTAAACGTTCTGATAATAGGTAAAAGTGAAAGGGTAGCTAATGCTGGCGCTTCGTCTGTTTCAGTGTAAATAATTGTTGATGAGTTATCTTTCATGTTACATCCTACATTATTGTAAAATTTAATATTTTTTTATAATAATTTTATAGCATGGCAATCAAATTGGGGCACGGTAAAAATATCAATCAAGGCAATCGAGTCCACCTAAAACGATTGAATTTTCAATGTCCGTCGATTAATCGCGTACGCTAAAACGTGTTACAACGACTCATTAAAAGCGATATACCCAAGCCACCACTGAATACTGTATTTGGGGAGAGTTTGGATATAGAACTTTAGGCACAGATCACATTTTCTGGCCGACATCATAGAGCATTCGCAATAATATTCAAATTCCACTAAGGGCGAATGCCAAGTACACTAGAGCGACATTAACCGCCAATCAAGTTAGGTAAGCGTGTCTCAACCTCCTGTTAGCAAAAGTATCAACAAAAACAAGTTATCTCCTAAACGTGCCAATACTGGCGCAAGTTCCCCTGCCAAGCCTTCGACAAAACCCGCCAACAAAGGCCCAGCTAACAGAACCACTGTGGCTGAAGGTAAAGTACTTCCTGCGCGCAATGCCAATGGCAGTTTAAAGAAAGAACCTTTCAAAAACCCTAATCGTCGTGCGGTTGCCGCTGCTAAACCCGTCGTAAGTCAAACACTTGCACCGATTATCGTACTGTTTAATAAGCCTTTTGACGTACTTTGCCAGTTTACTGATGAACAGGGCCGTAAAACGCTAAAAGATTATATTCCTATTGCTGATGTATATGCGGCAGGCCGTTTAGACAGAGACAGTGAAGGCTTATTACTGCTCACTAATGATGGTCAATTACAGGCAAGACTGACTGAGCCGAAAAAGAAAACCTTTAAAATCTACTGGGTGCAAGTTGAAGGTGTCCCAAGCGAGGATGTGCTAACAAAATTGCGCCAAGGTGTTGAATTAAATGATGGTATGACATTACCCGCCAAAGTCAAAATCATGGACTCGCCCGATATTTGGCCACGCAATCCTCCGGTAAGAGAACGTAAAAATATCCCGACCACTTGGTTAGAAATCCAAATCCATGAGGGCCGCAACCGTCAAGTTAGACGCATGACCGCGCATATCGGTTTTCCGACTTTAAGATTAATCCGTTATAAAATAGGTCAATGGAGTCTAGATAATTTGCCATCGGGTGAGCACAAGTGCATTCGCCTTGGTGATGAAGTCTAAATTTTAGCCACATCTTTGCTGCTGACATCCACTCCAAGGAGACACCATGAATCAAAGATATAAACCCAATGTGACCGTCGCTTGTATTATTCATGCAACGTCACAGGACAAATATCTCATGGTAGAAGAGTGGATTGAAGGCGAGCAACGCTTTAATCAACCTGCGGGTCACTTAGAAGCGAATGAGAGCTTGATTCAAGCCTGTGAGCGTGAAGTGTTTGAAGAAACGGGGTTATCACTCAAGCCCCAAGGACTCGTCGGTATCTATCAATTTAGCGCCAGTGAAGAACTTGCCTTTGTGCGCTTTACCTTTTTCGTGCAGCTTAATGATATGCCCTCACCTACGCCGCAAGATAAAGCCATTCATAGTGCGCACTGGCTGAATTTTGAGCAAATTGAAGCGAAGCAATCTTTACTGCGCAGCCCCTTGGTACTCGATTGCCTAAAAGACTATCTCAATAACGTGCAAATAGGCCAAAGTTACCCCCTCAGCTTACTTAATAGTGACCGCCTCACGATAGCCCAAGCGAGTAAGGCGTGATAGAATACTGCCCCGCATAAAGTGCTCGTTAAACTTATGCATGTGCTAGTGCCTGTCGGTCTCAACGTGACTAAATAGTCAGCCAAAAATGTGAGTCGTCGGCCGTAAATGCGGATTTTAATAACTGCTCGCACTACATACATTTTTCACCCATATTTTTCAGTTAGGTTAAGCATTTTTGTTACACGTGCTATTGCGCAGCTTAAATTTAGCCACCTAACCAACACACATACTCAATGGTTTTAGGATTTATGACATCAATCGAACCCACTCATACAGGAAAAAAAGTCATTGTCGGCATGTCTGGCGGTGTAGATTCATCTGTTTCAGCTTATTTGCTTATGCAGCAAGGCTATCAGGTTGAAGGCCTTTTCATGAAGAACTGGGAAGAAGATGATAATAGCGAGTATTGTGCCGCCGCTGATGATTTAAAAGATGCCCAAGCCGTGTGCAATAAACTCGGAATTAAGCTTCACACCGTCAATTTTGCCGCCGAATATTGGGACAATGTGTTTGAGTATTTCCTCGCCGAATACAAAGCGGGCCGCACGCCAAATCCCGATATCATGTGCAACAAAGAAATTAAATTTAAGGCATTTTTAGAATTTGCCGACGAAATTCTCGACGCCGATTACATCGCCATGGGCCACTATGTGCGCCGCCGCGATAATATTGATGGCAGTACGCAAATGCTCCGTGGCGTCGATGGCAATAAAGATCAAAGTTATTTCCTTTACACGCTCAGCCACGAGCAAGTGGCCCGAAGTCTGTTCCCTGTCGGTGAATTGGAAAAACATGAAGTACGTGAAATCGCAAAAGAAATGGGCCTAATCACCCATGATAAAAAAGACAGCACTGGCATCTGCTTTATCGGTGAGCGTAAATTTACTGAATTTCTAGGGACTTATTTACCGGCACAGCCGGGCAATATCGAAACCCCAGAAGGCGAAGTCATCGGCACGCACCAAGGGCTGATGTACCACACCTTAGGCCAACGTAAAGGCTTAGGCATTGGCGGCATGAAAAACAGCAATGACGACCCATGGTATGTGGTTGATAAAAATCTTGATCGCAACGTATTGATCGTGGGTCAAGGCGGACACCACCCTCGTTTAATGTCTACGGGTATGACGGTTAATCAACTGCATTGGGTGGATAGAACCGGACCTGTGGATGGTTGTCATATCGCAGTGAAAACCCGTTATCGCCAACAAGACGTGCCTTGTACGCTGACCTACACCGATGAACACACCTTACAAATCATATTCGATGAGCCTGTTGCGGCGGTAACGCCAGGGCAATCTGCGGTATTTTATGATGGTGAAGTCTGCCTAGGTGGCGGCATCATAGATCAACTGATCCGAGGATAAAGCGTGAACGAACAACTCGTTAATCGAACCATGGCATTTGCAGGTATATTGCAAGCCATTGCCCAAGTTCAACATTTAGCTCGTCATGGCGAATTAGATAAAGCCGAGCTTGCGGCGAGCTTAAATACTATTCTAGTTACCAATCCCGACAATACTGCTGATGTCTATCAAGACAAAGCGCTATTGCAAAAAGGCTATAAGTTGATCTTGAATCAGCTCGGTGACGGCAGCCAAAAAGATGTTGAGATCACTCGCTATTTAGTTGGCGTGTTGGCCTTAGAGCGAAAATTAGTTCGCTCTAACAGCGGCTTAGCCATGTTAGCCGAGCGCATTAACCAAGTGCATCGCCAGCTACATCATTTTGAGATAACCGATGAACAAGTCATCGCCAATCTTGCCAGCATATACAGCGACATTATCAGTAATATAGGGCCAAAAATCCAAATAACTGGCAATCCAGCCTGCTTGCAACGCCCTATTGTGCAACAAAAAATTCGCGCTCTGCTGCTTGCCGCTATGCGCAGTGCTGTATTGTGGCGCCAACTTGGTGGTAAGCGTCGACACTTGGTCTTCGCCCGAAAAGCCATCATAGATACAGCCCAGAAAAGTCTTACCCTATAATAAAATTAGCGTTCATCAAGGAGCTACACATGGATCTTTCCGCACTAACGGCTATCTCTCCGGTAGACGGCCGTTATGGTAGTAAAACCGCATCATTGAGAGGAATTTTCAGCGAATTCGGTCTTACCAAGTACCGTGTTCAGGTTGAAATCAATTGGCTAAAACTGTTAGCCGACTGCCCCGACATCGCCGAAGTGCCACCATTGAGCGAAGCTGCTATCGCAGTGCTTGATGGCATTAAAGATAATTTCAACGAACAAGATGCGCTGCGTGTTAAGGCTATCGAAAGCACCACTAACCACGATGTGAAAGCGGTTGAATACTTCATCAAAGAAAAAATCGCGGGCAATAGCGAATTAGCTGCTGTGGGTGAGTTTGTTCACTTTGCCTGTACTTCTGAAGATATCAACAACTTAAGCCACGGTTTAATGTTGACTGAAGCCCGTGAACAAGTATTACTGCCCTACTGCAACGAGTTGCTGACTGCGATTAAAAAGCTGGCGATTGAATATCGATCTGTGCCATTAATGTCACGCACCCATGGCCAGCCTGCTTCACCATCAACACTGGGTAAAGAGATGGCGAACGTCGCGGTGCGCCTTGAACGTCAAATCAAACAAATCGCTAATGTTGAAATCATGGGCAAGCTGAACGGTGCCGTAGGTAACTACAATGCTCACCTGTCAGCCTATCCTGAAGTTAACTGGCATGAACTGTCTGAGCGTTTTGTGACTAGTCTTGGACTACATTGGAATGCCTACACCACTCAAATTGAACCGCATGATTATATTGCTGAGCTATTTGATGCGGTTGCCCGTTTCAACACCATACTGATTGATTTTGACCGTGACATCTGGGGTTATATTGCCCTTGGTCACTTCAAACAACGCACTATCGCCGGTGAAATCGGTTCATCAACCATGCCGCACAAAGTGAACCCCATTGATTTTGAAAACTCTGAGGGTAACTTAGGCATTGCGAACGCTATAATGCAGCATTTAGCCGCTAAACTACCGTTATCAAGATGGCAACGTGACTTAACTGACTCAACTGTACTGCGTAACTTAGGCGTGGGTATTGCCCATGCGTTGATTGCTTATCAAGCAACCTTAAAAGGCATAAGTAAGTTAGAAGTTAACGAAGCGCACCTGCGTGATGAACTCGATCACAACTGGGAAGTGTTAGCAGAACCCGTACAAACGGTAATGCGTCGTTATGGTATTGAAAAGCCATACGAAAAATTAAAAGAACTGACGCGCGGTAAACGTATCGACGCGCAGCAACTGTCAGTATTTATTGACGGGCTTGAATTACCAGACTCAGTGAAAGCTGAACTGAAGAAAATGACGCCAGCCAATTACATTGGTCGCGCCGAAACGTTTGTCGACGAACTGAAGTAAGTTTTTAACTGAAATTAGTTATTAACTGAAATTGGCGATGGACAATACTCTTTCATAAACAGAAATAAGGATTAAGGCGACTCACATCCCCTAGATGTGGTCGCCTTTTTTAACACTATGTATACACTCAATCTCGATATCGCCCAGTTTCTTAGTGAATACTGGCAAAAGAAACCTTTGCTTATCAAAAATGCCTTCCCACAGTTTGAAGATCCGATCAGTGCCGATGAATTAGCAGGCCTGGCCTGTGAAGAAGAAATCTCTTCACGCATCGTCGTCACTAAAGATGATAACTGGGAAGTGGTTCAAGGCCCGTTTGAAGATTACGACAGCTATGGCGAAACCCATTGGCAGTTGTTAGTGCAAGCGGTCAACCATTGGTACCCCGATTCGCAGCCATTGGTTGAAGCTCTGCGCTTTTTACCGGACTGGCGCTTTGATGACTTGATGGCATCTTTTGCCACCCCAAGTGGTGGTGTAGGCCCGCACGTCGATAACTATGATGTGTTTATCATTCAAGGCGAAGGTGAGCGTCGCTGGACTGTGGGCGACAATACCCCGCAACAACGCCGTGGTGGCAATCCCAACTCGCCGCTGGTTGAAGACTTCACGCCAATTATCGATGTGGTACTAGAAAAAGGCGACATGCTTTATATTCCACCTGGTTTCCCGCATTGCGGCGAAACTCTGACAGTGGCAATGAGTTACTCGATTGGTTTCCGTGCACCAAGCCAGCAAGAATTGGTCAGTGAAGTCGCCGATTACCTGCTCGATAATAACTTAGGTCAGCAGCGTTTCACCTCGAAAACTGAACCGAGTTCAGCCGGTATAGTCAGCCAAGATCATCAAGTGGGTATCATGTCACTCTTGAGCGAGCTGAGCCAAGATCCCAATAGCTACCAAATCGTGTTAGGTAAACTACTCAGCCAGAACCGTTTCGAGCTTGATTTGTGTGAAGGCGAAGAAGCTTACTGCATTGAAGATTTGCAAGATGCGTTTGCCCAAGGTGCAGGCCTCAGCCGTATTGGTGGTTTGAAAGTATTGCGCCTTGAAAATGACTCCGCGCCGCGATTATTCATCAATGGTGAAGTGTATGAGCTGCTAAATACACCAGCAGATATCATCGTGCTATTGAGCGATAAAGTGAGCTTAAACGCCGATGAAGCAACAGAGCTATGTCAGCACGAAGAAGTCCAAACCTTATTGTTGAAACTCATCAATCAAGGTTTTTATTACTTAAGTGATAGCGACTTAAACGATAGCGAAGAGTAATACTCATAGCGCATTCGTCTGTGACAAGTTGAAAATAAAACAGTATTAAAACAAATGCCGCTCACTCTCCTGAGCGGCATTTTTGTTAATCATTTGCAACTAATTTGATTTAATTACTCATCAAAGCTTTATTTTTGCGTGCGCATAAGATGAGTTTTTAGCATACGATTATCGGGCTAGCCAACATTGTATTATTGTCTTAGCAAATTAACGGCCAGCTTGAAATCACCTGATGAGAAAAAGCCGATACCCTGCCCCACCGCATAAACCTAACCATATATATCTAAAGGTAAAAAAGAAAATCCATTAACCGTGTTGAGTTACCCGCCATCAATCCCTCTGCATTATTGACGATAAAAAATCTTGCTTAACCGAACATTTTATAAAAAGGACGATGCCAACATCTTAACTTGGTATTTTGAAGTCAAAACCGTGTTCCTGTATGCTGTAGCCAAATTGTTATGTTAATACGGAGTAACACGATTGAGTGCTTGTTTTGATCGCCCCATAATTATTCTGTCTGCGCCTCGCTCTGGTAGTACCTTGCTCTTTGAAGTGCTGTCCCAGAATACCGCTCTATGTACGATAGGCGTCGAAAGCCATGCTGTTATTGAAACGATTCCTGAATTAAATGTAGCAATACGTGGTTTTCACTCCAATGCGTTAAATCAAGAAGATGCAACGACAGATATTATTCAACAGTTGCAAGAAGGGTTTACTGCACAACTGCGCCACGCAGACGGCTCTGGTGTTTCATTGTCTGATGCGCCCATACGTTTTTTAGAAAAGACCCCTAAAAACAGTTTACGTATCGACTTTTTAAACCAAGTATTTCCTGATGCCTTGTTTATCTATTTAGTCAGAGATCCTAAGGAAAATATCAGTAGTATCATGGAAGCATGGCGCTCTAATCGCTTTGTAACATATCCCCAATTACCGGGATTTGGTGATTGGTCTTTATTACTGCCAGCGAATTGGGCGCAGCAAAAAGGCAAAACGCAACAGGAAATCGCCGCGTTTCAGTGGCAACAGGCAAATGATGCCATCATGACAAGTTTACTCAAGCTGCCTAAATCCCGTTGGCACCTATTAACTTATGCTGATTTAGTGGCGAAACCTAGCCAACAGCTGGCAACGATTTGCCAATTTTGTGATATTCCCTTTGATAGCTCATTCCAGCAAATTTGTGCAACTAGCTTGCCCTACTCTCGATATACCATTTCAGCACCAACACCCAATAAATGGCTTACTAATGCAGCTGAAATACAACATGTATTTCCCGAGGTTAAATCGACTTTAAGACAAATTAATCAATTACTGGTGGAACGAGCAATTGAACCATTATCTGAGGAAGGCATTACGCTAAAGGACCATCAAGAGTCAATTCATCCCAAAGTGTTATATCAGGACATAAGTCGAAATGCGTTGTGCCCATGCCATTCGGGCAAGCGTTATAAACATTGCCATGGCACATTTATTTAACCGGTAAGATGATGAGATAATAATGAAACTTAAACGTGAATTTTACCGACTTCCGCTGCAGTTTGATGTAGCAAGAATGCAACAAGAAATAGCACAATTTACCGATGCAGAATGGGTACCACACCATGAAAATTTTGCGGGAAATTCGGCAATACCATTAATTTCCGTCAATGGTGAATTCAACAATGATTTTAAGGGTGCCATGTTACCAACATCGGCATTGCTGCGGTGCGAATACCTGCAGCAAGTCATTGCCTCATTTGGCGAGGTGATTGGCCGCACTCGATTAATGCGATTAGATTCAGGATGTGAAGTGCCTTTGCATTCAGATATTAACCATCACTGGTATAAGCGCGTCAGAGTGCATATTCCCATCGTAACGACTGAAGATGTAGTGTTCCAATGTAATGATAAGCGCGTACACATGGCAGCAGGAGACTGTTGGATTTTTGATTCATGGAAATTTCATAAAGTTGAAAACAACAGCGACCAAACTCGCATTCATTTAGTCGTAGACTTTGCGGGTTCAAGTCGTTTTTGGGCCATGGTTGAGCAAATGGATGAACAGATTGCGACGTCAGCTAAGTTCACTCACTATCAACCGCAGCACACCGTTAATATTCGTACTGAAAAACATAATTACCAAATCATCATGTCACCAGGCGAAGTCGAATTGTTAGTCAATGACTTAGTAGCTGATGTGCAATCTTGTCAGCTAAATACTACGCCAATAAAAGCATCCTTTAGCCAATTGCTAAAGGGGTTTGTCGCTGATTGGCGCGAGTTATGGTTCTTATATGGTGAAGAAAACACTGGCTGGCCTTTATTTCATCATTTACGAGATGAAACACTGAAGCAAGCAAGCCAGTATGACAAAGAAGTGTTTATCTCAAATGGCACTTCAGCAGTTAAAATTTTGGCGCAGTTAATAATAGGCCCATCAATGAATGTAGCACTGGCGCCACAACATACTATTAGTATTGAAAAATCGATGGGCACGCCATTACCCGACAAACGGAGTGGTACAACTACAGGGATCCCTATCGGATTAACTCGAAATAGCCCATGTTACTGTGGTTCTGGCGATAAATATAAAAACTGCCATGGGAAAATAACCTAGTTTTAGGTTAAGAAAAGGGCGTTAACAAGCCCTTTTCTATTAGCTTTATTGGCCTAATAAACGATGGCGAACATTAATATTAATCTGCTCAAAATCGACATAGTCTTGCCCCATAAATGCTCGATACTTTTCGCATTGACCTATTGCTTTAGTATTCATTGGTTGCCTAACTTGGCTTGCACTCGGGGTTAAAACGGGCCGTGTCGATTGATAAAAATGCAGGCAAGCTGTTTCAAAATCAACACCACAATAGCCGAGCAATTTAGGAATTTCATCGTCGGGCTGAGTAACCAGTTTCTCAAAACTAAGATGATAAATATCCTGCGGAAATTGGCGATCCCAATGCTCCATCAGTGTTAGGTAATTTTCCCAATAGACTTTGATGTTCTCGAATGAGTAGGAATAGTCATGTCCAAAGCTAAAGTATTGTTTAAACACACTTAGCGCATTATCCGTGGTATGTCGAATCACATTGATAATTTTAGCTTGTGGAAAAAGGGTTTTAATTAAACCAATATGGAGAAAATTATTAGGGTTTTTATCAATAACATAATCAGGAACCGTTGAAAAATACTGAGCCGATTGTTGCAAGTATTCTTGCTGATATTGATTAATTTTCTCTTGGCTCAAATGTGCCAATTGCTTGGCGTAACAGCCAGTTTGTTCAAGTTTTAACGCAATTCTTTCTATATAAGGTAGCTCGTCCGTAGCGCCAATTAAGCTATGACACGCAAGGATTTGCTCGACTAACGTGGTACCAGAACGAGGCATACCGACAATAAAAATAGGCACTTTTTGTTCAGTAACAGCGGTACGTGCCGTCAGTTCTGTATGTCGCA
This sequence comes from Shewanella sp. MF08487, assembly GCF_050848685.1. Classification (NCBI taxonomy): domain Bacteria; kingdom Pseudomonadati; phylum Pseudomonadota; class Gammaproteobacteria; order Alteromonadales; family Shewanellaceae; genus Shewanella; species Shewanella sp. MF08487. The sequence goes on from NZ_JBOZPB010000001.1 coordinate 148,000, forward strand.
GTGACTGCACAATATTAATAAATGAGGATTTTTTAAATGGCTTTAGTGGCGCCAACAATTTATTGGCGTGTGCCATAGCCTCAAACGCCAATTGATACTGATTTGACTGCTCATAAAACCGATTCATGGTGTACAACAATAACGCTCGACTCGCATCCGACAGCGATGGAGAATTTAAGGCTGAGATAACCGCCGATTTATCATGTTCTGAAAATGTATAATTTTTTAGATCCGCTAGACTCCAAAATCCGGTAGCCATTTTATCTGGGTTTTCGATAATAAATTGGTGATAAAAATCCGTAGCGAGCTGCGTATTACCGGTTGCTTTATAGATATGGCCTAAATTTAATTTTACCGCAGGATGGTTATAATGGCTCACGGTACAAAGCGTTAACTTGTCAATTGCCAATGCCATATTGCCAGTCTGTAATGCGGCCATACCTTGCTTAAATTGCAGCTCTAACTCATCTGGAAAGAGAGAAATAAGGCGATTAAGCATATAAATTTGTTCAAAATAACGTTGCCTTACCTCGAGTAAATGCAATTTACCTCTCAGCGCACGCTCAAAGTTAGGATCAAGTGTTAAAATAGCATTAAATCTTATTTCAGCATCTTTAAAATCACTGGCTTTAAATGCAAGCTCCGCCAAAATCAATAATGCATCTAGGTTATGAGGTTGACGACGAATAACCTTGCGCGCATACATGCCCGCTGATGAAAATTGCTGTGAAGCAAAGTAGGCCTTAGCATCTTGTAGATATTGTTCTTCTCGGCTCAAAAAACGCCCTCCACCTTGTTAACTAGAATTTATCGAAATGTAAACAAAACCACGTAAAAACAGTATAAACAGGTTTGTCTTTGGGCTGAAGCCTTAACTGATTTGGATCTAATACGGCACGTTTTAACGTGTTTATTAAATGTGCAGCACTATTTCAGTATGGATAGTTATTGAGTATTGAGAGTGTCTAAAGCTTGGAAAACATCCATAAAAAAACCGAATAAATCGTTTACATTCGGTTTTAACGTATGCGTCGTTAATGTTACTCAATTAAGCAGCTGTAACCACATGACAGTTAGATTCTATTTGACTATTATTGAATACTGAAACGGTATCAGCCTTAAGCCTGCACATTCCATAGCTTATCGTCATTGTGCACAAGATATAAACTTTCAGCGCGCGATACCAGCAACTGTGCAAATTTGGCCTGAGTTGCATCACGGGTTGCACCGGAGCGAGCTAAGTTTTCAGCTTGCATTTGCCACATCATAGAAAAATGACGTACCGCATCACGGGCGGTCGCAGCGACTTTAACATCAACGAAATCTGACGGTAAATCCCCAGACATCACCCAATAGGTTTTGTTGATTGGACGCTTTGATTCAATTTTCCATATAGCCATATAAGGAACCAGATAACGGCTTTCATCGGCTAACACTTTACTTGGGATCACACCTTTTTCAGCCAAGAAACGATTCGCTTTTTGAAATTGAGTTCTGACCCACTCTTGACGTCGTGCTTCCGCCTCTTCAGCGGACAACTTTTGTTGAGTTTGGGCGACAGCTTGTTCAGTCATACTTCCATCCTATCTTATTGTTATAACGCGAACCTAATTCTTGGGATCAGTGCGCGATTCATTCTATTCGTTACATTAAATTCAGTACAATCCATTTTCAACCGCAAAGCTTACGTTTACGTAAAGTGGAAAGCTAAATTGCCACAAATAATCTATTTATTAAGTCATCATGCATGGTTGAGAGTATCGCTAAATGCTATGGTTCTGCAATAAATATAACAAGCAGTCGATAGAGGCTCACCTCGTCGGCTTTTTCATTGTGTATAGCGGAGAAATTCACGTGGCTGTATTTAATCATGTATCCTTTGATGAACATGAACAGGTTGTATTCTGTCATGATAAAGACAGTGGCTTAAAGGCCATTGTCGCCATCCATAACACCAACTTAGGCCCAGCCGTTGGTGGGTGCCGGATGTGGAATTACCAATCAGATGATGAAGCCCTGACTGACGTATTACGCCTTTCTCGTGGCATGACGTACAAAAATGCGCTTGCTGGTTTAACGATGGGCGGCGGTAAATCAGTGATTATCGCCGATCCCAAAAGACAAGACCGCGAAGCACTATTTCGTGCCTTTGGTCGTTTAATCAACAGTCTAGGTGGGCGTTACTATTCAGCAGAAGACGTTGGTACCACGACGGCTGACATCATGATAGCCCATGAAGAAACCCCTTATATGGCAGGTCTTGAGGGTAAAAGTGGCGATCCATCCCCCTTCACAGCCTTTGGTACGTTTTTAGGTATAAAAGCTGCAGTTAAACACAAGCTAGGACTCGACAGTGTCAAAGGGCTTAAAATTGCCGTCCAAGGTGTGGGTCACGTAGGTTATTATTTATGTAAGCATTTACATGAAGAAGGCGCGGTACTGATTGTTACCGATATTCATCAAGCTTCATTAGACAAAGTCGCTACAGACTTTGGTGCAACCGTTGTGGCACCACAAGATATCTACTCACAGGATGTCGATGTGTATGCACCTTGCGCGCTGGGCGCAACCTTAAATGATACGACACTGCCTCAATTAAAAGCCAAAATTGTGGCTGGCTGTGCCAACAACCAATTAGCCGAAGTTCGTCACGGCGAACAACTTAAAGAAATGGGTATATTGTATACGCCTGACTACGTGATCAATGCTGGCGGCATTATTAACGTGTCGTTTGAAAAAGATTACGACGCGGCTAAATCAACCGCTAAAGTTAAAGAAATTTACAATACACTCCTGAAAATTTTTCACCAAGCTGATGCCCAAAACCGCACGACTGGCGCAGTAGCAGATGAAATGGCTAAAGCTATTATTGAAGCGGCTAAAAAGTCATTTTAACGCCTACTCTCATACATGTAAAAAGCGACCTTAGGTCGCTTTTTATTATCTAAAATTTAATATCTCATTAACCGAATGATTTAAAAGCACTTTTAATTATCAAGCCATATATTCATTTTATTGCGCTGGAGAACGTCATATTTGTCTGCTTGAATTAATCTATCTGATCCCGGTAGAAGATAGCGTTATGATCCATTTTAAGTACGATATCACCCCAGATGTAGTAGAACTGCAAGCCAGTAATTGGAGTGGTTTAGAGCGAGTTTTTGTTAATGGCCAAATGGTATCGCATAAACTTAACTTTAAACCTCAGAGCGAACATACCATTCAACTTAAAGACGGCGCACCTTGTAAGTTTAAACTGCTTATCGATCCCCAGACCAATGAGTTAATGTGCCGAATTTATAAACAGAACAAGCTTGTCGCCAGCCTAAAACAAGGCAAAGAGAACGTGTTAGTCAGCCGTCGTTATTGGCAGCACATTGTGATAGTCATTAGCTTACTTTTCATCTTTACCCTTTACCTAAATTGATTAGGCCAGCTTTATTACGCTGAGTGGATTCTGGCTGATAGGGATAACAGAATAAGGAATTGATACATAAAATAGATACGTAAACGGCTCAATCGCAAGCAACCGCCATACAGGCTCGCTCACAATAGCGCTATGCCAACCGATTGATTTTATTTAATAGTAAGATAAACTGTTGCTGCTCTTCATCGCTGAGACTTGAGAGAAATTTTTCGTTGATCCGTTCAGCCTCACAAACTAGATCTTGCTCTAACGCTTTAGCTTCATCGGTTAGAAATATTTGAAAGGCGCGTCGATTATCGACTTCTTGATGGCGGGTAATAAGACCTTGTACCTGTAACTGATCGAGTAAACGCGTCATAGTGTAATTTGCCACATCGCAACGTTTAGACAGTTCTGTTTGGCTTATGCCCTCTTCTTGCCATAAAGCAAACAGCACAGGCCACAGTTTTATATCGAGTTGATAGCGCTTAAGTTGCAAATCAAGCTCATTTTGCAGCTCGATATTTAAGTGGGATACAAGATAGCCTAAGCTTTCATAACGATTCAAACGGCACCTCCTATAGCAAAACTTTAATGTTTCTGGGCTGACCTAAAACACCAACAACCTAACCCTGAGCGGGTTTTAATACTATCACCTAACCCTAATAAACTCGCTAACACAACAGCAGATGATGTTATTAACCTACGAACTCATTCCTCATCTAGATCAGATAAATTGAATTCATTCACAAAATTATAGTAACAAGCGCGACCTAATTTTCCCCATAAGCCTCGCTCAAGTGGCAAATAAATGCTGTCATTGGTAAGTTTCATTTTTTTGATATCAATACGATGGTGCTCGGTTTCAATGCTGGTTCGCACATCGAGTAATGTATTAAGTTTCAAAGGCTCAAAATCGATTATCAGCAGCGGCACATCTTCAACCTGTACTCGCACCTTTTCCACTGGGGTGATTAAGAAATACTCACACTCGACACAATGTAAAATGCTGGCGAACAACTTAGCAAATTTAGTCGGCAGCGATGTGCCTAGATAGGTCCAATCACCCAAGGCGTTAATGTTAAATAGTGGCACTTCGCTACACAGCGGTGCAGTGATGAATGCGTTATCGACTACGAGTTGCTTAAGTGTGTGTTGAATGCTTTGCGTAACTTTTTCCATCCATTGTCTCCGTCGTCCATAAAAAAACCAGCCTTGCGGCTGGCTTTAGTGTGACATTCAACAGTGGGATATACCAGTAAGGATAATAATGACTTTGCGGATAAATCTAAGTCGTAAATCCCCTTATATATTCGCTAGCTCGAGCAGCGCCTCCAGCGGATGCTTTGGTTTGTAACCCGCAAAACGTTTTACCTGACTACGGCACGAATAGCCTGACACTAACACTTGCGGCTGCTCAATTTTTGCTAACGTTTGCTGCCAAGACATGTCAAACAAGGCCTTAGAGCGCTCGAGGTTTTCCGCCTCATGACCATAGGTCCCTGCCATACCACAACAACCTAAATTGACTGCGGTTAACTTAGCGCCAAAATGGGCAAAGATTTTAGTCCACTCATTGGCGGTATTTGGCTTGGCCGTCGATTCAGTGCAATGACTAAACCACGTATATTGCTTATCTTGCGCAGCTTTTGCAGGTAAATCTTTGATGACATTCAGTAGCCATTCGTTGGCTAACTTGACCTCAAAATGACCGCGATTAGCCCCTAAGACTTCACGGTATTCATCGCGATAACACAAGACTAAAGCAGGATCGATCCCTACCATGGGCATGCCCAGTTTATGGACTTGATTCAGAAAGTCCGCACTCGACTGCGCCGTTTTCGCAAACTTATCTAAAAAACCTTTAATATGCGTTGGCTTACCATTGGGTTTATAGGGTAACAGCACAGGTTTTAAACCAAGTTTTTCAATTAACTGGATAAATCGATAAACAAGGCCTGAGTCATAAAAACTGTTAAAGGGATCTTGCACCACTAACACAAACTGCGCGCGCGCTTCTTCTGGAATCGCTTGTAATGCCGCTAAGTCATAACCACGGCTCGCATGACCATCAAGTCTTTGCTTTAAGGTTGGCACAGATAATGCCGGCGCATCCACATAACCAATCGCCTGTTTAATCACCCATTGGCTTAATGGATTTTGCGCAGCAAAGTTAGTCAGGCGCGGCGCAGCGGCCATTAATGGTAAGCTGTCTTCAATCCCAGCAACGAGGTAATCTTTGGCTGGCCTTAAATAACGTTGATAGTAAATATTAAAAAATTGCGCTCTAAATTTTGGCACGTCCACTTTAACCGGGCACTGCCCTGAACAAGCTTTACAGGCTAAACAGCCCTTGAGCGACTCCATCACTTCGTGTGAATAATCATAATCGCGTTTTGCATTGAAGGTATTTTGCACTCGCTGCAGCCAACCTAAGGGCTTTGCTTTTGCCAGTGCGTTTACGTCTACTCCTTCAGCCTCAAGCAGCCTTAACCACTCTCTCATGAGCCCAGCGCGCCCCTTGGGGGATTGCACTCTGTCACCCGTCACCTTAAATGACGGACACATAGGCGAATAACTGCTGTAGTTAAAACACAGGCCATTACCATTACAGTTCATTACATCGGGAAATGCATCCCGTACATCGATAGGAATTTGTCGGTCAAATTTACCGCGCTTAACACTATCGATATCGTAATAAAGCGCGCCCACCTTTTTAGGGGCTACCAGTTTGCCTGGGTTAAGACGATTATCGGGGTCGAACAAGCCTTTGATATCTTGCAACACACCGAAAAGTTCATCACCAAAGACAGCTGGACCGTATTCACCGCGCACGCCTTTACCGTGTTCGCCCCACATTAGGCCGCCGTATTTAAGCGTCAGTGCCGCGACTTGATCAGAAATGACTCGCAGTAACTTTTCATCTTCAACATCGCACATATCGAGCGCTGGACGAACATGTAACACGCCCGCATCCACGTGGCCGAACATACCGTATTGCAGATTATGCCCGTCGAGTAACGCGCGAAACTCCATAATGTAATCGGCGAGTTTTTCGGGCGGTACCGCGGTATCTTCTGCAAAGGCAATGGGCTTACGGCGACCTTTAGTGGCGCCGAGTAAGCCAACGGCTTTTTTACGCATGCCGTAAATTTTTTCGATACTCGGCTTATCTTGCGTCACTTGGTAACCCAATACACCGCACTCGCCTTTGCTGATCTGCTCAGTCAACACAGCTTCCAAACTCGCGAGCTTTTGCTCAACTTCGACCGTGTCACCTGCAAATTCGACCATATTAAGGCCATCAATAACTTTACCTGGCACTTCTTGGATAAGATCAGCCACAGAATGCCAGACAATATCTTCACGAGCTAAGTTAAGGACTTTTGAATCGACTGTTTCTACCACAGTCGCGCGCGCAGCCACTAACGATGGCGCATGACGTAATGCCGATTGGAACGAATCATACTTAATATTCACCATGGCGCGCTCGGCCGGCAGCGGGGTAATATTCAGTTTCGCTTCGGTGATGACAGCGAGAGTGCCCTCTGAGCCCGTCAGAATTCGTGATAAATCGAATTGCGTCAGGTTGTCATTCCACACGTGTTTTAAGTCATAGCCAGTGAGGAAACGGTTGAGCTTAGGAAATTGGTTTTCAATCTGAATGCGCTTTTCGCGGCATACCGCCGCCACAGCAGAAATCAGTTTCTGCCCCAGCGGATTATCACTGACATTATCGGGGTTACACAGTAGTCCCGCGTCTATGGGATGCGTATCCAGCACACTGCCATCAATCAACACACTGCGCAGCGCCAGCACGTGATCTGACGTCTTACCATAGACCAATGAACCCGCACCCGAGGCATCGGTATTGATCATGCCACCAATCGTCGCGCGGTTTGAGGTGGATAAATCGGGGCTAAAAAAATAACCATGGGGACGCAGTGCATCGTTGAGTGCATCTTTAATTACGCCGGCTTCCACTCGAACCCAGCCTTGCTCAGCATTTACTTCAAGCACGCGGTTCATGTAACGCGACACATCTAATATCAACCCATGGGTAAGCGACTGTCCGTTAGTGCCAGTACCGCCGCCCCGCGCACTAAACGTTACACTGCGATACTCATCAGTGGCAGCGAGTGTTAAGGCAATTTGAATATCCAACTGGTTTTTAGGATACAGCACAGCTTGAGGCAAAAATTGATACACAGAGTTGTCCGTTGCTTGCACTAAACGGGCACTGTAACGTTTATCTATGTCACCGGAAAAGGTGCTTTGCTCTAGCGCATCAAGGTACGCCAAATACACAGGCTCTAATGTTTGTTGATGTGATAGCAGGGGTAACATGGCTGGCTTCTGTCAATTATCGTTATAGCGCCATTATAAACAAAAAAAAGCCGCTAAAAAGCGGCTTTTTTAACATCTTTATGAAATTACGTTACAGATCACCCGTGGGCTTCAGCTAAATATAGCCAAGTATCAATCACGGTATCAGGATTAAGTGACACAGTATCAATGCCCTGCGCAACTAGCCAAGCCGCAAAATCGGCGTGATCTGAAGGACCTTGACCACAGATACCAATATACGCGCCCTTCGCTTTAGCCGCTTTAATCGCTAAAGAAAGTAACATTTTAACCGCTTCATCACGTTCGTCAAACAAATGGCTGATAATACCTGAGTCACGGTCAAGACCGAGTGTTAACTGAGTTAAATCGTTTGAGCCGATTGAGAAACCATCGAAGTGCTCAAGGAATTGCTCGGCTAATAGCGCATTTGAAGGGACTTCACACATCATAATGACGCGTAAACCATCTTTACCGCGCTCTAAACCTTGCTCTTTAAGCAAGCCGATCACTTGCTGCGCTTCATTCACGGTCCGTACGAACGGGATCATCACTTCAACATTTTTCAGACCCATGTCATTACGAACACGTTTGATCGCTTCACATTCTAGGGCAAAACAGTCACGGAACGATTCAGAGATATAACGGCTTGCACCGCGGAAACCCAGCATTGGGTTCTCTTCTTCTGGCTCGTATCTATCACCGCCCACCAAGTTGGCGTATTCGTTAGACTTAAAGTCTGACATACGCACGATCACTTTCTTAGGATAGAAAGCCGAGCCGATAGTCGCAATACCTTCAACTAAACGAGCAATGTAGAACTCAACTGGAGAATCGTAACCGGCGATCATCTCGTTGATTTCAGTTTGCAGCGCGGCGTCTTGTTGGTTGAACTCAAGCAGTGCCTTCGGATGAATACCAATCATGCGGTTGATGATGAATTCTAAACGCGCTAGACCCACACCTTCGTTTGGCAAACGGGCGAAATCAAATGCTCTGTCTGGGTTACCGACGTTCATCATGATTTTCATTGGCAGTTCAGGCAACGAATCAACACGGTTTGAAATTATTTCAAAATCTTGTTTACCTTCGTAAATAAAACCTGTGTCACCTTCAGCGCAAGAAACCGTCACAATTTGACCAGTTTTGATACGGTCAGTCACATCACCACAACCTACAACTGCTGGCACACCTAATTCACGAGCAATAATTGCCGCGTGACAGGTACGACCGCCACGGTTGGTGACAATCGCGCTAGCGCGTTTCATGATAGGTTCCCAATCGGGATCGGTCATGTCAGTTACTAACACATCGCCAGGTTGGATTTGATCCATATCAGCAATCGACGTTAATACTTTAGCAACGCCAGTACCCACTTTATGGCCGATAGCGCGACCTTCACAGATCACAGCGCCGCGGCTCTTTAAGTGATAACGCTCAATCAACTGCACATCTTCACGGCTACGTACCGTTTCTGGACGCGCTTGAACGATATACAGTTTGCCGTCATTACCGTCTTTTGCCCATTCGATATCCATGGCACGACCATAGTGTTGCTCGATTATCACAGCTTGTTTTGCCAACTCTTCAACTTCGGCATCGTTGATAGAGAATTGACGACGCTTATCTGCAGCGACATCTTCAATTTTAACTTGTTTGCCGTGAGTAGCATCATCTGAATACACCATTTGGATGAGCTTGCTACCGATATTACGGCGCACAACAGCCTTATGACCTAAGGCTAAAATAGGTTTATGAACATAAAATTCATCAGGGTTTACCGCGCCTTGAACAACCATTTCACCTAAACCAAAAGATGAAGTGATAAATACCACATCGTTATTACCAGATTCAGTGTCCATAGTGAACATTACACCTGAAGCCGCTTTGTCTGAACGTACCATACGCTGTACGCCAGCAGATAAAGCAACACCGTGGTGCTCGTAACCTTGGTGAACACGGTAAGAAATAGCGCGATCGTTAAACAATGAGGCAAATACGTGCTTAACAGCCACGAGTACAGATTCATAGCCTTTCACGTTTAAGAAGGTTTCTTGCTGCCCCGCGAAAGATGCGTCTGGCATATCTTCTGCGGTAGCTGAAGAACGAACGGCAAATGAAGCTTCGCTCGTTTCTGCGGCAAGTTTATCGTAAGCTTCACGAATCGCTTGCTCGAATGCAGGTTGGAATGGCGTGTCAATAACCCACTGCCTGATCTGTGCGCCTACTTTAGCCAACGCATTGACATCATCTACATCCAATGTGGCTAGAATGTCATAAATCTTCTGGTTAACTCCGCTTTGTTCAAGGAACTCATTGAAAGCATAGGAAGTTGTCGCAAATCCGCCAGGTACTTGAACACCGGCATTAGCCAGATTGCTGATCATCTCGCCTAGAGAAGCATTTTTGCCGCCAACCAAGTTGACGTCACCCATGCCTAATTCTTGATACCAGAGTACGTATTGCTGCACAGTTCTATCTCCGCAAGTTTATTTCAGTGGCCCCTTCACACGAGGGCAGCGGCATTTTACACTCCAGCTCAACATGCGTAAATCTATAATTTCATTTGTAATTTTATTACTACAAGAGGTCAGTATGGCACCAAAAGTATTCTATATTTCCGATGGGACAGCAATCACTGCTGAGGTCTTTGGTCATGCGGTTCTCTCGCAATTTCCACTAGAATTTGAGTCACTTACCATTCCTTTTGTCGAAACTCCGACCAAAGCCGAGCAAGTTAAGCGCCAAATTAATGATTGTTTTATTACAACAGGTGAGCGGCCGTTAGTGTTCCATTCGATCGTCAAACCTGAAATTCGCGACATCATCTACTCAAGTGAAGGCTTAGATTATGATTTTTTAAATACTTTTGTGGCCCCACTCGAACAACATTTAGGTGTTTCAGCTTCTCCAGTACTACATCGAACTCATGGAAAAGCCAATCACGGCTATGAAGCACGTATCGATGCCATTAATTTTGCGATGGATAACGATGATGGCCAAACCATGAAACACATGGATAAAGCTGATTTAGTGTTACTGGGGGTATCACGTTGTGGTAAAACGCCATCAAGTCTGTATTTATCGATGCAGTTTGGGATTAAGGCGGCCAACTATCCGTTTACCGAAGATGACATGGATGATCTTAAATTACCTGAAGCGCTTAAACGCAATAAGAAAAAACTCTTTGGCCTGACAATCGATCCAGTGCGTTTACACGAAATTCGCCAAAGCCGTATGGAGAACAGCCGCTACTCATCGCTCAAACAGTGCCGTTTAGAAGTCAAAGAAGTGGAAATGCTATTTAAACGCGAACGTATTCCCTATATCGACACCACCAATCATTCTGTCGAAGAAATAGCGACCAAGATATTGGATGTCACGGGCCTTGAACGGCATATGTTTTAAGATAAAAGAACAAAATTCACCCCGATAATCTGAGTGAATTTAACGCAAATGGATCTCACTTAAATTAAATTCATTGCACGGTTGCCGATAATTAACACAATTGGCACTGTGCAACTCGCTTCGATTCGTTATAATCCGAGGCAATCTGGCGAAAAAGCGCCGCACGCAAGCTCGGTATTTTGAATGACCATTAAAACAGACGAACTACGCACCTCCTTATTAGCAAAAGTCATCTCACCTGCGCAACTGGCATCTGAGTTCCCATTAACTCAAGATGCGGCAGATTATCTAGTTCAACAACGCCGTGAAGTCGAAGCCATTATTATGGGTGAAGATCAGCGTTTGTTGGTCATCATAGGTCCATGCTCAATCCACGATACCAAAGCGGCATTAGATTATGCGCAGCGCTTAGCCGTGTTACACCAAGAATTGAAAGATGATTTGTGTATTTTAATGCGCGTCTATTTTGAAAAGCCACGCACAATAGTCGGCTGGAAAGGATTAATTTCAGATCCTGATCTTGATGGCAGTTTTGAGCCAAACAAAGGTTTGCGCATTGCCCGCGAGTTGCTGCAACAAATCACCGAATTAAAATTACCGATTGCCACCGAATTCTTAGATATGGTGAACGGTCAGTACATCGCCGATCTCATTACTTGGGGCGCAATTGGCGCACGCACCACAGAAAGCCAAGTTCACCGTGAAATGGCCTCGGCACTGTCTTGTCCTGTAGGTTTCAAAAACGGTACCGATGGCAATATCAATATCGCCGTCGATGCAGTGCGCGCGGCGCAAGTGCCACATATCTTTTATTCACCGGATAAAGATGGCGCGATGGCCGTCTATCGCACCCACGGTAATCCGTTTGGTCATATCATTCTGCGCGGCGGCAAAACGCCTAATTACCACGCCGAAGATATCGAAAAGGCACGTCAACAACTTGCCTCTGTTGGGGTCACTCAACGCATGGTGGTTGATTTCAGCCATGGTAATAGTGAGAAGAACCACCTTAAGCAGCTTAACGTCGCTGATGCAATCATGGCGCAAATGCGGGCAGGCAGCACTGCCATCGCCGGTATTATGGCTGAAAGCTTCTTACAGGAAGGCAACCAGAAAGTCGTTGCAGACCAGCCACTCTGTTATGGCCAAAGCATCACAGATGCCTGCTTACATTGGGATGACTCAGAAGTCCTGCTACGTAAACTAGCAGCGGCTTCCCGCGAGCGAAAAGCATTGTTAGCAAAATAAGCCTGACGCTTGAAAAATATGTCCGAAGCGATATACATTTTCCAATAAAAAAACCGATCTTTGATCGGTTTTTTTATTAAGAGCGGTTTAATACCCATTGTATTTATAGCCGACAGCAACACACTACGACTGACGGCTTTGCACACTTTTATAGTGCATAAACAATGTTATAGATTACACACAAACGCCCAATCAGCAGAAGATCCAGGTGCTGCATTGGTCCACCACTTAGCTTGGTAAACAGCGCTACTGTTTTTCATCCGATCGCCCGTTGCTGCATGACTTGGATTTCCCTGATAGTCCTTTTGCGGGAAATTTGGATAAGAAGGAATACCCGCAGTATCGACACTCGCCGCTTCACAACTATCCACCACAGGTACTTGGCATTCAGGTAAACTTGGATTTGCAGCACAATCCACAGGTGGAACAACGGAACTCGCCGCACCAAATCCATATCGAGAGCCATTAAAACTCACAGTAAAGTTTGATGGCATAGAGACAGGCAAATAGTACTTAATCGTGCCGTCAAACGTTGCCCCAGGTGCGAGACTTTTCCAGGTTGGTAAGATAAAGCGAATATGGTGGAAATCATTCTCCAATCCGCCCACGTTATTTCCTGCCACATTGGAACCATCCGTTACCACAGTTAACCCCATACCCGATTGATCGGCAATTTCGGCTGAAGTTGAAGTTGAAATATCAAATTCAAACTCAGCACCGCCGGGTATAGTCACTTGGCTATTATTGGTGATGGTTAAGGTTGGCGTAATAGGATAGTTACTGTCGCCCACTTTATAGCCAGATAAGCTTGCCGTTAAGGCCAATGTTTGTGATGGCATTACCTGATTACTGGTGCGATTACCATACGGGGTTGCTTGCGCAAATCCGTTGTACGCAATGCTGGTCATAGTATCACCCACAAAGAACTCACCCTGACCATTGTTACGCTCTGGATACCAGCCGAAGTCACCTGCTAATTCCCAGAACATAACGCCTCCAATGCCGTTATCGACCACATATTGCACTTTACGCGCCATAGCTTGCTCGTCTTCAGTAGACAGATACACCTTTTTTATAGGGTTCCATAGCCATGAAGATTCCGCAACAGCGTCATAATGGCGCTCATAGGTGCCCGTCAGTCGATCGGCGACATTCGTTTGCGGATCTAATCCATAAAGGCTTAAATAACTGCCGCTGATACCGAGTTCCAAGTTTTTAGCATGCCACATAGGGTTTGAACCTGCGAACATCTCATCGCCACGTACATCACTATCGTGCCAGAGGTTATCAATTCCTTGAGCACCGTAACCACAGTTTGACGCCCCATCACCCGTACCCACAGGACAAGCCGTTTGATCCGGATATGCCGCTAAGCCCCATAGACCGTTGGTGCCACCACTGACATTTTGCCAACCACGGGTGTAGTAAGGAATACCGATATTGATCCGCCCTGCTGGCATAGAACCGCGGAAATAATGGTATGCCCAATCGGTATTGAGATAACCAATGCCGCCATATTGCGCCGTACTATAAACATCCCAATGCGCAAGTTCTGCATCTGTACCTGTGTCAAACAGCGCCGCATTGTGACCGACAAAATCGTTCCACGCGCCGTGCAAGTCATAGCTCATAATGTTGACGTAATCGAGATAACGGGTCATCTGATACGCTTCCATCCCACGCAACAAATAGCCCGATGCTGGCGCAGCAACAGTCAACATGTAGTGCTTACCATCTTGCTTGCTGGCTGCATCGAGTTTTTCACGCAGGGTTTTCATCAGCAGTTCGTACTGTTTAAACAAGGTCGCACGCTTTGGCTCTGACATCGCAAAATCATCAGGATTACCGGATTTAGCCATTGATGTCGCGTACTCATAGTCGATATCCGCCCCATCAAAGCTGTAAGTGCGTAAAAACGTCACCACAGAATCGGCAAAGGTTTCAATCCCTTGCGTCGTCTGAGTCATCTCATAGAAACCACCACTGGCAACACGATTGCCGTTATCATCAAAATAACCGCCCGTTTCAGCCCAGCCACCAATCGAGATTAAAGTCTTAACGTTTGGATGGCGTTTTTTATACTTATTGAGTAAGTTAAAATGGCCTTTGTAATTAAACTCGGGATCCATCTCAGCGCCTGCAACGCCCGGCCACTCTAATACTGTTGCCGCATTCGTCGCACTATTTGGGTCGCCAATAGAGACCTTGTTATTCGAATCAATATGCGCAAATGCATAATTGATGTGAGTAATTTTATCCCACGGAATATCACTTGCGAGATAACTCGGCTGGCCATTTTTACCCGTGCGCCACGAAGTAAAGTAACCGATAACGCGGCGGGCGTGATCGCTACCCATTTTTTCGCGGCCCTGTTCATCGTACACATCGCAATAGACTGAATCACCCACTAAACCTTCAGGACGGCAAGCCTCATTATCGGTTGGTGCTTGACCTACTTGGCCAATAACCGCCGTTGATAATGTTGTCAGGCCAAGATTATCAATCGCCTCAGCGGTGAAACGAATGTCACCGTTTTCAATGGCAGTCCATTGTGCACTCTATGGCGCGGTTGCATCTTCAGCAACGAGCACACCGTTAGCATAAAAGCGCACGCTGGCCACATCGCCATCACTGTCAGTCGCAGTTGCTGCGAGTGATAACACCGTGCCTAAATCTGTTTGAAAGTTGGCCTGCGGCGCGGTTAATGTCACGCTTGGCGCTTGATTAGCTGCGACAACATTGAGTTTGATGATTGCCGACAAGCCACTGGCATTGTGACTATCGTAGGCACGGGTTTGTATTTGATGCTCACCGACTCCAACAGCCTGCCACGTTGCCGAATAGGGTGCACTGTTATCAGTCGCAATCAATTGACTATCAAGATAAAACTCAACTTTAGTAATGCTATCACCCGTATCAGGATCGCTCGCATTCGCGGTAATGGTTACTGAGTCGCTAACAGTGACAGCGCTGTCATTGAGAGGTGACAAAATTTCTGTCGAAGGCGGTAAGTTTTCACTCGTAGCATTGATAACGGTTAGCACAACACTTTTCTCGGTCGTCGCACCTTTGTCATCGGTCGCTACCGCTTTAAGCTGAACACTGCCGATCGCATTAGTCGTCCAAGGGCTCGTTACCGCCTGACCATTGGCAAACCAATTTACGCTCGAAACGGTACCGTCAACATCAGATGCATCGGCCTGCAGCACGACAACATCCCCTAAATTCACACTCACATTGTTTTGCGGCTGCAAGATAACCAGTGTAGGGGCTTGGTTTTGCGCTCCATCACACACGCCTTTGTTTTCCCATACGCCCCACTGCCCTGTTTGGCTCGGGTTTTCATTCTGGGTCCACCACTTATTTTGATAGAGATAATTATCGTAGGTTACAGGCGTGACGGTTGCATAGATTTGGCTACTGTTCCAAGCTGCTATGTCTTGGCAACTCACTGCTGCAGCCGTTTGAGAATAACTCAAACCCGCCATAGCTGTGGCCATTAACCACGCGAATCGCTGTTGCTTCATTACCCAAGGTATATTACAGATCATGTTGAAATCCTCTTTTATTATAGTATGTTACCGAAATAGTCCTTTACACGATCACATACAACGTCAGATGACAACAAAGGGGTTACTGCGGAATATTCAAGGTAGCTCAATGTAAGTAATTTGTTAACCTTTAAAGTGTTATATTAAATAACTAGATATGACAAAATTTAAAAACCACATTACTTTTAATGACTTATACTTAAACGATGAGTTTAAAATATTATCTGCTATGCATAGCCGCCTAAAAAATTAGTAATAAACCGACAATAAAATCTGCTAGAGGCTCAAAATGAAGTGGTTTTCTATCTTTAAGAATTAAAAATCTCTATAATTCTGCCTTATTTGCTGCATTACCTTAGGTTGCTGTATGTCGCTTACGCCCATTTCTCCAAACACTGAAAATACCTCACGAACCGAAACCTCTGAAGCACAATTCCCAGAAGCGATTCAAACGCGAATCGACTCCTCTGAAGCGCGGGTAATCAAAGCGGTATTTCCATCCATCACCAACCATCACAATACGTTATTTGGTGGCGAAGCTTTAGCGTGGATGGATGAAACGGCCTTTATTGCTGCAACTCGTTTTTGCCGTAAAACCTTAGTGACTGTGAGTTCCGACAGAATCGATTTTAAAAAACCAATTCCCGCAGGCACATTAGCCGAACTGATCGCGCGGGTGATCCATGTTGGTAACACTTCATTGAAAGTTGAAGTGAACATCTATGTCGAAGACATGTATCAAGATCATCGAGAGCATGCAATACGGGGAGTATTTACCTTTGTTGCAGTTGACGAACAACGAAATCCCACTCAAGTGTGGACCAATCGATAATTTTTAAACGGTTTAAAGATACAAATTAGCCCGCTCTCTCGGGCTTTTTATCGCTACTGGGCGATGCTTATATCTGTTGAGAAAACAGCGCTAAAAATCTAACAACCAGAAACATATAAAAATTTTGTTGTTATTGATGAATAAAGCAATAGGCTCATTGATTACTTTTCTGTTACATTGAATTCAATCTTCACGCGCACCGAACATAATCATAAAAGCCATGAAGCTAGAAAACTTAAATATAATTATCGCAGATGATCACCCATTGTTTCGCAATGCACTACGTCAAGCACTCACGAGTGCTTTTGAGCATGCACAGTGGTTTGAAGCCGACAGCGCCGATGCACTGCAAGCGGTACTTGATGACCGCCATGTTGATTACGATCTTGTCTTACTGGATCTGCAAATGCCAGGTTCACACGGCTACTCTACACTTATCCATTTACGCTCACATTACCCTGACTTACCTGTTGTGGTAATTTCAGCCCACGAAGACATTAATACCATCAGCCGTGCGATTCATTATGGTAGTAGCGGATTTATCCCTAAATCGTCTTCTATGGAAGCCCTTAAAGAAGCACTCACGGCGGTATTATTCGGCGATATTTGGCTGCCAAAAGGTGCTGAAATTATTCCCATTGAAGATGACGCCGTTGATAAAATGGCCAGTAAATTATCTGACTTAACGCCACAACAATATAAAGTGCTGCAAATGTTTGCTGAAGGTTTATTGAATAAACAAATTGCCTATGATTTAGGCGTATCAGAAGCGACGATTAAGGCACACGCCACTGCAATTTTTAGAAAGCTCGGCGTACGCAATCGTACGCAAGCAGTTATAGCACTGGCACAGTTGGAAATGTTAGATAAAATGGATATCTCCTCGCTCGGCCATAACCCTTTATCTTGAACAGATGACAACGGGTTTATTCTGTCGTAAAACAAGTGGCTATAAAATCCATCAATAAAAATGCCGCTGATTCAGCGGCATTTTTTATTGACTACTTTTATTAACTGCGATAACGACATTGACCTCTATCGCATCGGTAAATTTTTATCAGCAAACATTTCATCAATAAGTTGTTGGTCCCGTAGCGCTACAGCTTTTTCAACTACATCGCGGGTTAAATGTGGTGCAAAGTGTTGAATAAAATCATACATATAACTACGTAAAAAACTGCCCTTTCTAAATCCGATTTTAGTCGTACTGTGCGCAAATAGATGACCCGCATCAATAGCCACTAAATCTTTATCCACGATAGGGTCAATCGCCATTGAGGCTATCACGCCAACACCTAAGCCCAAGCGCACGTAGGTTTTAAGCACATCGGCGCTGGTTGCACTAAATACAACACGAGGTTTTAAGTTTGCATGATTAAACGCTTTCTCAATTTCAGATGCACGATCAAAACCAAAAACATACGTGACCAATGGAAAACGCGCTAACTCTTCGATACTAATCAGAGCATTTTGATTACGCGTTGCAAGAGGATGATCCTTAGGTACGACGATAGAACGATTCCAATGATAACAAGGCAGCATAATTAAATCTGAGTATAAATGCATGGCTTCGGTCGCAATGGCAAAATCGGCATCACCGCGAGCCGCTTGTTCACTGATCTGCGACGGTGTCCCCTGATGCATATGCAAGTTTACTTTAGGATAACGATCAATAAACTGACGAATGATCGTCGGTAATGCATAACGCGCCTGCGTATCCGTCGTGGAGATGTTTAACTCGCCTTGATCAGGCTTAGTGTATTCTTCAGACACTTTTTTAATACTTTCAACTTTGCCCAAAATATCATTAGCAATGCTGATAACTTGCAGGCCTGCTGGTGTGACATGGGTTAAATGTTTGCCGCTACGTCCAAATATTTGGATCCCCAACTCATCTTCTAGCATACGAACTTGTTTACTGATCCCTGGTTGGGATGTGTACAAGTTTTCAGCCGTTGCCGATACATTAAGGTTATGCTTGACGACCTCGGCAATATATCTGAGTTGTTGCAGTTTCATTTTATTTCCTTGTATCTAACTACGCAAAATGCCATTAACAACTGAGTCGTAAAGTGCGCTCAGCTATAATCAATCGTTATAGTATATAGTAAAAACTAAAGTAAATTGGAATATAGCGCGTAAGTCTACAGATTCATACGACAGAAATGATAACCTAGGCTAAGATAACTATGCTAGTTTATTGATTTATTGTAGCATTAGTTCAATTGGATAAATAATGGAACATCTATGTCATTCACCTTGGTTCTGATCCTTATTGGTGCGCTTTTACTGCTTGTTATCGGAATTAACGTTTTACAACAACAAAAAGAACGTGCGGAGGCAGAGCGGCGCATTGAGTTTGCTCGTCAAAGGGCAATCATTGATGAAACCGAAGCAGTGCTATCAAATACAGGTATGATGCCCTGCAGCACCAATATCGTATTAGTGCTGTACCGTCGAGTGCAAGATGCGTTGCTCGCTGCTACGGCAACAAGTAATGGTCAGCAACAAGCAGATTATCAACGCCGCTTAACTGATATCAACAATCAAATAACGACCTTGCAATCTGGCCAACCTCAAACGCCGCCGATTGAAAACTTTAAATTACCCGATAATGACAAACAAATTTTAGCTTTAGTACAAACCTTAAAAAAGTTAAAAGCCATACTCAGAGCTGAACATAATAAAGGTAAAGTCGATCCGAATATCTTTGCTCAGGAAGAAAGCCGTATTGATAGCTTACAGCTCAGAATCAACGTAGATTCTATGCTTTCTCGCGCACGCGCGGCCAGTTTTATGAAACAATATGGTTCATCAAAACAAATGGTTACCAAAGCACTTGCGACTTTACACGCGATCAAAGCACAGACGCCTAACGATCCTTTTATCGCTCGTAAGGTAGATGAAGCCAAGCTATTACTCGACGAGATTATGGGGGCCCAGAAACAATCTGAACCCAGCGCAGCAAAATCTAAAAATGAAGATGATGATATTGATATGCTGTTTCAACCAAAAAAGAAATGGTGATTTATTGCCATTTTTTTTTATATATATACCCCGTCAGTGTTCTATTGTGAGTAAGCTCAATTCAGCGTTTTATATGTTAGCAATCTAACATTGTTTTTTATGATGACTGTAATAGTAAAAAAGCCAAGTCATTTGACTTGGCTTTTTTCATTTTCAATCAGAGTCTCGTAGACGTTAGCTTTTCTTAGTCTTCTTGGTTGTCGCCTCACTCACCCACTTACCATTGACATAATGTGCAGACCAGCCTGTCGCTTTACCGTCAACTTCAGTGGCAACATACTGCTCTTTAGTCTTACGGCTAAACTTAACGACCGCCTTATTACCTTCATCATCGGTAACAGGAGCATCGGCTAAATATTGATATTTAGGCCACAGTAATTCACGGTATTGAACGAGCTCTTCAACCAGAGGTGCCCGGGTTTCCCGTGATTTAGGGAACGTACTGGCTGCCAAGAAAATACCTGCCGCGCCATCACGTAGCACAAAATGGGCATCAGACTTAGTGCACTTAAGATCTGGCAAATAGATAGGGTCTTCTTTTGGTGGCGCGGCTTCACCGTTCTTTAATAATTTACGTGTATTTTTACATTCGCTGTTCGTGCATCCAAAGTACTTACCAAAACGACCGTTTTTAAGCTCCATATTGCTACTACAGCGATCGCACTCAATCAGCGGACCTTCGTAGCCTTTGATCTTAAATTGGCCTTCTTCGACTTCATAGCCTTCACAAAGAGGGTTATTACCACAGACGTGCAACTTACGCTTTTCATCAATCAGGTAACTGTCCATCGCCGTGCCACAGATACTGCAACGATGTTTTGCACGTAGCGCATCGGTTTCAGCATCTTCACTGTTTTCGCTAATAGCCTCAACGCCAGGCGTGAGGTTCATCGTTGTCTTACAACGCTCTTTGGGAGGTAATTCATAACCAGAACAACCAAGGAACACTCCGGTTGTGCCTGTGCGAATACCCATTGGACGACCACAAGTGGGGCATTTAATATCCGTCATCACCATTTGGTTAAGACGCATGCCGCCTTCTTCAGGATCGAGCTCCGCTTTTGCTAATTGCTTCGTAAAATCGGCATAGAAGCCATCAAGAACTTTTTTCCAATCAAGTTCACCGCGAGCCACATCATCTAATGTTTGCTCCATACTGGCGGTAAAGTCATAGCTCATTAAATCAGCAAAGCTACTTACTAAGCGCTCACTGACTATTTCACCCATTTTTTCAGCATAGAAACGACGATTTTCAACCTTCACATAACCGCGGTCTTGAATAGTTGAAATAATCGTTGCGTAGGTCGATGGGCGGCCAATGCCGCGTTTCTCTAATTCTTTCACTAAAGACGCTTCGCTGTATCGTGCTGGCGGCTTAGTAAAGTGTTGCTTAGGTTGCAACTCTTTTAATGCTAATACATCGCCTTGTGCTACAAATGGCAAAGTACTGTCTTCTTCATTTTTCTTTTTCAGTGCAGTTTGCACACGAGTCCAACCATCAAAACGTAATGTACGTCCGGTGGCTTTAAGCTCATAGTCACCCGCTTTTACGGTTAACTTAGTCGCATCATATTGTGCTGGTGTCATCTGACACGACACAAATTGGCGCCAAATTAGCTCATACAAACGCTGAGCATCACGCTCCATGTCTGATAATGTGGCGGCCTGCACGTGCACATTAGACGGACGAATCGCTTCGTGAGCTTCTTGTGCGCCTTCTTTAGAACCATAACGAATAGGCTCTGCAGGGAGATACTTATCGCCAAACTCTTTGGCAATCATCTCACGTAGATTCTCTACCGCTTCTTGACTTAAATTAGTCGAGTCAGTACGCATGTACGTGATGTGACCTGCTTCATAAAGTCGTTGAGCCATCATCATGGTTTTCTTCACACCAAAACCAAGACGCGTACTCGCAGCCTGTTGTAATGTAGAGGTAATAAAAGGAGCTGATGGTTTGCTTTGAGTCGCTTTATCTTCACGAGCAAGTACTGTGTAACTTGCCGCTGATAACGCTTGAACCGCGGCCATTGCTTGCTGTTCATTGATAGGATTAAAGGCCGCATCTAAATGCTTAACCACTTCCATCCGCAAGGCTTCTTGAGCGGGCGTGCTGAGCTCAGCATGCACATCCCAAAACTCTTCTGGCACAAAAGCTTTAATTTCACTTTCGCGTTCAACCACTAAGCGAACAGCAACCGATTGTACTCGTCCTGCAGATAAGCCCCGGGCGACTTTTTTCCACAGCAAGGGGGATACCATAAAACCCACCACTCGGTCTAAAAAGCGACGAGCTTGTTGGGCATTAACCATATTGGTATCGAGTGTTGACGGTTTACTAAAAGCATCTTGAATCGCTGTTTTAGTGATCTCGTTAAAAACAACGCGTTGATACCGCGAAGGGTCGCCACCGATAACTTCCTGCAAATGCCAGGCGATAGCTTCTCCTTCACGGTCTAAGTCGGTTGCGAGATAGATGGTGTCAGCAGAATCAGCCAGCGCCTGTAACTCTTTAACCACTTTCTCCTTACCCGGAAGAATTTGATACTTCGCCGCCCAACCTTTTTCAGGGTTTACGCCCATGCGAGACACCAGCGCTTGCTGATCTTTCACCTTTTTATATTGAGCTTTTTCTTCTGGCGACATTTTCTTCACTTCGGCAGCGGATTTAACCTTTTCATTGCCTTCTGAAGTCGATGATGTCGGCAGATCACGAATGTGACCTACGCTCGATTTAACGATGAATTCTTTGCCAAGATATTTATTAATAGTCTTAGCTTTGGCCGGTGATTCGACAATAACTAGCGATTTACCCATAGTTTACTTTGCGCCAAAAAATCTCAAGAAGGTGGAAATTGGCACCATATATAGAGGGTTGTGTGGATAGTTTCAAGTTAATCCCTCTTTTATATGTACCAGCGAGTCACTTTTTAATCAAAGTTGAAAAAATGTAAAAATATAATATGCGTAATTAAAAACTAATATTTCATTATTTGCCAGCAAGCAAGAAATAGTTATGCATTTATGGCCAAAAAGTCGCTTTGAGCACAAAAACGTGCGCTTGTGCGCTCAAAAAGCTTCACAGTATACTGGCACCCTCAGGGACACTATAAACAAATAATAACCTTCCCTATCACAAGGATAAGCAATGAAGCACTTTGAAGCGAATTTTGATGGACTCGTTGGACCAACACACAATTACGCAGGATTGTCTTTTGGCAATGTTGCCTCACTGAGCAACGCCGCCTTAGCTTCTAATCCCAAAGCCGCAGCAAAACAAGGGCTACAAAAAGCCAAAGCCCTGGCTGATATGGGTATGGTTCAGGGTATGTTAGCCCCTCAAGAGCGCCCAGACCTTTATACATTGCGCCGAATTGGATTTTCTGGCTCTGATGCCAATGTTATACAACAAGCCGCGAAAGAAGCGCCTATGTTGCTTAATGCCTGTTGTAGTGCATCCAGTATGTGGACAGCCAATGCGGCAACAGTCTCGCCGAGCGCTGACACTCGTGACGGAAAACTGCATTTCACCCCAGCCAACTTAGTCGATAAGCTACATCGCAGCATCGAGCCCCTCACAACGGGGCGCATACTAACAGCAACTTTCAATGATCCCCACTATTTTCATCACCATAGTCATCTACCTGAGCATAATAGCTTCGGTGATGAAGGCGCCGCAAACCACACAAGGCTTTGTAAAGAATATGGCCATGCAGGCGTAGAGTTATTTGTTTACGGGCAAGAAGCCACCAACCCTAGTACACCTAAACCGCAAAAATATCCAGCAAGACAGACCTTAGAAGCGTCGATGGCAGTGGCACGTTTACATCAACTTGAAGAGGATAATTGTGTCTTTATCCAGCAAAACCCCGATGTAATTGATCAAGGTGTATTCCATAACGATGTTATCGCAGTCGGTAACCAGAATGTATTGTTTTACCATGAGCAAGCTTTCTTAAATACCAAAAATAAAATTGATGAAATTAAACGTAAGCTTGATACTGAACTATATTTCATCGAAGTGCCGACTACAAAAGTCAGTATTAATGACACTGTAAAAAGTTATTTATTTAATACTCAAATTATCACGCTGCCCTCTGGCGAAATGGTCATTGTTGCTCCAACCGATTGCCAAGAAAACCCCGCAGTATTTACTTATTTAAATGAACTACTAACGCTAAACACGCCAATTAAGCAAGTGCTTTATTTTGATGTAAAACAAAGTATGCAAAACGGTGGTGGCCCCGCGTGCCTGCGTTTACGAGTAGCGATGAATGACATGGAAGTTGCTGCAGTAAATCAACATACCTTAATGAATGAGGGCTTATTTGGGCGCTTAAATACTTGGGTGGATAAACATTACCGCGACAGATTAACCACAGCAGATTTAGCCGATCCGCAATTAATTATTGAATCCCGCACCGCATTAGATGAACTGACTCAGATCATGAGGCTTGGGAGCCTTTATCAGTTTCAGAGGTAGAGTAATACGCAAAATTCTTTAGTTAGATGGAGCTTAGCTCATGGGCTGAACTGCGTGTTAATTAGATGATAAATTTGAATAAAGTAAAAGGGCACCTTCTGTGCCCTTTCTTATTTCTGAACGTTATTATTTAACATTAATCGGGATTGCTAAGACTTCAGTCACTAACTTACTTGGTGATTCCACCTCTACTAAAAACACCCCAGTATTGGGTTTATCTTCGCCTTTTATGGTTACCACAAATTCTCGGCCGCCATTATAATTACTGCTTGGCCATTTATATTCCGTACGACTCACCACTGAGCCTGCAGTTGCTTTAAAGCGTACTATCGTACCCGCTGGCATTTGTTGGTTATGTTGATCGGAAATAACAAAGCCAACAGATGCGCTGCCTTGGCCAAAAATTTGAATTTCAAATGGATCAGTATTCAATCTTTCATCAGGAGTTCTAGTTTCAACAACCGTTATGTATATTGGATTTCCATTACTATCAACACCATTTTTTTGTTGAACTTGTTTCTGGTCAATAATTTGTACATCCGCTGGCATCGTTGCAAATGCAGTACTACTTGACATCACCATAACTATACTAGAGCGAACATAAAGGGAGCGATTGTTTGTATCTCCGCAATTTCCGGAATTATCTGTTAGATCAGGTTTCGTATCAGCAGTGGCACATAACACACCATTGTATTTTTCATCTTTTTTATCAAATTTGCCATTGGCGTTAAAATCAATTAACTCCTCTAACTCTCCACCAAGTTGCCCATCTTTTTGCTCTGGATTATCTGGATTAAATACGCCGTCCTCATTATGATCAACAAAGGCATCAGCAAGATCAAATGATTGACCACTCACGTCCTTATTAGTTTTGAACGCTTTAGCTTCTGATTCATCAAATCTGCCGTTACCGTTCAAATCAGGAAAAGACTCTTCACCGATAGCAGTGGCAATTATAGTCGCTCTACCACCATATTTTTGGCCATGAAAATTACCTAAGTTTGTTGCAAGTCTCGCCTCAGGATTGCGAGATTGAAGACCAGCATCATCAATTAACTTTTGTCCCTCAGGACGTGGGAACTGGCTAGTCCAGATAACAGTACAGGCCCCTTTTAACGTTTGACAGGCATCTTCAATCGCACCACCCTCGGTGGTAAAAGACACCGTAGTACCGTCAGGTGCAGGGTTATTAAAAGCATCCGCCAACCTTGCAGTGATTTTGACTTGAGTACCGTCGATATCCCAGCCCTCCGCATTTAATTCTTCAGCTGAGAGCGAAAAACTATCTTGGTCAGGAATACCCGTTGATACTATTAGCTGACTTGATTGACTCGAAATGGTTGCACCTACAACCTCCGCTTTTGCGGTTACACGTATAGATGTGGCAACGGTCCCCGTCTTTACTACGGTTTGCACTATCCCCTCATTATTAGTCGTGGCCGTTAAAGGATTACGCTCAATACTGCCGACGTTAGTATTTAGACTGAAACTAACGAGCTGATTACTTACTGGATTACCATTTGTGTCTAACACTTTAAATTTTATTTCTGAAGATTCAGCTCCTCCTGTACCTAAAATAGCAATATTTTGTGGAATAGCTGAGAGAAAAACGATACTGCCAACATTCGCAGGAAGAACCTTAATAGTACCAGTCGCAGATAAATTTAATCCGCCTGCATTAGCAGTTACATTTATAGGGTCATCACCAACACAGCCTTTAGCAAGGTAAGTCGTTGTTGCTACCCCATTGACGGAAGGAACAGGAGAACTAATCACAGCTTCAGGAGACGCTTTACGCGAACAAGCAGATGAGAAGTTAACATCGACTGGCTGGGTAAAGGGCTTACCTTGATCATCTTGTATCATGATAGAAATTGTCGCAGTACCACCCGCAGTCAACTCGTCTAAGCTCACATTTGCTTTACCTGCAACAAAAGGATCGCCACTGCCCATGATCACATTCGTTGCTCCGACAACTACAACCGCATTGCCTTTTTCACCGCTTGCTAAAGAAGCTACGATAGTTCCTGCACCTAATATATTACCAGCATAAATATCAACACTCGCCTTGCCTTGACTATTTGTTACTGCTGTTTTGATTGGAAGATCACCAATATCGTTATCGAAAGTCACTATCGAGGGTTTATTAATACCTGTAACGGTAGCAGTTAACTTACCTGGGTTTAGAGTTGTAATAGTCTGAATAGGTAATCCTGCAGAATCCGTTAATGCTAAGTTAACTTGTGCTCCACCGCCAGCTTCTCCACCGTCGCCTTTCATCACAAAACCAATTTTGCCAGACTCTCCAGTGTCAATAGTGCCTGTAACAGTTCCTGCGCCCGCAATCGTAGCCGTGTTTAAAGTGATCGTAGCAACTCCTTCACTATTGGTTAACGCCGTAGCTGTACTAGGGTCAAAAGACCCTATATTAGAATTACTCAGAGTAAATGTAATTAATTCACCGACCAGAACACCAGATTTAGAATTAACAACTTTAGCGGATACTAATGCTGGTGCCAAAGCAGATATATCCGTATTAGAAATACTAAGAGTAACTGTCACAACACTTGGTTTAGGCTCATTACCAGTGCCATCATCCGAGATGCTGCCTCCACCGCCACATGCGAATAAGAAAAGTGAACACATTCCTGCGAGAAAAACTTTATACGCTGACTTCATTGTCAGGCTCCCTGTTACTCTGATGATAATAT
Source organism: Shewanella sp. MF08487 (assembly GCF_050848685.1). Taxonomy (NCBI): domain Bacteria; kingdom Pseudomonadati; phylum Pseudomonadota; class Gammaproteobacteria; order Alteromonadales; family Shewanellaceae; genus Shewanella; species Shewanella sp. MF08487. Next base: position 175,010 of record NZ_JBOZPB010000001.1, read on the forward strand.
CTAAGCAAAACGCTTATAACTTATAGGCTAACATTACACTTTTTTCACACAAAATAGCTATTTTAATATCATCCAAACTCAAAATTATGCCAATATTTTAACGTAAAATGGCATTTCATATTCAAGTATTTCTTGCTAGTCTTGTGAGCGCCAAAAAATAGAAAGTATAAAAAAACACACAGGACTTCCAATGGCAATTTCGATAAAAAATAAACTCGGCCTTACAAGTAAAATTCTGATCGGTATGGGAGCGGGTATTGCTTTAGGTCTCATACTTCGCAATGCCTTCCCAGAAAGCGATATTGTGAATGATTATATTACTGAAGGTTTTTTGCACGTTATTGGTACTATTTTCATCTCTAGCTTAAAAATGCTCGTTGTTCCTTTAGTCTTTATTTCATTAGTCTGCGGAACTTGTTCACTGAGTGAACCTTCAAAGCTGGGCCGCTTAGGTGGTAAAACCCTCGCCTTTTATTTATTCACCACCGCAATAGCGCTAGTTGTTGCTATTGTCAGCGCAGTTCTTATACATCCCGGAAACGCTTCTCTGGCTTCAGAGAAAATGGAGTATGTCGCCAAAGAGGCGCCAAGTCTTTCAAGTGTAATAATCAATATCGTCCCCACCAATCCGATGCATGCATTGAGCGAAGGTAATATGCTGCAAATTATTATTTTTGCGGTTATTTTTGGTTTTGCGATTGCCCATATTGGTGAAAGGGGTAAGCGCGTGGCGGCTTTGTTTGAAGATTTAAACGAAGTGATTATGCGCGTCGTGACATTGATCATGCAGCTTGCACCTTATGGTGTATTTGCACTGATGGCAAAGCTCGCATTAACACTCGGTTTAGAAACCTTTGGGAGTGTGGTTAAATATTTCTTCGTGGTACTAGGCGTATTACTGGTCCATGCATTTATTGTTTACCCTACACTTCTAAAACTATTCTCAGGCCTCAACCCCTTAATATTTATTCGGAAAATGCGTGATGTACAGCTGTTTGCCTTCTCAACAGCAAGTTCAAATGCCACTTTGCCGATTACCATAGAAGCCTCTGAACATAGGTTAGGTGTCGATAATAAGATTGCCGCATTTACGCTCCCCTTAGGTGCAACCATTAACATGGATGGCACAGCCATCATGCAAGGCGTTGCCACAGTGTTTATTGCACAGGTTTTTGGTATTGAACTCTCACTAACTGATTATGCTGCTGTAGTCGTTACCGCAACGTTAGCCTCTATTGGAACCGCAGGCGTACCTGGTGTGGGACTGATTATGTTGGCGATGGTGCTAAACCAAGTCGGTTTGCCTGTCGAAGGTATTGCTTTAATTATCGGTGTAGATCGCCTGTTAGATATGGTGCGCACGGCAGTCAACGTAACGGGTGATTGTGTGGCAACGGTGATTATTGCTAAGTCAGAAGGCGAGTTTAACGAAGAGGTATTTAATAATACTCAAGCGGGCAAGATTTCGAGTCATTTCGACGGTTCATAACCGCAATAAAATATCTTAATCTTGATATGTTTATCACGCCCACATTGTGTTGGGCGTTTTATTTTATAATCAATTCAATCAGTATTTTCAAATTAATAAAACGTGGACATGCCAATAGAATAGAATGCTATCTTTCGATACATTATCTTTCTGGTTTATACGTATAACGGAGTTAAAATATGTGGTGGAGAATGCTTTGGATCTTGATAGCATGTTGGTTATTGAGTGCACATTTCCTACGTTACGAACAAATTACTTTTGCTATTCCTTTTGCATTAGCGCCTCTAGCCTTACTCTTCAGATCATTATATTTACTCAGATTATTACAAATTGTACTCTTTATTAGTGTGTTTACTGTCTGGGGCGTTACTGCCTTCGAAACCGTTCAAATTCGCCTCGAACAAGCAACGCCTTGGCTAAGATTATCTTTTATTATGATAGCGGTAATGTTATTTACCTTAGGAGCAATTATGTGTGTAAATGGTATTTTACGTATTCGAAAACAGAAGTTCTCCTGGGGCCGATCTTCCCTACATTAACCTTCTTAATATAACACTCGTTATCGAGAAGTAGTTATTTTAATCATTGCTTCAGCTCGGTCAGCAGAGGTTAAGTTCTGCTGACATATGCTGACACTCTAATTTGGGTATTAATGTAATTTTACGTAGACTTATTGGCAAACTTGCAAAGATTTAACTCATCCACTTTAAGGCACGCATATATGAGAATTTTAGTTGTTGAAGATGATCTGATTTTATCCCATCACTTAAAGGTACAGTTAAGCGATCTTGGCAATCAGGTTCAAGTGGCGCTAACGGCTAAAGAAGGGTTTTATCAGGCAACTAATTATCCCATTGATGTTGCTATCGTCGATTTAGGCCTCCCCGATCAAGATGGTATTAGTTTAATTCAACAATTACGTGAAGCCGAACTTAAAGCGCCAATATTAATCCTTACAGCACGGGTGAACTGGCAAGATAAAGTCGAAGGTCTGAATGCGGGTGCTGATGACTACTTAGTAAAACCCTTTCAGAAAGAGGAACTTGTGGCGAGGCTTGATGCGCTTGTGCGCCGTAGTGCAGGTTTTGTCAAATCGGTTATTTGTAGTGGTGAATTAAAGCTCGACCTTGCAGCTAAGCAAGTCACACTTGGTGATGAGATGATGGAAATCACCGCCTTTGAATATTTAATCCTTGAATACCTAATGCGGCATTGCCATGAAGTGGTAGCGAAGCAACGTCTGCTCGATGTGATTTATGGCGACAAAGAAGGTGACCCAAATACGATTGAAGTGATGGTCAGCCGCCTACGTAAAAAACTCACCCACGACAGTATCGACAACCCGATATTAACCATTCGAGGCCAAGGATATAAATTTAATCTGCCATGCCATTAAGAGTAAAGTTTAAAAAACGTCTACTGACGCGCATGTTTATCACCTCACTCTCGATTATTGCCTTAGTCGGTTTTGGTCTAGCTTGGATGGTAAATATTTTGCACGCGCAAAATAGTTATAACGAAGAAACCGCGCAACTTATTGCCGAAATCCCCCAAGTGGCTGCAGAATTACGTGAACATGATCTGATCCCCGATACTAGCGCTTGGCTAGAAGAGAATAATAAACAAGAGCGGTATGTGATTGCCAGTTGTGATGAAAAGTTCAAACAAGTCTGGACCTCGTCATTAGCTGTCGATCGCGGCTTATTTGATACCTGCGAGCGTTTCAACGAAATTCGCAATGATTCCCCACCCTACTATCTCACTATGGCTGACGACAGAGGTTACTTTGTTTATCTACTCGCAGTAGATATTGCAGGCGAGCATTACAACCTTCTGGTGATGAAAGATGCGGCTAAACTAGAGCAAGAATACAGTAAATTTAGTAAACGTACCTATATCCGTTTAGCCATGGTTTTAGCCTTAGCACTCATTCTATTAATCAGTGCAGCCTATTGGGGAATGCGGCCGCTGGTGCGAATGAAAAATGAGTTGCAATCGATTAACCAAGGTAAAAGTAAATCACTTTCCGAAGGTTACCCTGTCGAGCTTGAGGGCGTAACCCAAGCACTTAACCAAATGTTACAACAATCCAGCGCCCAGCAAGAGCGTTATCAGAATGCGATGAACGACTTAGCACATAGCTTAAAGACTCGCTTAGCCGCGGTGCATGCCATTACTGACGACGCCAGTTTAAATAAGCAATCTGCGAGCGAAAAGATCATGGAACAAGTGAGCCAAATGGATCAGTTGGTAAAATATCAACTTAAACGGGCCATGCTCGGGCGCCAAGGTCTAAAACAAGAACAAACAGCCATTGCGCCATTAGTCGAACAGCTGGCACAAATGTTATTTAAAATTTACCGCGAAAAACAAGTACAGTTTAGTGCCAATATCAGCCCAAATTTAATGTTTCCGGGCAACAAAGGCGATTTAATGGAATTATGTGGCAACCTAATGGAAAACGCATTTCGGCTATGCATTAGCCAAGTTCATGTGAGTGCGCACATTAATCCACAAGGTGAATTTGAGCTGATTGTCGAAGATGACGGGCCAGGTGTTGAAGAAAAACTGAAACAAAAAATTATTCAGCGCGGTGTCCGCGCAGATACTCAATCGCCTGGGCAAGGTATCGGCCTAGCCGTATGTGACGAAATAGTCCACAGTTACGGGGGTAGCTTAAAAATAGAGGAAAGCCGTTTAGAAGGCGCACTCTTTAGGATCCGTATCCCGACCTAATAAATTGAAATATATTTAAGCAAGGATGGCATATAACTTTTCAGCACGGTTAAACATAAGCCAAGAGGTGGCAATATATTTATCACCGCTGACGGGCCTATTACCACGATGTGAGTGGGTAAATCCTGCGGGCGCGATAACCATAGTGCCTTTTTTAGGGGAAATTTTACGTTGTTGATAATAGAATTCAGTTTCGCCGCCCTCTTCAACATCATTTAAATAAAACATATATAATACAACACGGTGTAAAGCTTCGTTATGACCATTCTGTGGAAACTGCTCCGAATGCCAATGGGGATAGCCGCCCTTATTTTGCTGATACTTCTGAATATTAATACTACCACTACGGTATAAATATCTTACTAGCCCATCAATCCTAGGTACACCAAGCGTGGCAAAATTAGCTGGAGTCAATGTTATTGGCTGTCCTTGCTCATCATTTACCGACACGGCAACCGCGCCCATTAACGCCATCGAATACTGAGTAAAATAGTCCACCGCCCCTACTAAGGTATAACCTAAAAGCTCATTTTTTAATGACTGTAAGTCTGTAAAATTGTCTAAGGTTAAATCACGACTGATTTTCTTTTCCGGATCAATACCATTACCCGTTTGACCATCAACAACACCGCTATGTTGCTCAAAAGCCAATATAAGGCGATCGCACAATTCATCTGGCAGTGCATTTGGGTATACTTCAATAAAGTCCATACATACTCAACGGATTGATTAATTATAGGTTTATGCTGGCATGTTCGTTAACTCATTGTAAAGTAATACTCATGAGATAATGTTCATCTTAGATTGCTCGATATATAACACATATAAAGTATTAAAAGCCGCTATGCATTAATTACAATGGATAAATCGATTTATTTTTAACCAATTACATTATTGGCTGGAGCCAAATCTCTAGTGTAACTCTACCATCCAGCCATGCCAATTATTGAATAAAAAGGGGCGAATTATTAATTCGCCCCTTTTTATCTACATTCTAATGTTACTCAATAACAGCTAACTCATTTAACAATTTGATTTATAACCAATGCTTACGTTTAAAGAAAAAATACGTGCCTGCTGCACTGGCCACCATCATCACAATCGCCATAGGATAACCATATTGCCACGCAAGCTCAGGCATACTGGCAAAGTTCATCCCATAGCTACTGGCGATTAATGTCGGGGGCAAAAATACCACTGCGGCAACCGAGAATATTTTGATGATTTTATTCTGTTGTAGACCACTAAACCCCATAGCCGCATCAAGCAGAAAGTTTAATTTATCGAAAATAAACTGACTGTGGGGCATCAAAGATTCGATATCCGACAACATTTCCCGTAAATCTTTCAAGTGCTCATCAGATAACTGGCCACGATAATAACGTTGCATGTAACGCAGTGATCGCTGGGTATCGAGCAAACTTAAACGGATTTTGCCATTAGAATCTTCTTGTAACGTAATTAACTTAAATACATCGTCAAGCTTATCATTATCAAACACTTGCTCTCCGACGTTTTCAAGCACTGTGTAGACGTCTTCGATTAAGTCAGACAGATGCTCTACTTTCAGATTAAAAAGTTCGAGAAATAATTCCTGCGGCGTCGACACCTCTAACCGCCCCAGACGCAAATAGTTACGCAATAATCGGATCAGACCGACATCTTCTTCACGGATAGTCAGTAGAAAATTAGCCCTGAGATTAAAAGAGATGTTTACGCCGCGTACATCTTGGCCAACGCGTTGAGGGAATAATGAGTTAATATGCAAACCATCACTGTTTTGATAAAAACGTGCAGAGGCCTCAATTTCATTGATATCTTCTTCGTCTGGTACTTCTTCAACAGAAAAATGACTTAACCATGCACGCTCTGCATCATCAGGTTTATACAGATCTAACCAAATGGTCGATGAGGGAATAGTGTCCAGCACCCCAAGCTCAGTCACACTAAGATGACGATTTTCATAGACATAAGCAGTGATCATTTGTCCTCCTGAAAACAACTTAAGTTAAAGATTCGACTTAAGTGCAGGCTAAAAAATTGTCGCTAGTTTACCGTATAAGCTGGCAATGAAAAGGTGAGGAAGATTATTTAGTAAAATAAATGTGCTCTAATCCGTTTCAATAATGGCCAAGCGTTCTTGGGTCGAAAAGCGAATATGGATACCATCCAGCGTTACCATTTTAGAATCTGAAATATCTCCCTTGCGCACACGATACTCACCATTATTGTCCGCATTCGGTGACACTATTCTGACGGTAACAACCTGATGTTGATCGCGCCAATACCAGACACTGTAGCTCAATAAGCCCAGCCCGAGCACTACAAATATTCCAGTCAGAATATATCGGTGCAACAACGAGTTGTGCAAGGGCTTGTCAGTGATGTTAATTGCCTGAGGTTGCACGATACGAGTGCGCTTCACTAGCAAAAACCAAGCTCCCGTAATCACTAAGACTGTTAATAAAATTTTGGTTAGCACGACCCTTTCCTCTTACCTAATTGAGTTTACGCGCTATCGTGTATATAAATGCTTGTAGTTATTAAGCATTATTCACATAAGCTTGTATATTATACGCTGACTTAAGTGAATAAACTGCCTTTAGGATCAAGCTTAAGCTCCATCGGCAAAGAGATAAAACAAATATCACACTGATAGGTGTGCTTGGGATTATGCATAGGGTTAAGTATTGAAACGCGCTAACACGTAATACATGGGCGTAACATAGGGTAAAACATCGCAGCTTTGAACATAATAGCCGTTACGGTTAAAAGTCTTCAAACACCTTTGCCATACGCTGAATTTGCGCCAAGGGAACGTTATGCCGGTTTCGTTCAGCACACTCCACTTGATGCGCCACATTACTCGGTTCACCGACAAGCACAATTCTTACTTGATAACCTAAAGCCTTGGCTGCGGCTTCATAGGCCATGTATTCCCAGCGGCATAGATTAGTATTATCACAAATCACGATAGGTTCACTTGAAGAAAGTGCTTGAATAAAGCCGGTTAAGTTACATTGGTGATATTCGGGGAGCTTTTTCGCATCAAAACGATAAGTATCTTGGTGATAGAAAAAGCTATCGGTTGAAAATACGCCGCGCTGCCGCACACCTATGGCTCTATCTAAAGGCAGAGACAATATATAGCGCTCCACCCAATGTGACTTACCGCTGCCCGGTAAGCCGCGCATGATCATCACTAATTTCTCACTCATAAGCTCGACTCACTACCAATCACTTGTCCTGCCAAAATAGTATCAACCAGCTTAGGCACTAACTCCCCCGCTTTACCAGTAAGATGATATTGAAACTGACAATGTCTATCGGGCGTCATCATATTCACTTCCACCGTTTGCGCGCCGTGATGATTAGCCGCATCAACAAAACCTGCTGCTGGATAGACAGTACCCGAAGTGCCAATGGCGATAAATAAGTCACAGTTATCTAGCGCATCATGGATCCTATCCATCCCTAAGGGCATTTCACCAAACCATACCACATGGGGCCGTAAACGCTGGGCAGGAATACAGCAGGTACAACAATTACTTGCACCAAAAGGGTCACGTAAAATAAATGTCTGGCGCGAACGTGGACAGCGCCCTTTGGATAGTTCGCCATGCATGTGCAGTAAACGTCGTGACCCCGCACGCTCATGCAGATCATCAATATTCTGGGTAATAATGAGTAATTGGCCTGTAAACTCCGCCTCAAGCTTTGCCAAGGCCAAGTGCGCCGCATTAGGCACAACCGTTCCACTGTGTAATTGTTGCCAACGACTATTATAAAATCGCTCAACCAGTTCAGCATCACGCTCATAACCTTCAGGCGTGGCCACATCTTCAATATGATGTTCTTCCCATAGGCCATCTTGATCACGAAAGGTGCGTAATCCTGACTCAGCAGAGATCCCCGCACCAGTTAACACGACTATTTGCTGGTACATGCTGACTCCTTATTATTTTATTAGGATGATTCTCACTGATGTTAACCATAGTGAATATTATGCCTTGGTATAAACATACAAAAACTATGCTTGAATTACCGTAAAATATTGTGATTTAACGCCTGTTGACACAATTTATCTGCATATAAGACCATAAAGCCAGAACAAAGGTTTAAGTTTTCAACCCAAGCCCCTATAATGACAAACACTATACACGGATGAACCTATTGGTTCTGCAATCAAGAGATTAGCAATGACAGATGGAAATCAAGCGCTAAAAAAAGCGGGTTTGAAAATTACCCTGCCACGAGTTAAGATCCTAGAACTGATGCAAGGACCTGAAAACCAACATATCAGTGCAGAAGATTTGTACAAAAAACTATTGGATTTAGGTGAGGAGATTGGTTTAGCTACCGTTTATCGCGTATTAAATCAATTTGACGATGCAGGTATTGTCAGCCGTCACCATTTTGAAAGTGGTAAAGCCGTATTTGAACTCTCAACTCAACACCACCACGATCACTTAGTTTGCCTGACTTGCGGCAAAGTCATTGAGTTTTCAGATGATGTGATTGAACGTCGTCAAGACGATATTGCCAAGAGACATAACATTAAGTTATCCAATCACAGCTTGTATCTCTATGGTCACTGCACCAATGATACTTGTGAACACAACGACGAGTAGTCGGCCACAGTTTAATGTGAAAGTTGAATAACTGTTAAAAAAACCAGCTTCTGCTGGTTTTTTTGTACGCTTAGTTTTTTATGTATTCAATATAACACTGCAACCGCTATGATTATTTTTTAGCGTAACATAATGTTTTAGCGTAAATATTGACCTTATGTCCCATAAACTTATTTTGTTCACGCCAGTGCATACCCACACGCTTAGCCACGCCTTCGGAGCCGAAATTCCCTTCTAAGATAAGTGCAATCGTCTGCTCAATACCAAAGCGTTTAAACTCCGTTAAGACAGCAAACGCCGCCTCGGTACCAATTCCAACCCCCCAATACTCGGGGAAATAACGATAACCAAGCTCGACCTCATTAAATTCTGGCAAAAATTTAGGCCCGCAAAAGCCAATCACCTTGTTATCAGCCTTATGTTCTACCGCCCAACGGCCAAAACCATGTTGTTGGTAATCAGCTTGGATCACCTGATGAAATAACTCAACCGCCTGCTCGCGAGATGTAAAAGCGGCGGTAGGGATATATTTCAGCATCGCCGGATTGCTGTTCATCAAATACAGCGCATCACAATCTTGCTCAGTAAATGGTCGAATAATTAAGCGGTTAGTTTGAGTAATCATTGCTACACCTCTAAAATGATGTTTTAAAAATCTGCCAATGATTATCATGCACAAAAAATGGCGTAAGGTCAGGGACGCTACGCCAAGGCAAGCTTAGCGGTGAAAATCACCACTACGCTCAGGCTGATACAATATCTCTTCAATACGAACTTTAACAACAGACACCCCCGGTCCTGGCCATTCAATCTCATCTCCCTGAGATAGCCCTAATAATGCGCCGCCTACTGGGGCTAAGATTGAAATCGTCCCCGCACCATTAACATCTTTGGGATACACTAAACGCAAACAAAAAGTTTCATTACTGGATGAAACACTAAACTTAACTTCCGAATTCATAGTAACCACATTTGCAGGCACTTGGGCTGCGGGTACAATATCAGCTCGGTCTAATTCCGCTTCTAATGCCGTTTTACCCGGAAACGCATTTGCCGGGAGTGACTCTAATAATCGCTCTAGCCTTTCTAAATCGATTTCAGAAATAATAATTTTAGGTGTGTTCACAGTCTTTCCCTCATAAAAAGCGTGATGTTTAAGCCGGTTATTGGGCCAACATCAACTTCGTGGCTTACCTGCTTTAATGCAGTAAGCATCCATAAAACAAATACGCCCGCAGCCAATGGCTGCAAACGTGTGACATAATTGAATAAAAGATTTATTGATGAGACAGCACTGAAGCCATAATCATATAGATTACGGTTAAGGGTTCAACTGGAGATGGCCCTCGCTACAGATAAAAGCAATTGCCTCCCCGAGAAACATCAATCTAACCTTTATAAAGAAAAATATCTAGTCTTCAAAATGTTAGCTTGATCCTATTTCATTAAGCCTAAGTCACATAAATCAAATTCAGCCCAATAAAAAAGGCGCCTTAAGCGCCTTTTAGTATCGAACGGTTTAATAACTTACCAACCAGTGCGAATACGCAGCGCTTTACCGATATCAGCAAGCGAGCGGACAGTTGTCACACCCGCTGCTTCTAGTGCAGCAAATTTGTCTTCTGCAGTGCCTTTACCACCAGCGATAATCGCGCCAGCATGGCCCATACGCTTACCAGCAGGTGCAGTTACACCCGCAATGTAAGACACAACAGGCTTAGTCACGTGTGCTTTGATATAAGCAGCCGCTTCTTCTTCAGCATTACCACCGATTTCACCGATCATCACGATCGCTTCAGTCTGTGGATCGTTTTGGAACATTTCCAATACGTCGATGAAGTTAGTACCTGGAATTGGGTCACCACCGATACCTACGCAAGTAGATTGGCCGAAACCTTCATCAGTCGTTTGCTTAACCGCTTCATAGGTCAGAGTACCTGAACGAGAAACGATACCCACTTTGCCTTTTAAGTGGATGTGACCAGGCATGATGCCAATCTTACATTCACCTGGGGTGATAACACCTGGGCAGTTAGGGCCGATCATGCGAACGCCAGTTTCTTCAAGCTTCACTTTAACTTGCAGCATGTCCAGTGTAGGAATGCCTTCAGTGATACACACGATTAGCTCAATACCACCGTCGATAGCTTCAAGAATGGCATCTTTACAAAATGGTGCCGGTACATAGATCACAGAAGCAGTCGCGCCAGTCGCAGCCACAGCGTCTTTCACAGTGTTAAACACTGGCAGACCTAAATGCGTTTGCCCGCCTTTACCAGGAGACACACCGCCGACCATTTGCGTACCGTAATCGATAGCTTGTTGTGAGTGGAATGTACCTTGACCGCCAGTGAAACCTTGGCAAATTACCTTAGTATCTTTATTGATTAAGACAGACATTATTTGCCCTCCGCAGCTTTAACAACTTGCTCAGCCGCGTCAGTTAGACTGGTCGCTGCAATGATATCAAGACCTGATTTAGCTAATACTTCACGGCCAAGTTCAGCGTTAGTACCTTCTAAACGAACCACAACGGGTACTTTAACGCCTACTTCTTTAACGGCGCCAATGATACCTTCTGCGATCATGTCACAACGGACGATACCGCCGAAAATGTTAACCAGAACCGCTTTCACATTGCTATCAGACAGAATGATTTTGAAAGCTTCTGCTACACGTTCTTTCGTCGCGCCGCCGCCTACGTCTAGGAAGTTAGCTGGCTTGCCACCGTGTAAGTTAACGATATCCATAGTGCCCATTGCTAAGCCTGCACCATTAACCATACAGCCAACGTTACCGTCTAATGCGACATAGTTCAGTTCGAACTTAGCCGCATGAGCTTCACGAGCATCATCCTGTGATGGATCGTGCATGCCTTTGATTTTTGGTTGACGGTACAGAGCGTTACCATCAATACCAATTTTACCATCTAAGCAATGCAGATTGCCTTCGGTAGTAATAACCAGTGGGTTGATTTCTAAGAGTGCAAAATCATGATCAACGAACATGTTCGCCAGACCCATGAAAATCTTAGTGAACTGCTTCATTTGCGTTGGGTTTAAACCTAACTTGAAGCCAAGATCGCGAGCTTGGAAGCCTTGTGGGCCAGTCAGCGGATCGATGATTGCTGTGTGGATGAGTTCTGGCGTTTCTTCTGCCACTTTCTCAATTTCCACGCCGCCTTCAGTCGATGCCATGAACACAACGCGACGAGTCGCGCGGTCAACAACCGCACCTAAATACAGTTCATTGGCGATGTCAGTGCAGCTTTCTACTAAAATTTTAGCAACTGGCTGACCTTTCTCGTCAGTTTGGTAAGTAACCAGATTTTTGCCTAACCAGTGTTCGGCAAAGGCTCTAATTTCTTCTTTATCGCCAGTGACTTTAACGCCACCTGCTTTACCGCGGCCGCCTGCGTGTACTTGGCACTTAACAACCCATAAATTTCCGCCAATATGGCCTGCCGCTTCTACAGCTTCTTGGGCTGTATCACATGCAAAACCTTCTGACACTGGTAAACCATATTCGGCAAATAGGGATTTTGCCTGATACTCATGCAAATTCATGATGATCTATCCGTATACTTCTAATCAAATCCAACTGGCCCAATTGGGCCAGTCACGAGGGTATGTCTGGCTATTTCGTTAAGCGCAATCTCTTATCGAGTTGTCTTACAGATCAAGCAGCAGACGAGTTGGGTCTTCTAGGAAGTCTTTAATCGCCACCAAGAAACCAACAGACTCACGGCCATCAACAATGCGATGGTCATATGAGAGTGCTAGGTACATCATGGGCAGGATTTCAACCTGACCATTGACTGCCATTGGGCGATCTTTAATGGCATGCATGCCTAAAATCGCGCTTTGTGGCAGGTTAAGAATCGGCGTAGACATCAGTGAACCGAAAACACCACCGTTAGTCACAGTGAAGTTACCGCCAGTCATGTCTGCCACTGTCAGCTTACCGTCACGGCCTTTTAAGGCTAAGTCACGGACGGCTTTTTCGATTTCAGCTAAGTTCATGGTATCTGTGTCACGTAATACTGGTGTTACCAGACCGCGTGGCGTTGATACGGCAATGCTGATATCAAAATAGTTGTGGTAAATGATGTCATCGCCATCGATAGACGCGTTAACTTCTGGGAAGCGTTTTAGCGCTTCAGTCACGGCTTTGATGTAGAAAGACATAAAGCCTAAACGGATACCGTGGCGCTTTTCAAAGATATCTTGGTATTGCTTACGGATATCCATGATGGGCTTCATGTTCACTTCGTTAAACGTGGTGAGCATAGCGGTTGAGTTTTTCGCTTCTAATAAACGGTTAGCGATGGTTTTGCGTAAACGTGTCATAGGCACACGCTTCTCGCTACGACCAGCCGCTAATGGCGCAACCGCTGGCGCAGCTGATGGAGTAGCTTTGGGTGCTGTCTTAACAAACGCTTCAACGTCTTCTTTAGTAATACGACCACCCACACCGGTGCCTTTTACTTTGCTGGCATCAACATTGTGTTCAGCCAATAAACGGCGTACCGATGGGCTTAATGCATCACTGCTTTCATCGCTTGTTGCAGCAATAGGGGTTGCCGCTTCAGCCTGCGCTTTAGTGACTTCTTTACCCGATACGGCGCCAGCGATGAATTTAGCAATCACTTGTTCACCAAGAACAGTGGCGCCTTCTTCAAACAAAAACTCACCGATATAACCATCTTCTGGCGCAACCACTTCAAGAACTACTTTATCGGTTTCAATATCAACCAGGTTTTGATCACGAGAAACTTGCTCACCCACTTTGACATGCCAAGTGGCAATTGTGGCATCGGCAACAGATTCTGGTAGTACAGGTACCTTGATTTCGATACTCATGAAAAACTATCCTTTTATAAAATGTCTATTTCTACAGTGCAATGGTCAATTTTAGGGCACTGTTCACTAAAGATTCTTGCTGATGTGCGTGCAGCTCAGGGTAACCACATGCGGGTGCAGCTGACGCTTCACGACCGGCATAAGTTAACTGTGCACCAACAGGAACCGCGGCCCAGAAATGGTGTTGACTAGAGTACCAAGCGCCTTGGTTCTGTGGCTCTTCCTGACACCAAACAAAATCTTTCACATGTTGGTAATCCGCTAAAGCAGCCAGCATTTCATCATGTGGGAACGGATATAACTGTTCAACACGAATGAGCGCGACGTTAGTGATATTTTCTTTACGGCGTTTTTCCAGTAGTTCAAAGTAAACTTTACCACTACAGAATACGACGCGATCAACCTTGCTTGCTTCCAACGTATCGATTTCACCAATCACGTTTTGGAAACTACCGTTTGCCAATTCTTCTAAGCTAGAAACCGCTAATGGGTGACGTAGCAAAGACTTAGGAGACATAACGACTAAAGGTCGACGCATAGGACGCACAACTTGGCGGCGCAACATATGGTAAACCTGAGCAGGCGTTGAAGGCACACACACTTGCATATTGTGGTTAGCACACATCTGCAAGAAACGCTCTAAACGGGCGCTTGAATGCTCAGGGCCTTGACCTTCATATCCATGGGGTAACAGCATAGTCAGACCACATAAACGGCCCCACTTCTGTTCACCCGAGGATAAAAATTGGTCGATAACCACTTGGGCACAGTTAGCAAAGTCACCAAACTGTGCTTCCCAAATGGTTAAACCGCCAGGTTCAGTCGTGGCATAACCATATTCAAATGCTAATACAGACGCTTCAGATAATACTGAGTCAGTAATATCAATCGGGCCTTGTGTCTCGTTAACATTGCGCAATGGCATGTAAGTCGTGCCATCATTTTGATTGTGCACTACCGCATGACGATGGAAGAAAGTACCACGGCCAGAATCTTGACCTGTAATGCGCACGCGTTTGTTGTCTTCCACTATCGAGGCATAGGCCAATGTTTCTGCAAAGCCCCAATCGAGTAGCTTCTCGCCTTTGGCCATCGCCACTCGGTCACTATAAATCTTAGCAACGCGTGACTGTATTGGGTGATTCTCTGGTACATAACTTATTTTGTCAGCTAGATTTTGTAAACGCTCAGCCGACATAGAAGCTTGATACGTTTCATCCCACTCACGGCCGATAAACGGTGCCCAGTCAACAGAATGTTTCGTCATTGGACGCCATTCTTTAACCACACAGTCACCTTGGTCTAATGCATCACGGTAATTGTTGATTAAGCCAGTGACATCGTCGGCAGCAATCACATTTTCAGCGATTAACTTGTCGGCATAAATTTTACGTGGCGTCGCGTGCTTCTTGATTTTTGCATACATTAATGGCTGAGTTGCACTTGGCTCATCGGCTTCGTTATGGCCATGACGGCGATAACACACTAATTCAATCACCACATCACGTTTAAACTCGTTACGATAATCAACGGCTAACTGCGACACAAAAGCAACGGCTTCTGGATCATCAGAGTTAACGTGGAAAATCGGTGCCTGAACCATCTTAGCGATGTCAGTACAGTATTCAGTCGAACGAGTGTCCGCATGGTTAGAGGTCGTGAAGCCCACTTGGTTGTTCACTACGATGCGAATGCTACCGCCGACGGTAAAACCGCGAGTTTGAGACATGTTGAATGTCTCTTGTACTATCCCTTGACCCGCAATTGCAGAGTCTCCGTGAATAGTAATAGGCATGACTTGTAAGCCATCCTTACAACCGCGGCGGTCTTGACGGGCACGTACAGAACCAATGACCACAGGATTAACGATTTCAAGGTGCGATGGGTTAAAGGCCAATGCTAAATGCACATTGCCGCCCGGCGTTTCGAAATCAGAGGAGAAACCTTGATGATACTTAACGTCACCAGAACCGTGGGTATCAGCATGCTTACCGGCAAACTCGTCAAACAGTTCAGCAGGACGCTTACCTAGCACGTTCACTAATACGTTTAGACGACCACGATGCGCCATACCAATGACGATTTCTTTCGTGCCCGCTTCACCTGCACGATAAATAATTTCGCGCATCATAGGTACTAATGCATCGCCGCCCTCTAACGAGAAACGTTTCGCACCAGGGAATTTAGCGCCTAAGTATTTTTCAATACCTTCTGCAGCGTTTAAACCTTCAAGAATGCGAGTCTTAACACTTTTATCGTAATTGGCTTTACCTAGGGAAGGCTCGAGACGTTGCTGGATCCAGCGCTTCTCATCGGTATCGGTAATATGCATATATTCAGCACCGATAGAACCACAATAAGTAGCTTTGAGCGCTGTTACCAAATCCGCGAGCTTCATGGTTTCACCACCATGAGCAAAAGAACCTGTATTAAACTCGCTGGCCATATCTTCTTTAGTCAGGCCATGGAAGGCAGGATCTAAATCAGCAACAGGCTCGCGTTTCCACAGTTCAAGCGGGTCAAGATTAGCACCTTGGTGGCCACGAAAACGATGGGCGTTAATTAATTGCAGGACTTTAACTTGCTTAGCATCCATATCAGGATCGGTCACGCGAGCAGAGCTCTTATGGCGTCCTTCTAACGCTAAACTGCGAAAATAATCACGTACTTTTGAGTGAGCAGTTTCAGGCGCATCAACAGCAGCACCGTTCACAGGAGGGAGATTATCAAATACCGCACGCCAGTCGTCAGCAACTGACTGTGGGTCTTCTTGATAGGCTTCATACATCTCTTCTACGTAGGTCGAATTAGCGCCACTTAAGTGAGATGATTCGAGCCAGGCTTTCATGATGCCTTGGTGCATTTCTATTCCTTTCAAACTTTATACACGTGCTTAGCCATAGTATTAAATATGCAGTCAGTAGAGATTACCTTCGACGCATAATTCTGCCGCCCCTAGATATCCAGATATACGGCGCGTTGTCATCCATTACATACGCAAAAGAGTCACCTTCTGCTTCCAGAAAGTGACTCTTTGAGAGCTATATTATTATTGGTTTCAGCTCGGGTTCTCGCATTACACTGCTCGCTTCAACAGCATGGACTTAATATGACCAATTGCTTTAGTCGGATTAAGACCTTTTGGACACACGTCAACGCAGTTCATGATGCCGTGGCAACGGAACACGCTATAGGCGTCGTCCAGCTCAGATAAACGTTCTTCTGTTGCTGTGTCGCGACTGTCGATCAAGAAACGGTAAGCATGAAGCAGACCGCTTGGACCGATAAACTTATCAGGATTCCACCAGAATGATGGGCAAGCCGTAGAACAACAGGCACACATGATACATTCGTACAGACCATCTAAATGAGCACGCTCTTCAGGTGATTGTAAGTGTTCACGGGCTGGTGCTTTCTCATCATTGATGAGATAAGGCTTGATCTTCTCATACTGCTTATAGAACTGAGTTAAATCAACAACTAAGTCACGAACAACTGGCATCCCTGGTAATGGACGTATTTCTAACTTCTTACCTTTAAAGGTTGAAATTGGCGTAATACAAGCCAAACCATTCTTACCATTCATGTTCACGCCGTCACTACCACACACACCTTCACGGCATGAACGACGGAATGACAAAGTTGGATCTTGCTCTTTCAACTTGATCAGTGCATCAAGCACCATCATGTCTGAGCCTTCAGCCACTTCTAAACTGTAATCCTGCATATACGGTTTAGTATCTACATCAGGATTGTAGCGATAAACTGCAAATGTCAATTTCATCTTTGCAACTCCTAGTAGGTACGTTTCTTCGGCGGGAATGCTTCACGTAGCTTAGGTGCCATGTTGACTGCACGACGATCCATCGTTTCAGTCGCAGGATCAAATAAGCTGTGGCATAACCAGTTTTCATCATCACGTTCTAAATAATCTTCACGTGAGTGAGCACCGCGGCTTTCAGTACGGAAGTTAGCCGCATAAGCCGTAGCAATTGCCGTTGCCATTAAGTTATCTAACTCTAAGCATTCAATACGTTGAGTGTTGAACTCACGAGAGTTATCAGACAATTTAGCATTCGCAAGACGTTCGCGGATGACTTTCAACTGCGCTAAGCCTTCAGCCATAGCATCGCCACGACGGAATACCGAGAAGTTTAACTGCATACACAGTTGCAGATCCTTACGGATTTGCGCAGGATCTTCGCCATCTTTATTGTTTTCCCAACGATTTAGACGAGCTAGTGATGCTTGAACATCCGCATCGCTTGCGTCTTTTGGATCGTCAGTTTCATCTAACGCTTTACCTAAATGCTGACCCGCTGCGCGACCAAATACCACTAAGTCAAGCAATGAGTTACCACCTAAGCGGTTAGCGCCATGTACTGATACACAGGCAATCTCACCCACAGCAAACAGACCAATAATATCATGCTCAGTGCCGTCTTCATTCTTACGGATAACTTGACCACTGACCTTAGTTGGCAAGCCGCCCATCATATAGTGACACGTTGGCAATACAGGGATTGGACCATCGGCCGGATCAATATGAGCAAAAGTACGAGACAATTCACACACGCCTGGTAAACGTGCTTCAAGTGTTTCTTTGCCTAAATGATCGAGCTTGAGTAACAGATGTGGACCTAATGGACCGTCTAAACCACGACCTTCGCGGATTTCAGTCATCATTGAACGTGCAACCACGTCGCGTGATGCCAAATCTTTCGCGTTAGGGGCATAACGCTCCATGAAACGCTCGCCGTCTTTGTTCAGCAGATAACCGCCTTCACCACGACAACCTTCAGTCACAAGTACACCCGCACCGGCGATGCCCGTTGGGTGGAACTGCCACATTTCCATGTCTTGCATTTGTACGCCAGCACGCATCGCCATACCTACGCCGTCACCGGTGTTGATATGTGCGTTAGTGGTCGAAGCGTAGATACGCCCAGCTCCACCGGTCGCTAGAATTGTTGCTTTGGCTTTGAAATAAACGATATCACCCGTTTCAATTTCAATCGCAGTACAACCCACAACGGCGCCATCTTCGTTTTTAACGAGATCTAATGCATACCATTCTGAGAAGACTTGCGTCTTATGCTTAACGTTTTGCTGGTATAAACAGTGAAGCAAAGCATGGCCAGTACGGTCAGCCGCAGCGGCTGTACGTGCAGCTTGCTCGCCACCAAAGTTTCTAGATTGACCACCAAACGGACGTTGGTAAATCGTACCGTTATCAAAACGAGAAAAAGGTAAACCCATTTGCTCTAGTTCAATAACCGCTTCAGGACCGGTTTTACACATGAATTCAATCGCTTCTTGGTCGCCGATAAAATCGGAACCTTTCACGGTATCGTACATATGCTGTTCCCAATGATCTTCATGGGCGTTACCTAATGCAACGGTAATACCACCCTGCGCAGATACGGTATGAGAACGTGTTGGGAATACTTTTGATAAAAGCGCACAGCTTTTACCTTCTTTAGAAATTTGCAGCGCTGCACGCATACCAGCGCCGCCGGCACCGATCACTACAGCATCAAATTCGCGTACTGGAATACTCAATTAGACACCCCACACAATAACAATGCCGGCCGCTAAATAACAAAATACGGTAACGACAAAGGTGAACTGTAAAACACCACGTAACGACGTGCACTTAACGTAATCTGTCAGCACTTGCCATACACCAATCCAAGCGTGTACGAGCAATGCTACCAACGCAAGAAGTGTAAACACTTTCATGGGTAGAGTGCTAAATAGACTATGCCAGATGTCGTAAGTGAGAGGGGAACTACATGCAATAAAGCCTACTAAAAATATAGAATAACAGGCGAGGATCACTGCACTAGCGCGTATAAGAATAAAGTCATGAACACCACTGCGTCCAAAACTTGCTGCATTGGTTACCATACCCATATCCCCGCTACAATTGAAAAGGCTACCGTCAACACAAACACAGCTTTCGCTGATACGGTACCCGAAGCCAACTCTTCCCAACGTCCGGTATCCATTACTAAGTGGCGCAGGCCACCGAATAAATGAAAGGCTAATGCCGTCAAAATACCCCATATGATGAACTTCATGATGAAGTGATCAAATAGAGACTGAACGCCAGCAAAGCTTTCTGCGGATGCTAAAGATGAATTTAGCAACCAAATAAGAATGCCAACTGCGAACAGCATGATGACACCGGAAACACGATGAAGAATTGACACAATCGCTGTTGCAGGAAAGCGAATGGTCTGCAGATCTAAATGGACAGGTCTTTGCTTTTTCACGTTCTGCTCACTCAGCTCCATTGAGCATGTTTTTGTTATATGAACCGCTTTTGTACAAACTTTAAACCAATAGGTAAATTACGGCAAAAGTAAATATAAAAGCAAGGTTTAAACAAACACTTAACTATCTGAACACAACTTATTTAATTTCTAAACTAAGGGTGTTTTATAATCGTGGTTTGCAGCCCTTATTAGGCGGAGGCAAGTATACTCGCGGCAAATGTCAAATACAAACATCACAGAATGCAAATTATGTTTTTTTTGTGCAGTTATCCTCGTAAGTGCCAGTTGTAGCAAGGAAAGTAAAGAGTTTTATACCATGGTCTAACAAATTTAAACGCTTATTTAAATTGAAATGTGATCTAGAATAGCTGTACAGTAATGGCGTTTTGAAGTGCCGCACTCACAGAGTAAGAACTAAGTAAGGAGAACGGGGTATGGCTGATTTAAAAGCCAAATTAGAATTACCAGGGAACGACTCGATAGAATTGCCAGTAAAGCAAGGAACAGCTGGTTTTGACGTAATCGATATTAGCAAACTTGGCAGCAAAGGTTACTTTACTTTTGATCCAGGTTTTCTTGCGACTGCTTCTTGTGAATCTGCAATTACCTTTATTGATGGTGATCTGGGCATATTGCTACATCGTGGCTATCCAATCGATCAACTTGCCGTTGACTCCGATTACCTAGACCTATGTTATCTGCTGCTTTACGGTGAACTGCCGACAAAAGCACAATATACTGAGTTTGTACATACAGTAAAAAACCATACTATGGTGCACGAGCAGTTAGCCTTCTTCTTTAGAGGTTTCCGTCGTGATGCTCACCCTATGGCCATGTTATGTGGTGTGACGGGCGCGCTATCTGCATTTTATCAAGACTCTTTAGATGTTAACGATCCACATCACCGTGAAATCGCTGCTTATCGTTTAGTCTCAAAAATGCCAACAATTGCAGCCATGTGCTACAAGTATTCTTCAGGCCAGCCATTCGTTTATCCACGTAATGACTTAAGCTATGCCGGCAACTTCCTAAGCATGATGTTTGCTGTGCCGTGCGAAGAATACAAAGTGAATCCTATTGTTGAACGTGCTATGGACAGGATCTTCATTTTACATGCCGATCATGAACAAAACGCATCGACTTCAACTGTACGTTTGGCGGGTTCTTCCGGTGCCAATCCATTTGCGTGTATCGCAGCAGGTATCGCATCACTTTGGGGCCCTGCACACGGCGGAGCTAACGAAGCTTGTTTACAAATGTTAGAAGAAATCGGTTCAGTTGACCGTATTCCTGAATTCATTGAACGCGCTAAAGACAAGAACGATCCATTCCGTCTGATGGGCTTTGGACACCGTGTTTACAAAAACTTTGACCCACGTGCCAAAGTTATGCGTGAAACCTGTCACGAAGTGCTGAAAGAGCTAAAAGTAAAAGATCCGTTATTAGATGTCGCCATGGAGCTTGAGCGTATTGCGCTTGAAGACGAATATTTCATCTCTAAGAAGCTGTATCCAAACGTCGATTTTTACTCTGGCATTATCATGAAAGCCATTGGTATTCCAACTAGTATGTTCACTGTGCTGTTTGCACTGGCACGCACTGTAGGCTGGATTGCTCACTGGAAAGAAATGTTAGATCAACCAGGGCACAAAATCAGCCGTCCTCGTCAGCTTTATACTGGCGAAACAACGCGTGATTTCGTTGATTTAGATAAACGCTAAATCCCAGAATTTATGCATTAAAAAGCGCCTCAGGGCGCTTTTTTTATATCTCAACTTCCCTCAAATTCGTCCTTCCTCGTACAAAATATATTGTTATAAATACTCACATCATTAACTATGCATAGTTATTTTCATCATTTTTTAAACCTTTTGGCTACATTTGATATGGTTTACTAATGAGTTTTAAGTCAAAGCAAAGATAAGCCACTGAAAATAAATTAATTTAAATATTGGCATGTTTTCTGCTTTCACATGTCATCACAATAAATACAACTGGTAATACTCTTATGGAAAAGTCAAAAGCGGTTAAAGTCATTCTGCCATTATTTATGATTTCAATACTGGCAGCTTGTGGTGAGGAGCAAGTGGCAAAAAAAGATGAAAAATATGCCATTCCCGTTGAAACCACTACCGTGATGCAAGGAAACGTTTCATCTTTCTACAGCACAACTGCCACTTTAGAAGCACCGCAAGAAGCCAATGTCGTCAGCCGTATTTCTGGATTAATTGAATCACTTGCTGTTGAAGAAGGCGATCGTGTTCAAAAAGGTCAAGTGCTCGCTGTTATAGATGCAAAAAGACAACAATACGATTTAGACCGCTCAGAAGCAGAAGTCAAAATTATTGAGCAGGAATTAAACCGTCTCAAAAAAATGGGCAACAGAGAATTTATTAGCGCCGACTCAATGGCCAAGCTTGAATACAACTTACAAGCGGCCATGGCGAAAAAAGACCTTGCCAAGCTGCAAGTCACAGAAAGCCAAGTGGTGTCCCCCATCAGCGGCGTGGTCGCTAAACGTTATGTAAAAGCGGGCAACATGGCCAAGGAATACGGCGACCTCTTTTACATCGTTAACCAAGATGAGCTGCACGGCATTCTACATTTACCTGAACAACAACTGGCAAGTTTAAGACTTGGCCAAGAGGCTCAAGTGTTTAACAATCAACAAAGCAAGCTTGCTATCCATGCCAAAGTGCTGCGGATAAGCCCAATTGTTGACCCACAAAGCGGTACTTTTAAAGTGACACTCGCCGTACCTAACCAAGATTCACGCCTTAAAGCGGGCATGTTTACCCGCGTTGAACTTAAATATGATACTCACGAAAATGTTATCACAATCCCCTATAGCGCCTTGATTAACCAAGATAATAAACAAGCTCTGTATGTGATTGATGGTACAAACGCTAACCGCCGAGAAGTTGAAATTGGCTACCGTGAAGGGGATTTAGTAGAGGTTATTAGTGGTATTAAACCCGGGGATCAAGTCGTGACTCGCGGCCAACAAAACTTGAAAGATCAATCATTAGTCGAAGTGATCACTCCACTCAATCTTATTTCTGCTAAAAACTGATTGGAGTCATTCATGTCAATTATCAGCACTTCAGTTAAACGGCCCGTCACGGTATGGATGTTCATGCTGGCGGTGATGTTATTCGGTATGGTGGGTTTTTCACGCTTGGCGGTGAAGTTACTGCCAGATTTGAGCTATCCTACGTTGACCATTCGCACTATGTATGACGGTGCAGCGCCTGTAGAAGTCGAACAACTCGTCTCTAAACCGATTGAAGAAGCCGTTGGCGTGGTAAAAGGCTTACGTAAAATTAGCTCTATTTCGCGCTCAAGCATGTCAGATGTGGTTCTCGAGTTTGAATGGGGCACCACGATGGACATGGCGAGTTTAGATGTGCGCGAAAAACTCGACACCATTGCCCTGCCATTAGATGTTAAAAAACCCTTATTACTGCGTTTTAATCCCAACCTTGACCCGATAATGCGTCTGGCCTTGTCGGTGCCCAATGCCTCAGAGGCCAATCTTAAGCAAATGCGTACCTACGCAGAAGAAGAGCTTAAACGACGTCTAGAAGCCCTTTCTGGCGTGGCAGCCGTGCGTTTATCGGGTGGTTTAGAGCAAGAAGTGCATATTCTGCTCAATCAAGAAAAACTATCACAGCTCAATCTCAATGCCGATGACATTAAAGGTCGCATTAACGAAGAAAATATTAACCTCTCTGCGGGTAAAGTTATCCAAGGTGATCGTGAATATTTAGTCAGAACACTCAATCAATTCAATTCATTGGAAGAACTTGGCCAAGTTATTGTCTATCGCAATGAACAAACCTTAGTGCGTTTATTTGAAGTAGCCACCATCACCGATGCCTACAAAGAGCGTAGTGATATCACCCGCATCGGTAGCCAAGAATCTATTGAACTGGCCATTTATAAAGAAGGTGATGCCAATACGGTGGCTGTTGCCAAAAAACTGCGGGATGAACTGGCTAAAATCAATCAAGATCCTAAACAAAACAAACTCGAAGTGATTTACGATCAATCCGAGTTTATCGAAAGTGCGGTCAGTGAAGTGACCTCTTCAGCGCTGATGGGCAGTTTATTATCTATGCTGGTGATTTACCTGTTCCTGCGTAACATCATCCCAACGTTGATTATTTCTATCTCGATTCCTTTCTCAGTCATCGCCACCTTTAATATGATGTATTTTGCCGATATCAGCTTAAACATCATGTCACTAGGCGGTATTGCGTTGGCTATTGGTCTGTTGGTCGATAATGCCATTGTGGTATTAGAGAACATTGACCGTTGCCGTAGCGAAGGTATGAATAAGTTAGACGCCGCAGTAACAGGCACAAAGGAAGTAGCAGGGGCGATTTTTGCCTCAACCCTCACTACACTTGCGGTATTTGTGCCTCTGGTATTTGTCGATGGCATTGCTGGCGCCCTGTTCTCAGACCAAGCGCTGACGGTCACGTTTGCCCTGTTGGCCTCGCTGTTAGTCGCCTTAACCTCTATCCCTATGCTGGCATCACGCGAAGGCTTTAAAACCCTACCCGCACTGATAAAAAAACCATTTAATGATAAACCTACCACTAAAATGGGTAAGTTTAAGCACTACAGTAGGGCGGTATCTTCTTTCCCAATTCGACTCATTTTTAATTACTTACCCAGCGCACTATTAACCTTAATGTTGATTTTAGGCCGCTTCTTTTCTTGGCTTATTGGGCTAGTCATGCGTCCTTTAAGCTCAGGGTTTAACTTTATCTACCACAGTATTGAGAAGGTTTATCACCAACTATTGGCCTTAGCCCTGCGCCAACAAATCACTACACTGCTGCTCACCATTGCAATAACGGGCGCTTGTATTAGCTTGTTACCTCGCTTAGGTATGGAGCTTATTCCGCCGATGAATCAGGGTGAGTTTTATGTCGAAATTCTGCTGCCACCGGGTACGGCGGTGAGTGAAACCGACAAGGTATTGCAACAGCTCGCATTATCCATCCAGGACAGAGCCGAAGTTAACCATGCTTATAGCCAAGCCGGTAGTGGGGGTTTAATGACATCAGACACCGCTCGCGGAGGTGAAAACTGGGGCCGCTTGCAAGTGGTACTCACCGATCACAGTGCCTATAACGCCATCACTCAAGTACTGCGAGATACCGCGCGCCGCATTCCTGAACTTGAAGCTAAAATCGAACAACCTGAGCTATTTAGCTTTAAAACGCCATTAGAGATAGAACTCACGGGCTACGATTTAAACTTGCTCAAGCACAGCGCCGACAATCTAGTCAAAGCGTTATCCGCATCGGAGCGTTTTGCTGACGTTAATACCAGTCTGCGCGATGGTCAACCTGAGCTCAGTATCCGCTTTGACCATGCCCGATTAGCGGTGCTAGGAATGGATGCGCCAACAGTTGCTAATCGCATTGCCCAGCGCGTCGGCGGTACTATTGCCAGTCAATACACAGTGCGTGACCGTAAAATTGATATTCTGGTACGCAGCGAACTCGCGGAGCGCGATCAAATCAGCGATATCGATGCCTTAATCATTAATCCAAACAGCAGCCAGCCTATTGCGTTAAGTGCGGTTGCCGAAGTTTCACTGCAATTAGGCCCCTCGGCGATTAACCGTATCAGCCAACAACGCGTCGCGCTTGTATCGGCTAATATCGCCTACGGTGACTTAAGCGATGCAGTGACACAGGCTCAGCAAATACTATCGCAACAAGTGTTACCCGCATCGGTGCAAGCTCGTTTTGGTGGGCAGAATGAGGAAATGGAAAATTCATTCAAATCACTCAAAATTGCGCTTGTTTTAGCCATTTTCTTAGTCTATCTAGTGATGGCAAGTCAGTTTGAATCACTGCTGCATCCACTCCTAATTCTCTTTGCCGTGCCGATGGCGGTGGCCGGTAGCGTACTTGGACTTTATATCACCCAAACCCATTTGAGTGTGGTGGTATTTATCGGTCTTATCATGCTTGCGGGAATTGTAGTGAACAACGCGATTGTATTAGTTGATCGCATCAACCAACTGCGCCGCGAAGGCGCCCCAAAACTCGAGGCTATTCGCGCCGCTGCTAAATCACGGTTACGGCCCATAATGATGACCACACTCACTACCACCTTAGGTTTATTGCCGATGGCACTAGGATTAGGCGATGGCTCCGAGGTGCGTGCACCGATGGCGATTACAGTCATTTTTGGACTCAGTATATCAACGCTATTGACACTCATTGTGCTGCCAGTGCTTTATGCGCTTTTCGATCGCAAGGAATATACCGTAGAAAGTAGTCAGATTAAAAATGATGCACAGGAGGCTCGCCCATGAACCTCACTCGTTTAGCCATTAAGCGTCCCGTGACCACCAGCATGTTCTTCTTGGCTATTTTGCTATTTGGTCTGGCTTCAAGTCGCTTATTACCGTTGGAAATGTTCCCCGGTATCGATATACCGCAAATAGTGGTGCAAGTGCCTTACAAGGGCTCGACCCCGGCTGAAGTCGAGCGCGATATTACCCGAGTGCTGGAGGAATCCCTCGCGACGATGGGCGGCATCGATGAGCTTGAGTCAGAATCGTCTCAAGAAGGCGCTGAAATCGAAATCAACATGAAGTGGGGCGAAAACGTTGCCACTAAGAGCCTAGAAGCGCGGGAAAAAATCGATGCGGTGCGCCATTTACTGCCTAAAGATGTTGAGCGGGTGTTTATCCGCCAATTTTCTACCGCCGATATGCCCGTGCTCACCATACGCATTTCGAGCGACCGCGAGCTTTCGGGTGCATTCGACTTACTCGATAAACAGCTTAAACGTCCGCTTGAACGTGTTGAAGGCGTCTCTAAGGTTAGCCTCTACGGCGTTGAACAAAAACAGATTGAGCTACGGATTAATGCCGATAAACTTGCCGCCAGCGGCTTTTCAGCCACCGACTTGCAAGCACGCCTTGGCAAAGAGAACTTTGTCATTAGCGCTGGCACACTCAGAGCCAGTAACCTGGTTTACCAAGTCTCGCCTAAGGGTGAATTTAGAAACCTTGAAGAAATCAAAGCACTGGTGCTGATCCCAGGCTTGACCTTAGGCGACATTGCAGAAGTGCAATTTGCCCTGCCTGAACGCGTCGAAGGTCGCCATTTAGACCAGCACTATGCTGTCGGTTTAGATGTGTTTAAAGAATCAGGCGCTAACTTAGTCGAAGTGTCTGAACGCGTACTAAAAGTCATCGAACTAGCGAAACAAGATCAACAGTTCCAAGGTATTCGGCTGTTTATCATGGAAGATCAAGCCTCTGGGGTAAAATCATCCCTGATGGACTTACTGTTTTCGGGTTTAATCGGTGCCCTGCTGTCCTTTGTGGTGCTGTACTTATTTCTGCGTAATTTAAAAATGACCTTAGTGGTCGTGTCATCTGTGCCAATTTCAATCGGTATGACACTCGCCGCCATGTACTTACTCGGCTACAGCTTAAATATTCTGTCGATGATGGGACTTTTACTCGCCATCGGTATGTTAATTGATAACGCTGTGGTTGTGACCGAGAGCGTGCTGCAGGAAAAACAAGGTAAATTACCTAAGGATAATGAAGAGTCAGTCATGACGGGGGTCGATAAAGTGTCTCTCGCCGTATTAGCAGGAACAATGACAACCGCCATTGTATTTTTACCTAATATTTTTGGCGTAAAAGTGGAACTGACGATTTTCCTCGAGCATGTTGCCATCGCGATTTGTATTTCCCTTGCCGCATCGCTACTGGTGGCTAAAACCTTGATCCCATTGATGCTGACTAAGTTGCATTTTGAAATAACGGCTCCCAAAGGGCCCAGTAAGTTGCAGCAGTTTTACAACAACAGCCTCAATTGGGTATTACTTAGACCTTGGCGTTCAGGCTTTATTGCGGTGGCCATTCTCGCGTCCACCGCCCTGCCGCTATCTATGGTCAAACAGGATCAAGAAGACAGCCAGAGCAAGGAACGAATTTACATCAACTATCAAGTGGAAGGTCGACATAACCTCAATGTGACTGAGGCTATGGTTAATCAAATGGAAGAGTATCTTTATAATAATAAAGAGCAATTCCATATTGACTCTGTCTACAGCTATTACGCACCCGACGATGGTTCTTCAGTTATTCTGCTAAAAAAAGATTTACCTATACCACTGGATGAGTTGAAAAAGAACATCCGTAGTGGCTTCCCTAAGTATGCTATCGCAAAACCGCAATTTGGTTGGGGAGATGATAACTCTGGCGTGCGGGTCACACTGACAGGACGCTCAACCTCTGAACTTATCGCCTTAAGCGAGCAGGTGATGCCTTTACTGCAAAATATCAAAGGATTACAAGATGTTCGCTCTGAGGTAAACGGCGCGCAGCAGGAAGTCGTTATCCGCATCGACAGGCAAATGGCAGCACGGTTAGATTTAAAGCTCAATGAAATTGCCTCGAGTATTGCTATGGCACTGCGCGGTTCGCCGCTGCGATCCTTCCGTCATGATCCCAATGGCGAGCTGCGTATCGAAATGGCCTACGAGAAAAAATGGCAAAAATCCTTAGAAAAACTCAAACAGTTACCCATAGTGCGCATAGACCAAAGGGTATACACCTTAGATAACTTAGCGAAGATTGAAATCCAACCTCGCTTCGATACGATCAAGCACTTTAATCGCCAAACGGCTTTGTCGATTGGCGCAAATTTAGAAAACCTCACCACAGAAGAGGCACAAACCAAGATCAAGCAAGTGATGGAAAATATCCATTTCCCTACGGGTTACGATTATTCTCTGCGCGGTGGTTTTGAGCAACAAGATGAAGACCAAAGTGTTATGACGACTAATATGCTCTTGGCTATCGCGATGATTTATATTGTTATGGCGGCGTTGTTCGAATCTCTACTGTTACCGACGGCGATTATTACCTCGATCCTATTTTCTATCACAGGTGTATTCTGGGCGTTGTTTATCACAGGCACCCCTATTTCTGTGATGGCTATGATAGGCATTTTAATTTTAATGGGCATAGTGGTGAATAACGGCATAGTTCTGGTGGATCAGATTAATCAGATGACGCCAGATCTCGACAAATTATCCGACACCATTCGAGATGTGTGTATCACGCGTTTACGTCCAGTACTAATGACAGTAGGTACTACAGTTCTGGGATTAGTGCCGCTGGCAATGGGTGAGACCCAAATTGGTGGCGGCGGACCGCCCTATTCTCCCATGGCTATTGCGATTATCGGTGGCTTGTCGTTCTCGACTTTGACTAGCTTATATTTGGTGCCCTTGTGCTACCAAGCCTTATATAGAATGCGCCATCGCGCCGCAATTGGTTTAGGCCAAGCTGACCAACTCGCCCAAAAGCTGCTACCTTGGACGATATCATTGCGCCGCTAGGTATCCGATTGAAATAGTGAAAGCGTAAAAAGCGGCCGTGCTGCCTTTTACGCTTTTTTTATGCCCCATTAAGCTGACTATTTTTACTGCGGTAACACGTTAAAACGGATCATAAATAATTGCTCAAGACCAGGATAAATCTCGGCGATGACATTGCGTAATTGCGCTAATGTCATATTTTCTTGCTCGGCATGCACATCTGTCAGCTCGGCGAGTGTTACAGGCGTCACATCAACAATTTGGATGTCACAAAACCAGCGATCCGTTTCAAAAGTTGAAACCGGTAATATTTGTCCTGACTCAACATGGGACTCGGCTTCATCACGCAGCGTAATGGTTTTCGCGCCACTTAAGATGTCACGCTCAAAGCGTTCAAAAAAGGTCATTTTAGTTAACAACGTATATTCCTCAATTCAAGGTATGAACGCTACGGCTCACCTTAGTCAATTTCAACATCAATAATCCTTAAGCAATATAATGACTTTTGACCTGCACTAATAGTACGTATTGTCAGTACACATCGAAAAATACGCGCCTTCTATTGCATAACCCTAACTCAAAACGCTTATGCTTATTTCTTGTACCAAACGACTTGTACTAAATAAAGGGATAACGCCAAAGATTGAATGCACGGTTCTTTTTCGACAAAATACAGCAAAGCATGGTCAGTTAGCTCAGATTGAGTTAGAATCCGCCCTCAATTGAGCCCTTGGCCTCATATTCCTGCGCATAGCGGGTGCGAAACGAAATTAGAGACGTCATGAACAAGAAACAAAAGATCATCAAGAAAATTGCTAAACGCGCCAAGGCCAGACTAAATAAAGTCGACCCAGCCACAATTGGCGTGCCCGCTAAATCTGGTTATGTCTCTAAGGCTGAGCGTGCGAAGCTTGAATCCTTAGACACCACTCAGATTGATGAAACAAATACAGATAATACAGACGAAACGGCTCGCTAGGCTGAACCTGTCGCCAAGACGCTAAGTTTCGAATGCAAAAATGCCACTCAAGTCAGTGGCATTTTTTGTTTGTATTCACTGCAAATTAACCCTAAAAGCTTAATCAAACTCCACTCTAACTCGTGTTTACGGACTATTTATTGAGCTGCTGCGCTTTGGGCGTTAACCCATTGTGATCCGCAGTGGAGTCATCTTCACTCATCCCGCGCAAAGTAGCATCCGATTCTTGCTCTTCGGTTAATTGTGCCATCTGTGCCTGCGCTGATGAAAGAGGATTAACTGCGCTAGGCGAATGCTCTGCAACACAGTTTGCAATTTCATCTTGCATGCTTAATGTGTCACTCATTTGGTGTGAAGATAACGACTGTGCTTGTGCTGCTACTTTATCCACCAAACGATAGGCAACGAGCACACCTAAAGTGCCAAAGAGTACAGAGCCTATCACTTGGCCAATCAGCACACCATAAACCCCACCCCACTGCGCACCAAAATACACAAAAGGCACTGTGCCCAATGTGGCTTTGCCGACATTAAACAAGGTGGAATACTTGGCTTTTCCGAGGTTATTAAATGACGCATTTGCCACGAATAAGATCCCTGAAAAGATAAAAAATACCGCGATATAACTGCAAAAGAAGTTAATAACATCAGCACTGTCACCTTTCATATCAAACACATTGATCAAGTGCGACTTAAGCACAAATAACAACAGTGACATTACCAGCACATACACAGTGCAAAATTGGATAGCTCTGGTCAAACTCTCCCTTAGTCTATCAAACTGACCTGCACCAAAGTTTTGCCCAACAATTGGCCCAATCGCGCCCGAAAGGGCAAAAATCATCCCAAAAGCTACAGGGATCAAACGTCCTAAGACGGCCCACCCCGCCACATAAGCATCACCAAAATCGGCAATCGCGCGCGTAACAAAGGCATTACCAATCGGCGTCGCCACATTGGTTAACATCGCAGGACCTGCAATTGCAAAAATAGGCTTAAGATCGGCGACAAAATGCGCCTTATTGAAATTGCCCAGCAACTGATGCTTAACCACCACACCGCGAGCGGCAATTACAAACACTGCCACTCGTGCCAGTACTGATGCCAATGCCGCCCCTTCTATGCCCATCGCGAACATAAAGATAAAAATAGGGTCTAGCACGGCATTAACACCACCGCCCGCTAAGGTGGACATCATAGAGAGTTTTGCATCCCCTACAGCACGTAGAGCGCCGCCCAGCGCCATCGCCAAACAGATAAAGGGCAACGAGGGCACTAAGATATATAAATAACTGGCCGCGAGCACCGCTGTATGCCCACGGGCGCCCACTAACGCGACCAGTTCAGGGATAAAGCTAGTCACAACCACAGCCACCAGCACGCTAATTAAGGTGGTAACTATTGCGCTATTGAGTAATAGCCGTTTTGCCAGCACCACGTCTTTTGCACCAATAGAGCGAGACACTAGCGCCCCTAAAGCAATCGATAAGCCGATACCAATAGAGGTTGTGAAAAAGGAGATACTGCCCGCATAGCCTACCGCTGCGGCAAGTTCATGCTCACCTAATAAACTGAGAAAAAAGATATCCAGTAAATCCACCACAAATAAGGCTGAAATCCCCACTGCGGCGGTCGAACTCATGACTAAGATATGGCGTAAAATAGGCCCTTCAACAAACTTGGCTTGCGTCATACGGTTTTACCTACAAAAATAAAAAGAATCAGCCAAAGCCATTATTTATCACCTTTTTCAGCAGGGACATCTAATTTATCTAACTCGCAGCCACAGCGGCTACAATACATGGCATCAAGATCATGACCCGTTTTGTGACATTGATTACAAGAGCGTAAATCCCGATGACGCCTCACCTCATGGGAAATTTCAGCGGTTAAAATACCCGTGGGAATAGCAATAATGGAATAACCAATTAGCATTGTACAAGCCGCAATAGCCTGCCCTAAACCTGTTTTAGGCGTAATGTCACCGTAACCGACGGTGGTAATTGTCACAATCGTCCAGTAGACCGATTGGGGAATTGAACTGAAACCATTATCAGGCCCTTCAACCACATACATTACTGCGCTGAGTACCATAACGATCAAACTGACCGAGAAAAAGAACAAAAAAACCTTTCGGCTCGACTGCATCATAGCTTTAAGCAGGACATTACCTTCGCTTAAATAACGCAGTAACTTGAGCACTCTGAAGATCCTGAATAACCTCAGTATGCGGATAACTAAGGTAAAGTTAGCGCCGGGGACCAGTAGCGCTAAATAGGTTGGCAATATCGATAATAAATCTATTACCCCATAAAAACTGCGGGCATATAACACAGGATGGGTTGCGCAGTATAACCGTAGGCCATATTCAATCGTAAATATAACGGTAAAAATCCATTCTAATACACGAATAATTTGGCCATATTCACGGTGAAACATTTCAACCGTATCGAGAAAAACGAGGCCCACACTCAGCACAATACACAACATTAAGCCGATATCGAAATAACGACCAGCGGGAGTATCTGTACCAAAAATAATGAGGCGTAATTGACGCTTTAATGGACTTTCGGATTCAATATTCTCAGGCATACAGATACATACTTCCTTGCAACGAACGTATTAATAGAGGGGTTACAACATCAATATGTCACGAGTCTGCCATGCAATTGCGCTCAGCTCAAAATAATCTACTCACAGCGCGGTAAAATTACGGTATGATGCCAAAAAGTTAACAATCCATCTCATTCAACCCATGAGTTTATTTCCGAGGACTTTAATGCGCGCCACCCTACTTTCCACATTGACATATCTCACTGTGACTATCGCGGCACTTGTTTCACCCACATTACATGCCTCAGGCGCTTCTGGCATGGGTAAAGTGGATCTCGTGGTTATTACTAAATCTGAATCCCGCATGGCTTTACTACGCGATGGCAAAATACTAAAGCAATATCACATCGCTATGGGTGATTTACCCGCAGGACATAAATTAAAGGAAGGCGACCAACGCACACCGCAAGGGCGCTATACCCTCGACTATAAAAAGTCAGATAGTGCTTATTATAAATCGATTCATATTTCCTACCCCAATGAAGAAGATAAATTGCGCGCAAAAGCGTTAGGTATTAGACCTGGAGGTATGATTATGATCCACGGCCAAAATCCTAAATCGTCATTGTCGCCCCAGCAAGCCCAACAATACAATTGGACTGACGGCTGTATCGCAATTACCAACGCCGAAATGGATGAAGTGTGGAAAGTGGTCGATGAAGGCACGCCGATTGAGATTTGGCCTTAATCTTAGCCAACAGCTCGCAGCAAAATGCCGAGTTGTGCATTGATAGAATATCCAATACGCCCAGTTTAATGGGCGTTTTTATTTAACGTTAAATCATGTTGTTAGTTGAATTATCACTACTTATTTAGATTAAGGAATAGAAACTAACAGCAATAAAACACCTTGGAGTCTCTATGGCTAAATCCAACAAACCCACTGCACCGTTAACTGCCAGCATCAGCTATGAGCAATTAACGCAACACTGGTCAGTCTTTGAAACGCAAATTTTGGCTTTACTCGAAACCTTAGATTTAGCGGATAAAGCTCTGTTTTGCGATCACGTGGCACTGCGCGTTAATTCCATCGCCAGCGCCGATGCACTGCGAGAGGCTTTTAGTCGCGTGGGAAATATTATTTCAGATAATATCATTAACGGCCGCACGATCCTTATTATCGAATTAAATACACCACTCACACTAGGTCAATTTAGCATTGAATGCGTTGAACTGCCCTATCCCAGCGATAAAGCCTATCCGCAAGAAGGGTGGGAACACATTGAATTAGTTATTGAATCAACGGCTGAAGATTGCCAAACCCTTAGCCAAGATTTAATGACTCTGTGCCCCACATTAAAACCATTACTGCAACCAGCACCATCAACTCCAGAGTTTGAGCCCTACCAAGCCATCAAGGTTAAGATGAGCTCGCCAAAAAGCGATAAAGAACGTTTAGCCAACCCAACCATCGCTTTTAAACGCGATAATGTGTGTATTAAAGTGCATTCCCATGGCATAAAAGCCGTCATTGCGAGTGAGCAACTAACGTAACAAATAAAGAAAGATTGATATGCCGCGCGGTTCCCAAATGAACCCTAAGATAAGCGGCTAATCGCATCAAGCACCAATCATTAATGCCAGCATAGTAGGCTCGGTGTGCAACCAGAGGAACGCTAATGAAGCCACATAAAAATGAAGCGCAAATATTGAAATTCGCCATGGAGATTGGTGTTGGCTACGCCAAAAAACGCGGATATGCGGACTTCGACAAGGGCATCTCACCCAAAGACAAAGTCGAATGTATTTACCGTTTATTGGTCACGGATAACTTGATCCAACCGCTGGCCAAAGATAAAGAAGATGGGCCAAACATGAAACACAAACTGATTTTGTGGATCACCCGCCAGCTACCCGCCGATCATCCATTGCTACAATAATCATCTAGTATACTCGCCCCGAATGCACTGTTCTACAGAGTTTGAAAGGTAAGCTGCACACAAAAATGGCGCAACATTGCGCCATTTTTGTATGTCTAATTAGTGTTAAACTTAACCCTTTACAGCCGCTTTCTCATTTGCCAATACCGTTGCCATTGGCGGTACTATGGTTGTGGGGTCGAGGCGCATTTGATACCAATTCACCCGCCAATCTAAATGTGGACCATTAGCACGACCTGTCGCGCCGACCTCTGCCACAGCTTGGCCTTGCTTAACCACTTCACCTGTTTTGACGTAAAGCTGACTTAAATGTAAAAAACTCGAACTCACGCCATAACCATGGTCGATCACCATAGTCCCGCCAGAATAAAACATGTCTGGCACAGAAAGACTTATAACCCCATCAGCAGGCGCGACCACCACAGTGCCGGTTTTTGCCGCCACATCCACACCAAAGTGTGGATTACCCGGCACGTCATTATAAATACGTTGGCTACCATATACGCCTGAAATACGGCCCGTTAATGGCCAAATAAATTCCTGCATAAATGCGGTTTGATTGCTAAAGCTCGCCCGCGCGGCTTTTACCTGCGCGCTGTCTTTTGCCGCTCTTTGCTGCGCTACGGGATCGGGCTTCATAATTTTCGAGCTAATGCCTTTTACACTTTGAATATCATATTCACGCTTAATCAAAGTCAACAGTTTAACCTCAGTTAAGCCGCTCGGATAAACCAAAGTTAACTGCTGGCTCAGTTCACCATCACGATCAAAACCAAAGGCAAAATTCCCGTCAGGGGTTACCTTAATAGCTTCGCCATTTAAGGCTACCTGAGTCCCCGCAGCCACGTGACCCCGCATTAATGCGCCTTGCTCTAGCTTACCCTGTAAATTCACTTGTGCTTGCACCTGAGGCGCCATAACTACTGCACCTAAGATTAATAATGTCGATGAGTAACGTGCAGAGCGTAAACCGCTGATGAATACACGACGAAATAACCGTAGCGGTGTATGTGTTTCAAACATTTTCACAAAAAATCCTTATCCGTAATCAACTTATCTGTAGTCAACTAATACGTAATGAATAGCGCCGCTCATTAGGTCAGCCATGCATATATTTTACGTACAAGCCTAAACAACACCCATCTTAACGTTTATCCCTTAGTTACTATCGCGCCTTTACCTACGCCTTCAAATGCCACCACTTTAAACTGACTGGAGGGGACTTTTGCAACCAAGGTAGTCGCGATAAAGTCGGCTAACAACTCAACCGTGGTGTCGTGTGGGATTACATCACAGCATGTTTTTGGCATTGCCAATTGGAAATCCCCTTGGGGCGCTTGGTAATGGAAACCATAGTGAGTGTCGTCAGAGACGCGCGTTTGCGCCGATAGATTAAGGCTGTCAACGGACACTAAATCCTCCTCGCTCCCTAAATAAATATCGTGCCAACGCTTAGCCCAATATTGATCCCATTTGAGTGCCGGATGACCATTTTCAAAAATATGAATAGGACTACGATGTCCGTGGGCAATACGTTGGCAATTTCCATCGTGCTTACGTAGACCATGGCTGTAATGGTAATAGGGCGTATCGAGAATTTCGTGCCTCAATGTTAAGGTGATCCCCTCGATATTCTTCGGTAAAGCTTCACGTAACGCTTTTTGCAAAAAAGCATTGACGCTGAGTTGATTAATATTTTCACTTGATACTAACGCAAAGGCTTGCGATGGGCAGGCTAAATGAATTTGGCCCAACGAGCTTTCAAAATCCACCCATACCCGATCGCCCTGCTGCTGCCAACGCACATTGCTGCACGCTGTCGGCACTAATAAACGATGATCGGCCCCCGCATCAATCGTTTGTTTTATCGTGCGCTTCACTTTAGCAAAATCGAGCAGCATATTTTGCTCGTCTAATCCGCCTTCAAGCAGCACATCAACAATCCAACTTTCACCCACCATACCGCGCTTAGCACACAAGTAAGAAAAATCGATTACTGTTAAATCTTTTACAAATAGTTGCATTGATGCTCCTCGGCAGAAAAACAGTCCGCCTATTGATTTGATAGCAGCACTTAGCAAGTGCTAAGCGTACTCACTTGAGGCTCCAAAATTAAGCGCTCAATACTGAATAACGATTCTAATCAATTCTGCCTGTTGTCGCGACACATGAATCCATTTGAGGTCATATATGTGGGCACTGATAGCATAAATAGGATTGTTGAGGGGTGACTAATCGATAATATAATCGAACAGACAAATACGAGTAAGGGATATAAGGATTATGTATCGAGCCTGTCGATTGGTGGACAATATCTTAAATCAAACAGCAAACTTAACTGGATAACCAAATAAAAACAGTGTATTAGATCACAAATACTTAATCCGTAACAGCGATAGACCCAATCGAAAGAAAGCGTTACCCCTTGTCAACATTAGTCGCTAACCTCCCTATAAACCACAAAAAAATAAAGGTTATATAGGAGAAGCAACATGATCAAACTCACCGCTATTGCTATTATCATCACGGGCATTTTAGCTAATAGCCAAACTGTCGCTGCCGAGCCCATCGAAGTCATAAAGGCCGTGAAGATTACCGAACCAGAAAAAGTCGAACTCGGTAAAATGTTGTTTTTTGAACCCAGACTGTCTAAGTCTGGGTTTATCTCCTGTAACTCTTGCCATAATTTAGCGACGGGTGGTGTTGATGCTCTCCCCACATCTATTGGTCACCATTGGCAGCAAGGTCCAATTAATTCACCCACAGTACTTAATGCCGACTTTATGCTGGCACAATTTTGGGACGGACGCGCCAGTGATTTAAAAGAGCAAGCTGCAGGCCCTATTGCTAACCCAATGGAAATGGGATTTACCCATGATCTTGCTACTGAAACTATCAGTTCTATTCCCGCCTATCGGGCCCGTTTTGCTCAGGTTTATGGCGATGAAAAAGTCAATGTAGACCGTTTAACGGATGCCATTGCCGCCTTTGAAAAAACCTTAGTGACGCCAAATAGTCCTTTCGATCAATATTTATTGGGTAAGCAAGATGCAATCAGTGTGGATGCAAAAGCAGGCTATCAACTCTTTAAAGATAAGGGGTGTGTGAGTTGTCATAACGGTCCCGCTGTCGGTGGCACCATGTATATGAAAATGGGACTCATCAAACCGTTCCACACCAATAACCCTGCAGAAGGTCGTAAGGGGGTCACAGGTAAAGAAGCGGATAAATATGTGTTTAAAGTGCCGACACTACGCAATATTGAGTTGACCTATCCCTACTTCCATGACGGCAGTGTATGGACTTTGGAAGAAGCGGTGAATACCATGGCGGACATTCAACTCGGTCAGAAAATGTCAGATAAAGAAATAAAAGAAATGCTGGCCTTTCTTGTCAGCTTGACGGGCGATCAACCCCAAATCGTACTGCCTATATTGCCACCATCAAATAAGAATACTCCGCGTCCAGAGCCATTTAGCCAAACGAGTCACTAAATCTATACCACGTTAATCCCAACAAAAAGGCCAAGCGTAGCTACGCTCGGCCTTGCACTGTCTATATTAAAGCGATGATTTAATCAGTCGCTATTCGCCTTTAAGACGACGGTCGAGCTGATCTTTTAAGTTTGCTGGCACACCTTTAATTAAAATTGTGTCAGAAACGGGATCGTAAATCACCCGCTGGCCTAAATGCCCGCCATCAAAACTTAAGGTTAATCCTCCACCTGTACCTGAAAATTTCTTCAATTGGCGCAGGGTTGATTTGTCTGCCGGAAACTCTTCATCAAGATCATAGTTACCACCACGAGCAAAATCATAAAAAGAGTCCATGCCTTCATCAGCGAGTTCATCGGCCAAGTCTTTAATCTCAATGTCAGCACCTTCATCAAAGCGCTCACTGCAATATTCAAACACTTTATTACGACACTGCTGACGCTCGTCTTTAGTCAGCTCACTACTGGCAACAAAATCTTCAACCGCATTCATTAAGGTTTTGTTTTGCGCTTTGGTGTTTACACCTTCAACGCAGCCCATAAAATCAAGGAAGAAATCAGCGACCTTGCGTCCCGCACGGCCACGGATAAAGGAAATATATTTACGGGATTCTTTATCTGCTTGCCACTCGGTCAAATCAATACGCGCAGCCAGTTGGATATTGTTTAAATCCAAGTGGTTATTTTGCGACAATTCCATATCATCTAACACTGTCATCGACGACTTAGCACTTAACAAGGCCACGAACAGATAATCACTGGTGATGCTTGTGTAGCAAGACATCAGCAAAAATCCGCCTTGGCTAAAGTCATATTTCGACAACTCTTCTTGTAGTAATTTACTGGCTTGGCCTGAAAACTCCACAAAACCTAAGTCGTTACTACGGTACTGAGTTAAGGCATTGGCAAAAGCGGGGTTAGCCTCGCCGTCGTCACCCTGAATGCCAAAATAGCCAAAACCTTTACCGGCTTTGCCCGTATAAGTCTGGTGTAATTCGTCGAGCATCATCTCGACCGCCTGACCGTTCAGCAGAGGTTGAGGACGTAAACGGCAGCGTAATTGACCCTGACTGTCCTGGGAAATCTCGTGAATAATTGCGTGTTCGATGTTAATACTCATAAGCCCTGATAGTGATACTGGGATAAATCCGCTATTATATGCCGCTAATCCATTCCAAAGTGAAACATTTTTTGATTATGGCAATCCAATCGAAATACTCAAATATCCAAGTTGAATCATTAATCGCCGAAATATTGGCTGTGTTAGAAAAGCATAAAGCACCGACAGACCTGAGCCTAATGGCATTGGGCAACTGCGTGACCAACCTGCTAGAACGTAAAGTACCCAGCGAATCACGTAAAGCCGTGGCTGAGCAATTTGCGAAAGCACTCGCACAATCGGTTAAATCCCAGTAAGTTAACTGTGTGATAGTTATCAAAAGCATATAAGTTACAAGGTCTTTTAGGAATACACGGATCACTATGGTCGAGCGAAAAAAGCAAATGAGTCGAGACAGAGTTTCCCGGCTCATCAACTGGGGACATTGGTTCGCCTTCTTCAATGGCATATTAGCCATGATAATCGGAAGCCGATACATTGGTGGTGTGGGTTATCCTGAAACCTGGTACGGCTGGATTTATCTAAGCGTCAGCACTATTGGTCAGTTTAGCTTTCTCGCTTTTATTGCCTACTTAATCTGTCTGTTCCCACTGACCTTTATCTTACCCTACTCAAAAATATTGAGAGGGATTGCGGCGGTGATTGCGACGTTAAGTCTGTGTGTTTTATTGTATGACACCATTGTTTATGCCGATTATGGTATGCACTTAAGTCCTTTTGCCTTTGATTTAGCTTGGGCAGATCTTAATGCCTTGCTCCACGGCACTTCTTATATTGTCACGCCGTTAGCGATTATCGCCATAGAACTTACCGCGGCTAATTTTTTGTGGAAACGCATCGATAAAATTCAAAAGCTAAATTTAGGCAATAAAGTTATTACGTTAGTTGGCGTGTGCTTTATTAGTAGCCACTTGATCCACATATGGGCCGATGCGGCCGATGTCACCGAAATAACCCGTTTAGATGATATTTATCCACTATCTTACCCCGCTACAGCACGTTCCTTTATGGAAAGTCATGGTATAGACCGTTCATCTCAAGACGAAAACCACAACACCAGTGTATTAAATTATCCTGAGCAACCGCTCACCTGCCAAGCCGACACTAAGCCCAATGTGTTAATGATCACCATCGACAGTTTACGTGCAGATATGGTCGATGATAAAAATATGCCATTTTTACATCAATACACTGAAAGCAATCAATCTTTTACCCAGCATTTTAGTGGTGGCAACCAATTTAGAACCGGTATGTTCTCACTGCTTTATGGCTTACAAGGCAGCTATGGGGATGCTCGCATTTTTAATAGTACCAGCCCAGTATTAACCCGAACCTTGCAACAAGCAGGTTATCAACTAGGGCTTTTCCTCCCAGATACGAATCTTAGTTTACGCTCGTCACAGGCGATGTTTAATGACTTTACGCCCGTGGTTGCCAAAGAAACCGATGGCAGTGCCGCTGCCGACTTGCATACCGTAGCCAGCTTTAACCAGTGGCACGATGTTCAAGATAAGCCTTGGTTTGCACTTCTCAACTTAAAAGCGCCAGAAAATTTTGATACCCCAGTAGGATTCCTCGGCATAGAAACAGTAAAAGCCGATCCTGCATTAACGCCGGCGCAAAAGGTATTATTTAACCAATATCGCCAATCGCTATATTTTATTGATCAACAACTCAACGCAATTTTAGCGAATGTATCAAACGACACCTTAGTGATTATCACTGGCGTGAATGGCAAAATATTTACCAGTAATACTGATGAAGCTTACCGCAATCTATCACCACAGAGTGTCAAAGTGCCCTTAGTGATCCACTGGCCTAAAGCGGCGAGCCCAAGCAAAGTCAAATACCGTACCAGCCATTACGGCATTGTCCCCACGCTGATGACCCATGTTTTGGGTTGTACCAACCACACGACTGAGTACAGCGCCGGTCGCAGCCTATTGCAGCCGAGTAAAGAAACTTGGATCTATATTGGTGACAGCACTCTTTTTGCCATTTACCAACAGGCTGAAGTGACTGTGATTGACCGCCACGGAAAGTACCGTATTTATGATGAAAATTATCAACATAGACTCAATAAAAAAATGAGTGCGCCAGAGCTTATCGAAGTGATGCGTGAAGGCCGGCGTTTCTATAACCATTAATATTATCTATAGGCTTAGCAATGAGCTCAACTGAAAAGCCCCACTCTTCCAAGAACGGGGCTTTTTTGTATTTGGGTCTCAAGATCATATCTTTGCCGCTAACGCAAAAAGTCACTATCAATTGATAGTGACTTTAAAAATAAGCTCAAGCTTGAGTCTGTTATCGATTAATCGGCTTTGACTGTTGAGTAACGCTCTAACCAATGTGCATAAGGGGCCGGTAATACCCAAGATGGACGGGTAATTTTTAACGTTTGCGCCGCTTGATATGGCCAGTGCGGATTAGCTAAAAAGGCTTTGCCTATCATCACCAGATCCATTTGCTCATCTTCAATTGCACTATTGGCGTGCACTGGATTATCCATGCCCCACGATGTGGCAACGGGGAAACCCACTTCCTGTCGAACACGCGCGGCGATAGGCGCTAAGAATGCAGGACTCCAAGGAATATTGGCGGTCGGTGTTGAGAAACAAATACTAACATTAAGCATATCCAAACCGGCTTGTTTAAATTGCTTTACCAAGGCGATTGACTCACAAAGAGTTGCTTCATCTTTATGGTCAAACTCAATCACGCCAAATCGCGCAGTTAAAGGTAAATGCTGGGGCCAAACTGCCCGTACTGCTGCAACCGTTTCTAATAAAAAGCGGCCACGCCCTTCTGCGCTGCCGCCATATTCATCGGTACGTTGGTTAGCATAAGTTGAGAAAAAGCTCTGGGCTAAATAACCGTGGGCAAAATGCAATTCTAACCATTCAAAGCCAGCCGCTAAAGCGCGCTGCGCTGCCGCAACAAAATCCGCTTGAACACGCTCAATATCTTCAACCGTCATGGCCGTAGGTACAACCGGTAAATTAGCACCAAACGCCGTCGCTGAGGGCGAAATAGGCTGCCAACCTTGTGGATCATCATGTGCAATATGATCATCGCCTTCCCACGGAATATGGGCACTCGCCTTACGGCCGGCATGACCAATTTGAATCCCTGCCACAGCGCCCGCATTTTTAATCGCGCTAGCAATCTTAGCTAAACCTTGTGCTTGTTCATCATTCCATAATCCAAGACATTTTGGCGTAATGCGTCCTTCTGGGGATACCGCAGTGGCTTCAACCACCACAAGTCCAGCGCCGCCTCTGGCAAGGCTAGTGTAATGTACCTGATGCCACTCATTAGTAAGGCCATCAGTGGCTTGATATTGACACATAGGCGCTACGGCAATACGGTTTTTTAGGGTGATATCTTTAAGCTTAAAAGATGAAAATAAATCGGCCATGGGATTTCCTGTTTCTGTTGTCGCTACAATTCAATGGCGACAGACTAGCCCTATCGTGCCATAATTAAAAGCATGCATAGATTATATATTTGATAAAATTTACTTATGATTAATCCACAGTGGTTACAAACCTTTGCTGTTCTGGTCGATAAAGGTAACTTTACTCGCACTGCTGAAGCCATAGGTATCACTCAAGCGGCCGTGAGCCAGCATATCAGTCGCTTAGAAGATGAATATGGCACGTTATTTTTGCGCCGTACCCGCCAGCTTGAAATCACTCCCGTAGGGGAAAATCTGCTCACCTATGTAAAAGAAGTCGAGTGTGCCCAAAAACGCCTACAACAAAAGCTTATCCACGATGACGCAGAGGCTGGCGATGTAAGCCTTATTACACCTGGCAGTATTGGGCTAACCCTGTATCCGCTATTACTAGAGTTACAAGAGACATTTCCTACGCTTAATATCCGCCATCGTTTTGCGCCAGATAATGAGATAGTGGCTGCTATTTTAGCGAACGAACATGAACTGGGTATGGTGACATTAAAGCCCGCCGATCCGCGCATTACGAGCACCTATTTTACTGAAGAACCCTTGGAATTAGTGGTGCCTGCCAGTCAGA
This sequence comes from Shewanella sp. MF08487, assembly GCF_050848685.1. Taxonomy (NCBI): domain Bacteria; kingdom Pseudomonadati; phylum Pseudomonadota; class Gammaproteobacteria; order Alteromonadales; family Shewanellaceae; genus Shewanella; species Shewanella sp. MF08487. The sequence continues at coordinate 218,512 of NZ_JBOZPB010000001.1, forward strand.
AAAATACCGAATGGCCTGATTTACAAAAACTCGGGTTTATATCTCACCCAGATGGTGAAGCGATGGCCACTCGCCTACTTAGCCGTAAATGCCCCGATAGCCCCAGTATTCAAGAAATTCCCTGCCATGGGTTTACAAACCAGATAAGTTTGATCCTCGAACCTGTCGCAAAGGGGCTTGGTTTTACCGTGATCCCACAATACGCCCGAAAAGCCTTTGAGCGCCAAGAGGATATTTACGTTGTGGAATGTGGTAGCCAAGTCGTAGACACCATTTGGCTTATCCATCGAGCGGAATGGCCTTTGTCACTGCGCGCACAAAAAGCCATTGAATTTTTAAAGGGTAAAATATAACGCCTCTTTAATGGCTATTTTAGTAAAAACTAGCGCCCTTATACTAAAACCCTTATTTATAGAATCGAAACCATAGTTAACAACAGTTGGTTAAGCCGTTTAACAGTAAGTCGTGATGAATCGTTTAAAAACAAAAAAACCCATTTAAAAATGGGGCTTACTGACTAAAGGTCAAAATTAGCGATAGCTTAATAAAATTAAGTGGTTATTGATTGATGTCCAATTCATTGTGAATGAGTACCACGCACTGCGAAGCAAACAACATTTTTGGTCCAAGGCTGATTTTTTGTGCCCCAAGTCGCTTTAAGGTATTAAAGCTTTTTTTCGGCATGGGAATATGGTCAGTTAGTAAGAAGCAGGGGTTTCCCACAAATTCTTGCTCACGGATTGAGGTGCCCTTTTTATCCATCATAAACAATTGATAATCGACCGCGAGTTCTTGCACTAATTTTTCAAAACTAATGGTGCTTACACTAATTCCTTCATCAACAATACGCGTTTGCTCTTTGGTCATACCCCTTGAAATATCTAACGCTTTGGCTATTTTAGCGAGCAAGGCTTGCTCGTGAAAACCACCAATATGGCAAATATTTCGAGTATCGAAACAGATTGTACGGGAGAAATCGTTAGTACTTTCTAATACCAGATAAACAACAACATCGTTACGATGTGACTGAGCCACAAAAATCGTATTCATCAAAGTGTGCGCTAAAATTTCGGTGTGCGCTTCTTGGCCAACGGATGCCAAAAGCAACTGACTGTCAGTCGGTGCAGATCTTGCTCGTAAAACAAAAGCGCGCATAAATAAATGTCCACTCAATGAAGTTTTTAATACTGGGCTCGTAAGGTATGTTTATGTGGGTGTTTCTACCCATAAACAATACATAAAACAAAACCCCGTTTTAGCAATGCTAACACGGGGTTTTGTTTTAACTTAACAGTGGTCTTACTTTAAATTTTAAAATAACGTCACAATCAAGTCTAGAATTTGGTCGGTATGAGAGGATTCGAACCTCCGACCCCTGACACCCCATGACAGTGCGCTACCGGGCTGCGCTACATACCGAAATTGTTAAGTGCATTGAAATAGCAGCTAATATTTAACTTGCTGTAACTTAGCATGTTTTATCGCTAAATTAATCTCAATCACTTGTCACTTAAGATACTGTTTGTGGGGTTAACCTTAAGTGAGCCAGAACTGTAGCAATTGCCTTGCAACTGCGCAAGAGATTCATGACATCTCTTTGATTAACTGCTTAGTTTCTGGCCTGTGTGATAAATATTTATTCAATATGGGGAGTAAAATAAGCTACTGCATCTGAGCGAGCCGATATTCATCAACCCGTTCTAGCAAATAGGGAAAGAAAGGGTTCCATTTTTGTCGCAGCATTTCTGCTGCTGGTACGCTATATAACCCTCGCTCTCCACGCGAAGCGGCGGCGCCGATTTGAATTCGACGACGATCAGACTCAATAACAGCACCATAGAGACCATCTTCTATACCAAACGGCAGTGCAACATGGGATAAAGAGTACACACCTGCAGGCCAAAATAAATCAAGTACGCGCACTTGTTGATTATCTTGGGTGAGCCATTTCCCCTCTCTATTTAAACCAAAGCTGCGTGCTTGTACTTGTGTGGCGTCACGGCTGACATTCTCCACCAGTGTGCCACGGTAATGTAATTGCTCGCTGTTGATACTGTGCTGTAAAAAGGTCAGAGGATCAGTGCTGACCATTTTGACATTAATATCGAGTCGATTCATATCAAACAGCACGAGTTCATGGCCCTTATCTGGCAGCAGCTGATAAAGATTATCAACCACTGCCAAGGAGGATACCGTGGCATCGACGACAGATTGAAACGTCAGTATTGATGGGATTTGCGCACGTTGCGCCGCCGTTAATCCTGCCAATATACCTTGATTTCGCAGCGCCAATTGATACACCACATCCCCAGCATTAACCGCAAAGGAGGTATATTTGAAGGGATCGTATTCCACTTGAAGACTGTTCCATTGTAATTTATCCAGCTCCAGCAATCGGCCTATCCAGCTTTGCCAGCGGGCAACCGCGGCTATCGGTGCGAGGCCTATCGCAGGAGAGATAAAAATCATCCCGGTATAATCTGCGGCTTTATCTTGGCGGACACGTTCTAATTCATGATTAAGCGCTACAGCAGCGCCCGTCGAAAAGCCGACAACAAATAGCGGTTTACCTTTAAGTGCTTGGCGCATATGCGCTGTGGCTAAATCCACCGCGGCGGCAAGATCCTGCCAATACAGTTCAGTTAATCCGCTAGGAATAGTGCCATGCCCTGGTAATCTTAGCCCTAGTACGTGAGCTTTACCCTTAAAATGCGCAGCCACATTGGATAAGGCATAAGGCGAATCGGACATACCGTGGAGCAGTAATACCCCAAATTCCGCATTTGCCACTGGCCATTCAAAACTACGGTTCCAATTTTGTGACCAAAGAGCGGGGTCTGACAAACTATGTTTTATGTAGCGATTCACCGGAGAAAATTCACTAACCGGAATTTTTTGTATCACTTTGCGCTCAACTTCAGCGAATAATTGCTCTTCTAATGCTAAATACTCACTAAAGTGGGTCAGTTGAGTATCATAATGAAACTCATTTTTTAGCTCAACGGTGTGCCAAAGAGACAGTTCAGGGCGCGCATTAAGAAAATAAACGCCTGTTATGAGTAACGCCAGCACTATGCCAATACTTGCGTACACCGCAGCGAAGAATAAGTGTTTTGTCGAACCTATGATGATGGCTTTCATAGTGGTCCTTGCATTCAAATCAAATGAGTCATTCAATAAAACGGTTAAATAAAGACAACTTTCAAGATTTTTACCACGATATAAAAAACGACTGTCAACAGACTCAACATCTTGTCGAAAATAAGGTTAGCATACGCTCCCGCTTAATTTAGATTAGATAGCCCAAACAATATGATTATCGGTCATCCTCAGAGCCCATTCGTCTACTATTTGCCTACCCCACCACAGATACCTGACGGTTGGCATTACAGTCAAGTAGAAGCTATCGCGGCGCTAATCGCCCTCAACGGTAATCATTGGCGAAAAATTCTCACTATTATGGCAAAAATAAGCCTAAATGACGGTGATTGGCGCCATTACCGCGACCAAACATTACTAAAACATAATGAGATGATCTGCATCGGCGGCACAAAGTTGATTGCAAGCGCTAAGATTCATATTGTTGCGGGACAAATGGCCGCCCATCGTTTGGGGATCTCTTTAGCGACAAACGATTACACCAACGCTGCACAGCTGCTATCAATACAAAATAAATCGATTACCTTCATTAAGCTCCCGACACACAAAGCACAGTATTGCCTACTCACGCCCTATCTTGATTATCGCCAATATCCAAATCAGCTCATTGAGCTCACTCGCCAGCAAATAATGACGCTGTAATCGACTCTGCTAGCGCATCCACAGCATGAAATTTCAGTCAATAAAAAGCACTCGCGAAAAATTCAAACGAGTGCTGATTGAGTGACAGCAAAATATTAATCGTAAATGGTGGGGATAGGTCGGCGTTTATGCTGTGTTGCCTTATAAATACCGATTAACTTCTCTTCGACCGCTTTACCAACATCTTTGCCTTCAAGGAAATCATCGATTTGTGCATAGGTTAAACCTAATGCGACCTCATCCTCAAGTAACGGCTTATTGTCTTCTAAATCTGCGGTTGGCGCTTTATTCACTAAGATGTCATCCGCTCCAAGATAGGCAGCAAGCTTGCGCACTTGGCGTTTATTCAAGCCAAATAAAGGAGCTAAATCACAAGCGCCATCCCCCCACTTCGTATAAAAGCCGGTAATATTTTCTGCACTGTGATCAGTACCCACCACCAGTCCACCAACCAGCCCCGCAAGTTCATACTGGGCAATCATTCGCATACGTGCTTTAACGTTACCTTTAACAAAATCAACTTTGGCCGTATCTGGCTGTGGCAAACCAGCCTCAGCTAACGCTGCAATCGTTTCGCTATGTATACCATCAACGCCTTGCTGTACATTAACAGTCACTAACTTAGAGGGTTGAATAAACTGGCAAGCAAGTTGCGCTTCATGCTCATCTTGCTGAATTTGATAGGGTAAGCGCACCGCTATAAATTGGTAATCCCCTTGGCTATTTTCGTGGTTTAAGCTATCTACCGCCAACTGGCACAGACGCCCAGCCGCAGAAGAATCAACACCACCACTGATCCCTAATACTAACGTCTTGCTGCGTGCTTCTTTTAGTTTGGTTTTAATAAACGCGACACGACGTTGTACTTCAAACTCTGGCTCTATGGCCGAGAGTACTTTCATTTCTCTTAAGATTTGCGCTTTCACCGAAAATTCCACCTTAAATAATCGCTGTATCAGGACTCACTTACGTTAACATTTATTCTTAACAGCCTGTAGCTAAACTTATCGATTAACCGCTTGATTACCACTTCATCGATAAAAATAAGGGCAACAACGTTTACCGTTATTGCCCTTATTTAACAGTCAATTAATGACTAAAGCAGATAAATTCTTACCTACCCCAGTAGGATTCTTCTAGGCTGTCTTCGCGCTCAGGTAAGCCACGGGATAAACGTGGACTATGCTGGGCTAGCACTTCATAAGCCACACGGTTGGCGTATTTACACACTTGGGAGAACGACGAGTAACACAGGCCATCACGCTTATGTTTACTCGAGCCAGGTACGTTAGTTTTATGGAAGGTATTTGCGGCAAGGTCATGTAATAAGGCCGATAATGCGCCATCACCAGCCCCATTCGTGTTACCAATCTTTTCAGGGCCGCCCATGTAAGGTGAAATGTGTGCAAACACTTTAATCGGTGTTTCACAGTCAACCTTCAATTTAGGCCGAGAAAATTCATAACGATTAAATTCGGGGATAGCACCAGGTAATAAGGTATGGGTGGTTTCGCGCTTCTCGGAGTCTTCGGTATAACCTGCGGTATAAAGTCCGATAGGACCTGCTGTAGTTAATACCATGTCGCACCATTCTAAGGCTTTTTCACTGGCAAGCAGAGGGTCGCGTGAACCGGTTAATGCTTCACCTTCATCTTCATTCATCGCCAAAATAGTGACATGTTCTTTAATAAAGTTTTGCCACCATTGTGGGTCTTCTTCAATCAAAAATCGGGTGCCTAAGGTTAGCACTACTGGCACTTCCGCAGCTTTAGCATATTCAATAGCGCACATGGCTGCATCGGTAATACGATCACCACCGCTGGCGCGCATCAAGTACGCGGTCAACACTAAGGCTGAACTGCCTTGTATTACGTCTTTATCGATAAATTCTGGCGTCAGTTTATCCATCGCGCCTTTGCTAATAGCAAACGTGCGCTCACCACAATCAGAAATCAGCGTAAAACAGCGGCCGATAGGGCCATCGACAGGCTGTAAATAGTTAAGATCAACTTTAGAAGAGGTATTGCATAAATAGCGGTAAGCATAGCTGCCTACTTCGATATTCTGGCTCATCACCCCGAACAATACAGAACGGTCATCGGCCAAAATAGAATAATTGTGTACTGTGTTACCGATAGTGCCGCCAGCAAATTCATCGCTAATTAAGCCATGGATTTTTAACTCAGTGTAAAGTCTGTGGGCTTGTTCATCATTGATCAGGGTCGAGTTACCTTTGGGCAAGCCATAACGGCTGAGCAACTCATCTTCGACTTTCGCTTCGATATCCACTAAGGTTTGATCAATACCGCTAATATAGGTCGCAAACGGCTGAGGCTGTTGAGTCAGCTGTTCAAGCAGCGGATCTCTGGTTTTAACCGGGAAATAATGTTTTGATTTACGCTGACCGGGAAATTTCATAGTGGTTCTCTTTTCCTGGCATCCATGCTAATTGGCGTCTGGCGCGGCGATAAGACCACCCAGCATCCTAAAAATATTGAGTCTAGGCTAGCGAGACAAAAAACCACCCCTTAGCCGGAAGGGCGCAAATTCTACCACAAAATCAGCTTGAAACCAGTGCCATTATACCCAAGAGAGTGCTTGTTCTTGGATTAATTGCCGTAATAATTCAATGTGTAACTCATCGTCGTTCAAACAAGGGATAAACCGATACTCGCGGCCACCCGCTTCTAAAAAGGTTTCTTTAGCGCCAATGGAAATTTCTTCTAAGGTTTCGAGGCAATCGGTCGCAAACGCAGGACAAATCACATCGACACTTTTTACTCCTTGCGCGGGTAACTCGGCCAATAATTTATCGGCGTAGGGCGTTAACCATTCTTCGCGGCCAAAGCGCGACTGAAAACACACTTGCCATTGCGACTCGCTAAGCGCCAATTTTTGCGCTAACAGTTTCGCCGTAACAAAACACTGCTCGCGGTAAGGATCGCCCTCTTTAACATATCGCTGTGGAATACCATGAAACGACAACAATAACTTATCGGCTTGACCATGGGTTTTCCAGTGACGTGTCACGCTGTGAGCCAGTGCCGTGATATAAGCGCTGTGGTCAAAATAATCTTTATTAAAGCGAACCTGCGGTATATCACGTACGGTTTTAAGATAACTTGCGACGGCATCAAACACGCTGGCCACCGTCGAGCAGGAATATTGGGGATACAAAGGCAGCACAATAATGCGCTCTGCCCCTTGGTCTTTCAGGCGTTCAAATCCCGCATCGATGGAGGGATTACCGTAACTCATACCCAGTTCAACAGGAATGGTCTGGTTAAACGTTGCGCTTAAGTCCACCGCCAGCTTTTGTGCTTGGCTCACACTTATCACCATCAAGGGCGAGCCTTCTGGCGTCCACACACTTTGATAGAGTTTGGCAACTTTCGCGGGGCGAGTGTTAAGGATAATGCCGTTCAGCAGCGGTTGCCAAATCCACGGTGATAAATCAACGACACGCGGATCACTTAAAAACTGCCTTAAAAATCGTTTTACGGCCTTAGGGCTAGGTTTATCAGGCGTGCCGAGGTTAACCAATAACACACCAAAAGCAGGGGAAGGATTCAACGTTAGGCTCATGGTTAATGAAGTTCACTTGGAGGCTAACATTGCGATGCCCATAAAAAAAGCCTGCATTGGCAGGCTTTTTTTAATATGAGAACTGGTTCTCGTAAATTAACCTTTTTAGGTTATTTCAATACACTAGCAAGCTGTTTACTCACGGTCGCAACCGATTGAGTACCGTCAAACTTGTGGTATTGCGTCTTACCTGCTGCAGCCACTTTACCGTAGTATTCGACCAGCGGCTTAGTTTGCTCGTGGTAAATTGCCAGACGTTTGCGTACTGTGCTTTCTTCGTCATCTGGACGAATGGCTAAATCGTCGCCCGTCACGTCGTCTTTACCTTCCACTTTAGGTGGATTAAAGACCACATGGTACACACGGCCTGAACCTGGATGCACACGACGGCCGCTCATACGCTTAACGATTTCTTCGTCTGGCACATCAATTTCAATCACGTGATCAATGCTAATACCGTTTGCCGTCATCGCATCCGCTTGCGGAATAGTACGTGGGAAACCGTCTAACAAGAAACCTTTAACACAGTCTTCCTGTGCGATACGCTCTTTAACCAGACCGATGATAAGATCATCAGAAACCAGTTGACCAGCATCCATCACTTTCTTTGCTTCCAAACCCAGTGGTGTACCAGCTTTTACCGCGGCACGTAACATATCACCCGTTGAAATTTGTGGGATACCGTACTGTTCCATAATGAACTGGGCCTGGGTACCTTTACCGGCGCCTGGGGCACCCAATAGGATAATGCGCATCTGAAAAGTCCTCTTTTCGCATTGATATTCTTCTTAGGGCGGCGATCTTCGCACATCTAGCCGCCATTGAGAAGGGTTTTAGCTTCGACTTTAGCCTCAGAAAACGCAAATAAATAAGGATTTCTTGGCTATTTCTATCATTAATAGAGCAAGGTATAAAGCTTACGGCGGTATTGACTTGCAATAGGATTACCTTGCCCTAGTGCGGTTAATATTTCCATAAACGTTTGTTTTACAGCGCCATTTTCAGCCGACAAATCTTGACGAAGTACCTCAAATAACAAGGCTAATGCTTCATCATCACGGTGGGCAGCATGCAATGCTTTGCTTAATTCGAGTAATAGCACTAAATTGCTTGGATTTTGCTCAAACTTTTGCTGCAAATCACGAATTTCAGGAGTATCAGCCGCATCTAAGGCAAGCATCAACTTAGCTTTTAAACTCTGATAATAACCGTCTTGGTCGGCAAGACCTACCTTATCAAGCATAGCTTGTGCTAGGGTCAATTCACCTAACATGAGATAGACATCGGCAAGCACTAAACTCACCTCACCCGCTTGATTAGAGCCCAACTGAGCTTCTTTTAACAATACGGTAGCGGTGGCAAGATCCTCTGCGCTCACTTGGCTCAAGGCGAGTAATTCTTTGGCCTGAGCTAACTGTAACTGCCACATAGGCGGCAAATATTTATCAAGCATTGCCATCACTTGCGCGCTATCTTGCACACCCGCAAAGCCATCGACAGGCTGACCCTTATCCAATACTAAAGTGGTGGGTAAGCTCTGAATACGAAAGTAATTGGCAATTTCTAATTCAGCTTCACAGTCGACTTTTGCCAGCACAAATCGACCGGTATTTTGCGTGGCAATTTGTTCTAAGGTGCGCAGCATAGCCACACTTTCTTCCTGTGGCTGAGCCCAAAATGCTAACACCACGATCTGTTGCATAGAAGTGTCAACCACCTGCTGAATGTTGTCTTTTGTCAGGCTGAGAATATGTTCCATAGTCTTCCCTTAGCAATTAAGGCTTTTATCACACACTAACGAATACTGTGACAGGCTAGGCTCAAGTCACCTCTTGCTGCCACTAAAACTATATCGGGGCCATTCTGCAAGAAGGGCCCCGATATTTATTTACTTCATGTTAGCCAGTAACATTCGATTCATCAGCTTAATAAAGGCCGATGGATCCACAAGGCTACCTTTTTCAGACAGTTGGGCCTGTTGCAACAACAGATTTGACCAATCGGTAAAGGCCGCTTCATCTTGAATATCATTTAAGCGCGACACTAATGGATGCGCTGGGTTAATCTCAAATGTCGGCTTCACTTCTGGTACGCTCTGACCTGCAGCTTGCATCAGCTTGATCATTTGCGTCGACATTTCGCCGTCACCCGCCACCACACAAGCAGGAGTATCCGTTAAGCGTGACGTCACTTTCACATCAGCAACTGTCGAGCCTAACGCCGCTTTAATGCGTTCAATTAAGGCTACTGATTCTTGCTCAAGCTTTTCTTGCGCTTCTTTCTCAGATGCATCTTCCAGCTCACCTAGCTCTAAATCACCACGGGTTACTGAGTGCAGTTGTTTATCTTTGTACTCAGCTAAGTGATTAATTAGCCACTCGTCGATACGTTCTGACATCAGTAAAACTTCGATATCTTTTTTGCGTAGCAACTCTAAATGTGGGCTGTTTGCCGCAGCTTCATGGCTGTCGGCCACAATGTAATAAATCTTAGTTTGCCCTTCTTTCATGCGGCTGATGTAGTCATCAAGTGACACTGTCGGTGCAGCGCTGCCAGTATGAGTCGAAGCAAAACGTAATAAGCCAGCAATACGTTCACGGTTGGCGAAATCTTCAGCAGGTCCTTCTTTCAGCACTTGACCAAATTCAGCCCAGAACTGTTGATATTTTTCCGCATCATCTTTTGCCAATTTTTCCAGCATACCAAGCACACGTTTAGTGATACCAGTACGCATCGCTTTGGTCACGTGGTTATCCTGCAAAATTTCGCGGGATACGTTTAGCGGCAAATCATTTGAGTCAATTAAGCCCTGCACAAAACGCAGATACGATGGCATAAATTGTTCAGCGTCATCCATGATAAACACGCGCTGTACAAACAGTTTTAAGCCGTGTTTACGATCGCGATTCCACATATCCCAAGGCGCTTTGGCAGGAATATACAATAAGCTAGTGTATTCTTGCTTACCTTCTACACGATTATGGCTCCACATTAGCGCATCGGTGTAATCGTGGGAAATGTGTTTGTAAAACTCTTGATACTCTTCATCACTGATGTCGGCTTTATTACGCATCCACAAAGCCGTGGCTTTGTTCATGACTTTCCAAGAACCTTCAGTTGCTGGAATTTTTTCGCCATCAGGACCATCACTCTCTGGCGTGCCTTCTTGCCACATTTCGACTGGCACAGAGATATGATCTGAGTATTTAGTAATGATTGAACGCAGGCGCCAATCATCGGCAAATTCTTTTTCTTCATCACGCAGGTGCAAGGTGATTTCAGTACCGCGGCTCGCCTTAGTGATGGTCTCAACGGTGAAGTTACCCTCGCCTTCTGATTCCCACAATACCGCTTCATCGGCCTTATGACCGGCAGCGCGAGTGCGAACGGTGACTTTTTTCGCCACGATAAATGCTGAATAGAAACCGACACCAAACTGGCCAATTAACTGTGAATCCTTTGAAGATTCGCCAGATAAATTTTTAAAGAAATCAGCAGTACCTGATTTTGCAATTGTGCCTAAATGTTCAATAACGCCGTCACGGGTCATGCCCACGCCGTTATCTTCGATAGTCACAGTGCCTTTTTCTTTATCTGCACTGATACGAACTCGTAGTTCGCCATCGCCTTCATATAGAGCGTCATTGGTCAGCGCAAGATAACGCAGCTTATCCACTGCATCGGCGGCGTTGGAGACCAATTCACGCAAGAAAATTTCTTTGTTGGAATACAAAGAATGGATCATCAGATGCAACAGCTGTTTGACTTCTGTTTGAAAACCATGAGTTTCTTGTTGTGACATGAAAGTTTCCCTCATTTATTACGCAATTGGGTAAAGTAACGCTTAGTGGTTACTTAAATGGGGCTCCAAATTGACATTTCAAGGGTAAGGGTTAAAACGAGGTTCAAATGGCGAAAAATAAGGCGCTTGATGAGTATCAAGCGCCTTATTTTATTACTTTACATCAGCCTTTATTGGGATGAAGCATTAATTCTCAGCTAATTCCTTTTCTAACTGCTGGGCGATAGCTTCTGGCGATCCGCTGTTACGGGCAAAGAGACCGTAGGCGGCTGGGATCACAAAAATGGTAAATAGCGTTGCCAATAAAATGCCCGACAACACCACCACACCAATCACAAAGCGGGTTTCAGCACCCGCGCCAGCGGCCATAACCAAAGGCACGGCACCTGCAGCGGTAGTGATACCCGTCATGAGAATGGGTCGTAAGCGCTGCGCTGAGGCTTGAATGATAGCTTTATCAAAATCAACGCCCTTATCGCGCAATTGGTTGGCAAACTCGACAATCAAGATGCCGTTTTTCGCGGCTAACCCGACGAGCATAATAATGCCTATCTGACTGTAAATATTAAGGCTCTGCCCCGTAAGCCACAAACCCGCCAAGGCGCCGACGGTTGCCAGTGGCACAGTCAGCATGATCACCATAGGGTGAATGTAACTCTCAAACTGCGCCGCTAATACCAAGAATACAATCCCCAGCGCCAGCAAGAACACAAAGTACATAGAGCTACCTGACTCTTGATAATCCAGAGATTGACCCTTGTAGCTTATCACCGCTTCGGCGGGCAAATAGGCGCGCGCCAATTGGTTCATATGATCAAGGGCTTCACCAAGGCTATAACCGTCTTCTAAACTGGCTTCAATGGTAATAGCCCGCATACGGTTGTAACGATTGAGCGAACTGGCATCGGCAAACTCTTCTACCGTCACTAGGTTTGATAGCGGGATAAGTTCTTGACTGCGCTCAGAACGCACATAAATATTTTGCAGATCGGCGGCGGTATTTTGATTATCACGCTCACCCTCAATGATGACATCATATTCTTCACCATCACGCATAAAGGTCGTGACTAAGCGTGAACCGAGCATAGACTCTAACGTACGGCCAATATTTGAAATCGATACACCAAGACTTGCGGCTCTGTCCCTATCAATCACCACTCTAAGCTGAGGCTTAGTTTCTTTATAGTCGTGATCTAAACCCAATAACTTGGGATTCTCCGCTGCCTTTTGCATCATGATATCGCGCCAACGGGCCAGTTCTTCGTAACTGGGGCCGCCAATCACAAACTGCACAGGTTTAGCCACACCGCGGCCAAAGGCTTGGCGCATCACAGGAAACGCTTGTACTCCGGCAAGATTAGCAAGACGTTTATTGATATCGGTTATCACCTCTTTGACTGGACGACGCTGTCCCCAGTCCTCAAGCACAATAACTGCCATACCATTTGAAAAGTCAACCGAGCGCCCAAAACCGCGAGGAGCACGAATGAGCAAGCGTTTAATATCACCCGTTTCGACCAGTGGCATCAAGCGGTTCTCTACTTCGTTCATGTAGGATTCGATGTATTCGTAACTCGCGCCCTGCGGGCCGTTAACCATCAAAAATAACGAGCCTCTATCTTCCTGCGGCGCAAATTCCTGCGGTACTTTCTGCACTAAATAAGCACTACACCCTAACGCGACTAACACCAGAAGCGACATTAATAACGGATGAGCCATGGCAGACTTTAAGGATAATTGATAACGGTTCGATATCTTGGTCATGATGCCATCGACCTTACGTACCAACCAAGAATCCTGCGAGCTTGGCTTGAGTAACTTAGAGCACATCATCGGCGTGAGTGTTAGTGCTACCACGCTTGAAAACAACACTGCGGCACTCATGGTTACAGCAAACTCTTTGAATAACTTACCTAAGTCTCCCTCTAAGAAACTAATCGGCATAAATACCGCCACCAATACTAAGGTGGTCGCGATAACTGCAAAGGCAACTTCACGCGCGCCTAGAAAAGCGGCTTTAAGCGGCGAGTCGCCTTCTTCAATACGCCTATGGATATTTTCTAGCATAACAATCGCATCATCGACCACCATACCGATGGCAAGGATCATCGCCAATAACGTTAAGAGGTTGATGGTATAGCCAAGTGCATACAATACGATAAACGTGCCGAGTAAAGACACTGGCACAGTGATCGCGGGGATCAACATGGCGCGCACACTGCCAAGGAACAGATAAATCACAATAATCACGAGGACCATGGCGGTGAACAGGGTTTGGTAGACCTCTTTAATCGAGGCTTCAATAAATATTGAACTATCGTAGCTGCGCTTTATCGACATGCCCGCAGGTAAAGTGGGATTAATTTTATCGACCAACGCATTCACCGCGCGGGCGACTTCTAAGGTATTAGCCGTTGACTGTTTGGACACGCCTAAACCAATCATGGCCTCTTTGTTTCCGCGGAACATAATCCGCTCTTCTTCAGAGCCAATTTCTACCCGCGCCACATCGCCCAATTTAACTAAGTAACCATCTTCACCTTGAGTGATCACTAAGTTAGCAAAATCTTCAGCGGTGCGGTAACCGCGCTCAAGCCTTACAGTAAACTGGCGCTCTTTTGATTCTATTGAACCGGCGGGTAACTCGACGTTTTCAGCTCGCAGCGCAGCTTCTACATCGGCAACGGTTAAGCTGCGAGACGCTAAAGCCTGTCTGTCAAGCCAAACGCGCATAGCATACACTTTACCGCCACCAATCCGCATCCGTGCCACACCATCAACAACAGAGAAGCGGTCCGACAAATAGCGGTTGGTATAATCTGTCAACTCTAAGGTGGTCATTTTATCTGACACCAAATTGAGCCACATGATCACTTCATCGCCGCCATTGGCTTTTTGCACTTCTGGGGGATCGGCCTCCTCGGGCAAATTGTCGAGTAAACCGGAAATACGATCACGTATATCGTTAGCCGCATCTTCAATATTACGACTAATATCAAACTCTAAGGTTACCGATGAACGGCCATCACTGCTCGATGAGCTCACATGGCGAATACCTTCGACGCCGCTGATCCTGTCTTCTATCAATTGGGTTATTCGACTTTCGACCACAGCAGCACTGGCACCGCGATAGTTAGTGTCGATAGACACCACCGGCGGATCAATGTTTGGGTATTCACGTAGCGGTAATTTACCGAAAGATACTAGACCAAAAGCCACCAGCAACAAGCTGATTACCGAGGCAAATACGGGCCGCTTTACCGAGAGATCTGTCAGTATCATACCCTTGGCTCCGTACTCGTATCCGCAAGATAACTAAACTTTTCAGCAAACTCCGTTTGCACTTTATCTCCAGGATGGACTTTTAGTAAACCACGAATAACCACGTTTTCGCCTAGGGCTAAACCGTCTAATATTTCCACCCAACCACGGGTACGAATACCAATAGTGACTTGTTTGCGCTCAATCACTTTGTCGGCATTAACGCTGTAAACATAGTGACTATTTTGAATCGGGATAATCGCCGACTCTGGCAGCATCAATGCTTCGCGGCTACGTTTGATGAGTTTCACCTTCATCAACATACCCGGTAATAAACGCAGTTCAGGATTAGGAATTTCAGCGCGGACAATTACAGTGCGCGTCGTTGGGTTCACGCGGCTATCAATCGATGTCACGACTCCCTTAAAAATGACATCAGGAAACGTGACCGCTTTGGCTTCAACATCTTTTCCCGGCGCCAAGTCTTGAATAAAACGCTCTGGTACTGAAAAGTCGAGTTTAATCTTAGAGATGTCATCAAGTGTTGTGATCACAGTCCCGGGAGAAACCAAACTACCTACGCTAATTTGTCGTAACCCTAAACGACCATTAAAGGGCGCCAAAATAGTCCGATCATTGAGTGAAGCTTGCGCCTGTTCAAGCTCCGCGCGGGTAGTATCAATAAGAGTTTGTAATCTGTCACGCTCTAGCTCTGCCACAGTGCGACTCGTCACTAATGAACGAATTCGGGCAAACTCACGCTGGTTATCGCTCACCTTAAATTGCGCGGCTTTCACCTTAGCGATTTGCTCGGCGTTTTGCAGTTGAACAAGCAATGCCCCCTTTTTCACTATGTCGCCATCATCAAACTTAAGTGCGGTGACCATGTCGGTCACTTTAGGCGTTATCGTCACCGACTCAAATGCCTTATTGGTGCCAATAGCTTCGACTTCATCACGAATGGATGCCATGACTGCTGTCGCTATGACCACATTGGGCATAATTTTTACCTGGGCCGTCGCGACCTCTTGCGGTTGCAAAGCTTGGTATCCAAACCAAGCTGCCACCACTAGGGTGATTAGTATCATTATTTTTTTCATCGGGCTTCCAGAAATGACTCGCATAGTTAACGACTAGTTTACTCACTCACATCATCGCAGCAATACGTTTTACTTTTTCTTACAAATTACATTGTTATCGCGGAAGGAATTACTAAGAATCTATTAGGTTAAATAAACCGCAAAAAACTCAAAAATGGCCAATAAAAAAGGGCGATAATTCGCCCTTTTTTAATTATAAATAATATTAACGTAGTTTACGTTCTTCTTTCATCAGGTTTGACAGAGACTGATACACATTAGTCACTATTTCATCACTCAATGGTTTATCTTCACCATCACGTAAGAAGATTTTGGTTTCTTCAGGGTTATCGCCATCTTCAAGCAGTAAGCGGTAACTGCCTTCTTTTAGCGCTAACTTATCTTCGCCCCATAACGAACTCCAGAAACCGGAGTTATCGTCAAATTTGATAAAGTACAATCCTTTACTACTGTCCATATCGGCTATTTCAAAGCCCATTTCTGGCAGCACAATACGCAGACGATCCCACACTTGCTTATAAGGGGCTTTAGCAGACCAGTAAGCTTTGCCGTCTTCCGGGGTAACCAGATCGACATTAATACCTAAGGTTTGTTTCAAACGATTAGCTTGAATCGATTGTTCGCGCTTAATACTGATATACGCAATAGCACTGTTGAGCATATCAATCGTATATCTTTGTTTATCTTCACCGTTTAACAATACTTTTTGCGCTTTATCGTCGAAAAACTCTTCGTGTTCAACTAAATGAATAACGATATTCGCGGTGCGACCATGTGGACGCGCTTCAACATCAAAACGATAACGTTGACGCAGCAAATAAACGTTATCAGAACCCCACATGCTCGATTCGATCACTTCACGGCTTTCGATCCAATCGGTTTCTATCGTGCCTTTATCAAAATCACGACTGCGAATGGCAATGCCTTTTTGCGCAAAGAAGCCATCTAAGTTGGTGAAGAGTTCTTGTTTCAAATCAACAGTATTATCAATAGACTCAATCACGATTTTAATATTATCGCTGCCCTCTTCCACACGAGTACCCTCTGCCATCGGCAGTACTTGCAGTGGTGGACGAATATCTAAATCTTTACCATACAGCGTGGCATTGGCTTTAGACCCTAACGCAGGCACATCGAATTCTTTATTGTAGGGCGGTGTTTTTAATCCTGCGGGGATTTTAAGCAAAGGCGTTTGCTCAGCCTGAACATAGTCTTCACTACCGTTTGCTTGGCGACGCTCAAGTGGTGAACTGCACGCTGCAACTACAGCAACTAAGATCAGTGGAGTGACTTTCTTTAACATTAATTATTTAACCTCTATCTGGGCACGAGTCATTGCTTCTATCAACAGACCATGACATTGCTCAGAAAGTTCAGTCAAAGGTAAACGAATATGGCCACATTCAATCAAACCCATGCGTTGGGCAGCCCATTTTACGGGTATTGGATTGGCTTCACAAAAGAGTGTGCTATATAAACCGCGCAGCGGCGTGTCTATCGTAAGAGCAAGCTCTGCGTTGCCCGCAAGTGCGGCATCACACATTGCTTTAAAAGCTTTTGGCGCGATGTTATTCGCAACTGAGATAACGCCGTTACCGCCCAAGAGTAAAAATTCTCTAGCAGTGGCATCATCGCCGCTGTACAGCAGAAAATCATCACCGCACAATTCGCGCAGGCGTTTGACACGGGATAAGTCACCGGTTGCTTCTTTAACGCCAATAATATTGCTCACGCTGACAAGCTGGGCAACAGTTTCTGGCAACATATCTACGGCAGTACGACCTGGCACATTATAAAGAATTTGTGGGGTATCTGTGCTAGCGGCAACCGCTTTATAATGTGCAATCAACCCTTTAGGGGTTGGCTTATTATAATATGGCGTGACGCCAAGCATAGCGGCGACCCCCACCTTAGATAAGGACTTGGTGAGCTCAACGGCTTCAGACGTGGCATTAGCACCATTACCACCAATAACCGGAATTCGGCCTGCTGCAAATTTAACAGTTTGTGAAACCACCGTTACATGCTCAGACATAGGCAGAGTCGCTGACTCGCCAGTGGTACCAACGGCTACAATGGCATCTGTACCTTGGTCAATATGGAATTCGACTAACTTTTCAAGACTTGCAAAATCTACTGAGCCATCACTGTTCATTGGCGTGATTAAGGCTACGATGCTTCCGTTTATCATCTGACTTTCCCCAAGATTTCAGGATTTGCTATGGTACTGATGCCAACCATTAATGACAAGCATTAACGGGGCTCTCAAATTGAATTAGTTATGGTAGCATTACATCCAGCACAAAAACTCAACTTTAACCCTGAGTTTTCGCTCTATGATATCGAAAAGTGAGGAGAATTCATGACCAATTTCCTGGTCGTAACAGCAATGGGGCTCGACCGTCCTGGGCTCGTAGGTAGACTAGCTCGGCTTGCCAGTGACTGTGACTGTGATATCGTCGACAGCCGTATGGCATTATTTGGTAACGAATTTACCCTAATTATGATGTTATCAGGCTCGTGGGTATCTATAACTAAAATAGAAAGCATGCTCCCAAGCCTTGGTGTCGAATTAGAACTGATGACAGTAATGAAGCGTACCTCTAAACATACGCCACAAAATTACCTCTCTCGCCTTGAAGTATGCTTCACAGGTAAAGACCAACGCGGCACCATTAAACGTATCACGCAATTCTTGGCTGACAGATCATTAGATCTCGCAGCAGTCCGCTCCTACTCTGAAGAGCTCCCCGATGGTGAGCAGACTCAAAATGTCTCATTAACCATTAATATTCCTGAAAAAGTTGAACTAGAAAAGCTTGAACAGAGTATCTATCAACTCGCCCAAGATATGACCTTAAATTGTATTATTCGTCGTATGGAAGGCACCGCAATATTAGAATTAGAGGACAGAGGATAAGACATGAATACCTTAACCCCAGGGGCCAAAGCGCCCCAATTCACCCTTAAAGACCAGCATGGCAATTCAGTGTCATTGGCTGATAGCCTTAAGCAAGGCCCTGTTTTAGTGTACTTTTACCCGAAAGCATCCACTCCGGGTTGTACAGTACAAGCGTGCGGACTACGTGATAGCAAAGCCGCGCTCGATAGCCACAATGTGACAGTATTAGGCATTAGCCCAGATCCTGTAGCTAAATTGGCTAAATTTGCTGAAAAACAAGCACTCAACTTCACTTTACTGAGCGATGAAGACCACAGTGTCGCCGACGATTTTGGGGTTTGGGGCACAAAGCAGTTTATGGGCAAAACCTATGACGGCATCCACAGATTAAGTTTTCTTATCAATACTGACGGTACAATAGCCCATGTATTTGATAAGTTTAAAACCAAAGATCATCATGAAGTTGTACTCGCGAAAATTGCAGATTAATTGATTGTACTGATTAAGTGTAATAGCTAAATATGCTGCTTTTATCGGCACTATGATTGGAAGCTTGTATAGAAATGGCGCATCAACGTTGTTCACTTGAATAAATAATCAGCAAACGATAGCGATAAAGGCCCTAAAACGGGCCTTTTTTATGAAAAAATTTCATGTTGCCATTAATAAAAAGCCCGTCTGCATTCAGCATAACGGGCTTTTATATTATTAACGGTTTGATATAGGTTAAAACACTCATCAGACACTTAAAGATGTAACGTCTCTTTAGCAAAGGGGATAGTAAGCTTACGCTGATGCACTAACGAGGCTTTGTCTAATTTATCCAATACATCAAACAAGGTGCGTAAATCCCGCGCCATACGGTTCAGTAAAAAACGCCCGACGTCTTCCGGTAATTGCAGCCCACGCATGGCCGCCCGGCGTTGTAGTGCGGCAAGTTTTTCATCATCCGCCATAGGTTGCAGTTGATAATTAAGCCCCCATTGCATGCGTGAGACAAGATCGGGTAATAGAAATCCTGCATCAACCGGTGATGAACAGCCACTGACCACTAAGGCGCAATTTTTATGTTCTGCCACTCGATTATAAAGATCAAAAATAGCTTCTTCCCATACGGGATGGCCAGCGATGGCGTCAACATCATCAATACACACTAAATCTAGCTGCTCTAAACCTTCCAGCAAGGCTGTTGAAATACTGGCATGTATGCCTAAGGGGATATAAAAACTACGGCGGTCGACTTCATTGGCATGGGCGCAAGCGGCGTGCATTAAATGCGTTCGGCCAGATTTGACTGGTCCCCAAAAATAAATAGCAGCTTCACCATGCCCTTCAGCACTGGCTCTTAGTTTTTGAATAAGCTCATCATTACCCGAAGCCGGATAATAACTATTAAAGGTTTCGTCATCTGGCAAATGCACAGGTAGCGAGAGTTGTAGAGGTGAGTTTAATGGCACTCGGTCTTCTCAATTCAAATTAACACAAGGCAGTGCTAAGTAAACTTAGCACTGCCAATAATATTCTAGGGTAAACGCCACTCATAAACCGGTTTACCCGCCTTATTTGCGACTGGGTTAAACTCGCCTGCACTCACAGGGGCGACCACAGAAATACGCGGCTCTAAACTCAACAAACGTTCTAAATCGGTTTCTGAACCAAACAAATCTAATGAGAATGTCGCGGTATGGCCTTTGATATGCGTTAACGTGGCATTTTTAACTGCACTGAGCTGTTTTAAATACTTTTCAACTTCAACTAATTGCGCCATTTTTTGTATGTTTACAAAGGTAACACTTGCGCCTTGCTGCGCGCCCGTATCAGCAATGGCATATTTGGTAAAATAATATTCCCCTAGCGCCGCCATCATAGCTGTCAATGCCTGGGCCGAACTCTCAGCCGTGCCGTTAAAGGTAAATATAGGTGGCGTTAAAGAATCAACCGTCGCCTTAGTATATAAATTTAAACGATAACGAACTTGGTTACCGGCGGCATCAATCGCCACTAATGCCAGAAAGTCAGCTTGATAACGGCCAGAGACACTTGCCACAATATCGGCAAACATACCCTTAATATCGTTAGGATTAATACCCATCAACTCATCAAGATCGAGAATCGGTAGTAGTACTGGAATACCGCGGGCATCGGAAAAATCACTAAATTGTTTACGTTCAGCTAAGGTCGACGAATCACTTAAAATGACAGTCTCACCCTCACTAGGCATCGCCACCCAAAACAATGTTAGAGGACGCTGAGTTCCCCATACCGGTAATTGTGCCTGACGGAGCAAAGCCACGATGCGACGGTGTTCAAAGCTGGCCGTTAACAACAGCTGACCATTTTGTTCAATGTAGCCATACTGGCTTAGCAAGGTATCAGGATTACGAAGTTGAGACTGAATAAGACTATTATTAAGCGAACGTGACGTACCTGTATTCTTGATAATCACTTGCTCAAGTGCACTCTTTAAGGCTTTATCACGTTCAGCAACCGCCCGAGAAGACACAGGCACATTGGCCTCATCTAATTTACTCACCTCAACAGCGTTAACGCTATGAAGTGTGGATAGACAATATAGAAATGCAATTAAGCTCGACTTCAGTAGGAATTTCAGCATTTTTTGAGTAGTTGAAGTAACGTCAGATAACGTAAATTGTACCATAGTTAACGCCTTAAGCGAGTCTTGACAAAATTTAGCCCTATTTCCATGCCTGATAGGGTATTGAAAAACTAAACAGTGATCCGAGTCGGTAAAGCAGATTATTTTCCACTGCTCAAATCCCAACAAACTGTTATCATCTCGAGGTTTACCCTAAAATTAATGAGAATAATAAATGAGACGACTTGCTATCCCCCTACAGGGCGCACAAATGCTGTTTGTAGCCTTTGGTGCCTTAGTATTAATGCCGCTGCTGACAGGACTTGATACCAGTGTGGCATTGTTTACCGCGGGTATCGGTACCCTACTCTTCCAATTGATTACTAAACGCCAAGTGCCTATCTTCCTCGCATCTTCCTTCGCTTTTATCGCCCCTATATTGTATGGCGTGCAAACTTGGGGCATTCCCTCAACGATGGGTGGTATTATGGCGGCAGGTGTGGTTTACGTCATGCTCGGCGCATTGGTTAAAGTGCGCGGCACTGAGTTTATTCATAAACTGTTACCGCCTGTGGTTGTCGGCCCGGTAATTATTATTATCGGTTTAGGTTTGGCGCCAGTGGCAGTGAATATGGCTTTAGGTAAAAGTGGTGATGGTAGTGTGACCTTAGTTGCCACAAATATAGCCTTATTTATTTCGCTCGCATCACTGTGCACCACTATCGCTGTGGCTATTTTTGCCAAGGGTTTATTAAAAGTAATGCCAATTTTAGCTGGCATTATAGTAGGTTATGGCCTGAGTCTCGCTTTTGGCATTGTTGATTTTGCCGTTGTGACTACTGCAAGTTGGATCGCCATACCTAAATTTGTCACCCCAGAACTAAATTGGTATGCCATCGCTTTTATGATCCCTGTTGCTATAGCACCTGCGGTTGAACACATTGGCGATATTCTGGCGATATCAAATGTTGCTGGTAAAGATTTTATGAAAAAACCAGGCTTACACCGTACTCTGACAGGCGATGGGATTGCGACCATAGCGGCGGCGGCCTTTGGCGGCCCACCAAACACGACTTATTCTGAAGTGACGGGAGCCGTCACATTAACCCGTAATTTCGACCCTAAAATTATGACTTGGACCGCAATTACCGCCATCACTTTAGCCTTTGTTGGCAAACTAGGTGCGCTGATGCAAACTATTCCAGTGCCTGTAATGGGCGGCATTATGTGTTTACTATTTGGCTCAATTGCGGCAGTAGGATTAAGCACATTAATTCGCAATCAGGTTGATTTATCCGAACCGCGTAACTTAAGTATTGTCGGTGTTACTTTAGTATTTGGTATCGGCGGTATGGCATTTGGCATCGGTTCGTTTAGCCTAACGGGTATCAGTTTATGCGGTATTGTGGCTATTGTAATGAACTTAATATTACCCGCGACTAAAGAGCATGTGCACGATACGCCATCGCACTAATAGTCTGTTTAATGGGATATAGGTTTAATAGAATATTGATTGCGCTGATGATTAAAGCGAAACAAAATACAACGGTTTTTCTCAAGTAATAATCAACTGATATTACCAACAAAAAAGCCGCTACGATTCAATCGTAGCGGCTTTTTTATCGAAAATAAGTTAACGCTTATTCTTCAGTTTTATTCTTAGCGGCTGCCGCTGTAATCAGTGGTTGTAATTCACCTTTTTGGAACATTTCTACGATGATATCACAGCCACCAATCAGCTCGCCTTCGATCCATAATTGTGGAAATGTCGGCCAATTAGCAAACTTAGGTAGTTCTGCGCGAATGTCTGGATGCTGAAGAATATCCACGAATGCAAACTGCTCACCACAGTTGATCATTATCTGAGCTACCTGTGACGAGAAGCCACAGCTCGGTAACTTAGGAGAACCTTTCATATAAACAATGATTGGGTTTTCGGTGATCTGCTGTTTAATTTTATCTACTGTTTCCATTTTGATTCCTAAGTAGGATGACATTGACACAATAGCACTATTGTACGACAGCTAGACACAGAACAAAATCCCATAGTTTGTAAGGTTATGCCAACATTTGTTTTTTTGATGCCGCCATCGAGTAAACAATGATTCACATCACAAATTTTATCGGTACAATAGTCACAAGTGAGCACGTTTAAAAACGATAACCTAAGACCATGGAGAGATACTAATGGCTTTCGAATTACCCGCATTACCATATGCAAAGAACGCACTAGAACCACACATTTCTCAAGAAACTATTGAATACCACTACGGCAAGCATCACAATACTTATGTTGTTAAGCTTAACGGCTTAATCGAAGGGACTGATTTTGCTGGTAAATCTTTAGAAGATATCATCAAAACTTCTACAGGTGGTGTATTCAATAACGCAGCTCAAGTGTGGAACCACACTTTCTACTGGAACTGCCTAGCACCTAATGCTGGCGGCGAACCAACAGGCCCAGTTGCTGATGCGATTAAAGCTGCATTTGGCTCATTCGATGCATTCAAAGCACAATTTACTGATTCGGCAGTAAACAACTTCGGTAGCGCTTGGACATGGTTAGTGAAAAAAGCCGATGGCACTGTTGCTATCGTTAACACTAGCAATGCAGCAACACCACTGACTGACAGCACAGTAACGCCAATCATGACAGTTGACGTGTGGGAACACGCTTACTACATCGATTACCGCAACGTGCGTCCTGACTACCTTGCCCACTTCTGGCAGCTAGTTAACTGGGACTTTGTGAATAAAAACTTCACAGCTTAATTTATTTATCTTCATTAAATAAACCCAGAAAAAGAGCCCTCGCGGCTCTTTTTTTATACATTGCGCTCGCCTCCCGCCATTTATTACATTCAATTCAGCTTATAAATAACAAGTGCAATAATTGCGTTTGCAACTATTTGTTGTTGTTTTATTTAGTATTTTTTATCGCAAGTCTTGAATATGTGTCTAAGATTAGAGTAGGAAGCTGGTTAACCAGTTCCGTTCCATGACATCACTGGCGTTTCAGGGGGTTTATATGGGCATTTTCGAGCATTACCAAAAGCGCTATGAGAAAAAACTCGATGAAGAATATTCTTTGCAGGAGTTTTTGGATATCTGTAAAGCAGATCGCAGCGCTTATATGTCAGCATCGGAGCGACTGCTGCTTGCCATTGGCGAAGCAGAAGTGATTGATACCGCAAAGAACTCAACATTAAGCCGTATCTTTTCGAATCGACTCATATCACGTTATCCCGCCTTTAAAGATTTCTTTGGTATGGAAGATGCCATAGAGCAAATAGTGGCTTACCTTAAGCACTCAGCTCAAGGTTTAGAAGAATCAAAACAAATTCTGTATCTACTTGGGCCTGTCGGCGGCGGTAAGTCATCATTAGCCGAAAAACTCAAAGCCCTGATGCAAAAAATACCCATTTATATCCTGAGCGCAAATGGGATACGCAGCCCAGTTAACGACCACCCTTTTAGCCTATTTGATTTAGAGGAAGATGGTCTGCTATTAAAAGATGAATTCAACATCCCTAACCGCTATCTAAAAACGATCATGTCACCTTGGGCGGTAAAACGCTTACATGAATTTGGCGGAGATATTGCTAAATTCCGCGTAGTAAAAGTATTTCCCTCTATTTTAGACCAAGTCGCTATCGCAAAAACGGAGCCTGGGGATGAAAATAACCAAGATATTTCCTCCCTTGTTGGTAAAGTTGATATTCGTCAACTTGAGCACTTCTCTCAAAATGATGCCGATGCTTACGCCTATTCGGGTGCTTTGTGCCGTGCAAATCAAGGCATGATGGAATTTGTCGAAATGTTTAAGGCGCCCATAAAGGTGCTACACCCCTTACTCACTGCCACACAAGAAGGTAACTACAATGGCACGGAGGGCTTATCAGCCCTGCCCTTTAGCGGAATTATTTTAGCGCACTCAAACGAGTCGGAATGGACAACTTTTAAGAATAATAAAAATAATGAGGCGTTTCTCGACCGAGTTTATATCGTTAAAGTGCCCTATTGCTTACGGGTCTCGGAAGAACTGCAAATCTATCAAAAATTGCTGTTCAACTCAGAGTTATCTAAAGCGCCCTGCGCACCGGGAACCTTAGAAACACTGGCACAATTTAGCGTGCTATCCCGTATGAAAGCCCCTGAAAACTCGTCTATTTATTCAAAGATGCGCGTGTATGACGGGGAAAGTTTAAAAGACACCGATCCTAAGGCCAAGTCTTATCAAGAATATCGCGATTATGCGGGTGTTGATGAAGGTATGAATGGCTTATCTACCCGCTTCGCCTTCAAAATTTTATCGCGAGTATTTAATTTCGACCACTCCGAAATAGCTGCGAACCCAGTGCATTTATTTTATGTACTCGAGCGCCAAATTGAACAAGAACAGTTCCCCGGCGATACCGCCGAGCGCTATTTAGAGTTTCTAAAAGGCTATTTAATCCCTAAATATGTCGAATTTATTGGTAAAGAAATCCAAACAGCATATTTAGAGTCTTACTCTGAATATGGTCAAAATATTTTTGATCGCTATGTCATCTATGCCGACTTTTGGATCCAAGATCAAGAATACCGCGACCCTGAAACAGGCCAACTGTTTGATCGCGCAGCCCTTAACGCTGAACTGGAGAAGATTGAGAAGCCTGCGGGGATCAGCAACCCTAAAGATTTTCGTAATGAAATTGTCAACTTTGTACTGCGTGCCCGTGCAAACCATGAGGGTAATAACCCGCTCTGGACTAGTTACGAGAAACTTCGCACTGTGATCGAGAAAAAAATGTTCTCCAACACTGAGGATTTACTGCCCGTTATTTCCTTTAACGCTAAAACTTCGAACGACGATCAGCGTAAACACGATGATTTTGTCAATCGAATGATGGAAAAAGGCTATACCAAAAAACAAGTTCGACTCTTGTCTGAGTGGTACTTACGGGTTCGTAAATCTTCTTAAACTTACGCGAACTCAGTACAGGGCTTTGGTGCTACCAAAGCCTACGCTAAGTTTTAGGAGGTGCGTATGGCGAACTTTATCGATAGACGTTTGAATGCGAAAGGGAAGAGTACGGTAAACCGTCAACGTTTTATCAATCGATATAAACAACAAATTAAAAAAGCCGTTAGCGATGCGGTCACTCGTCGCAGCGTAACGGATGTAGATAAAGGTGAAAAAATCAGTATTCCCACACGGGATATAAGTGAACCACAGTTTCACCAAGGTAAAGGCGGTATTAAGGATAGAGTGCATCCGGGTAATGATCAATTTACCCGCGGCGATAAAATTGACCGCCCACCTGCGGGTTCAGGTGGCGGTTCAGGTAAAGGTGACGCCTCAAATTCGGGGGAAGGCGACGATGATTTTGTGTTCGATATCTCCAAAGATGAATATCTAGAGTTATTATTTGAAGATTTGGAACTGCCTAATCTTCAAAAGAATCGTCTGAATAAATTGGTTGAGTATCAAATCTATCGCGCAGGTTTTACCAATGATGGTGTGCCTGCCAATATCAATATAGTCCGTTCTTTACGTTCATCATTGGCACGCCGTATTGCGATGTCTGCAGGCAAAAAAAAGCGATTAAAGGAGTTAGAACAAGAGCTGGCTGAACGGGAAGATATTCCAGGTACTAAGGCTGAATTAATCCTAGATTTAAAAGCTCAAATTGAAGAATTAAAGCAAAAAATTGCACGAGTGCCGTTTATTGATACCTTCGATTTACGCTTTAATAACTTTTCTAAACGAGAAATTCCTTCTAGCCAAGCGGTAATGTTTTGCCTAATGGATGTCTCAGGCTCTATGGATCAAGCCACTAAGGAAATGGCAAAACGTTTTTATATTTTGTTGTATCTATTTTTAACCCGTACCTATAAAAATCTAGAAGTGGTTTATATCCGCCACCATACACAAGCCAAAGAAGTCGATGAACACGAGTTTTTTTACTCCCAAGAAACCGGCGGTACTATTGTGTCCAGCGCCTTAAAATTAATGCACGAAATTCAACAGGCACGCTACCCCGCCAATGAATGGAATATCTATGCCGCTCAAGCCTCAGATGGCGATAACTGGGCCGACGACTCCCCCACTTGCAAACAATTATTAGAACAAAAAATACTGCCATTAGTGCGTTACTACAGTTACATCGAGATCACCAATCGCGCCCATCAAACACTGTGGCACGAGTATGAATCCCTGCAACGGCAATACGCCAATATTGCCGTACAACATATACGTCAAGCCGAAGATATTTACCCTGTCTTTAGGGAATTATTTAAGAAACAAGCGGTTTAAGGGGGGAAGAAATATGGGAACACTTAAATCAATACCATGGACACCGCTAAGCGATGGCCCAGACTGGAGCTTTGAGTTACTGCAGGACTATCTCAAGGAAATAGAACGGGTAGCCGCACTTTATAAACTCAGTACTTATCCAAATCAAATTGAAGTCATCACCGCCGAACAAATGATGGATGCTTATGCGGGGATAGGCATGCCTATAGGGTATACCCATTGGTCCTTTGGCAAGCGCTTTATTGAAACAGAACAAGGTTATAAGCGCGGCCAAATGGGACTAGCCTACGAAATTGTGATTAATTCAAACCCTTGTATTGCCTATTTGATGGAGGAAAATACCATCACAATGCAAGCATTGGTGATTGCACATGCCTGTTTTGGACATAACAGTTTTTTTAAAAGTAACTATCTATTCAAAACATGGACCGATGCCAGTTCAATTATTGATTATCTGGTGTTTGCTAAAAACTATATTAGCGACTGTGAACAAAAACATGGCGTAGAACAGGTCGAAAGCGTCATAGACTCCTGCCATGCGCTGATGAATTACGGTGTTGATCGCTATAAGCGCCCCTCTAATATTTCATTCAGCGAAGAACAAGCGAGACAAAAGGATCGTGAAGCTTATCTTCAAAGCCAAGTAAACGATTTATGGCGCACTATTCCAAACCAGCACATGGCACAATCTCAGACAAAAACGCGACGTTTTCCTGCTGAGCCACAGGAAAACATCTTATATTTCATCGAGAAAAACGCACCCTTACTAGAACCATGGCAACGAGAGATCATCCGAATAGTGCGTAAAATGGCGCAATACTTTTATCCACAAAAGCAAACTCAAGTAATGAATGAAGGTTGGGCGACATTCTGGCATTACACGATATTGAATCACTTATATGACGATGGCATGGTCACTGACCGCTTTATGATAGAGTTTTTGCAAAGCCATACTGGTGTCATTGCCCAACCAGACTATAACAGTCGTTATTACAGTGGCATTAACCCTTATGCATTAGGTTTTGCCATGTTTACTGATATTCGACGTATTTGTGAAAATCCAACCGATGAGGATAAAGCCTGGTTTCCCGATATTGCCGGCAGTAACTGGATAGATACGTTACATTTTGCTATGCAAAACTTTAAAGATGAAAGCTTTATTAGCCAATATCTCTCACCTAAAGTCATTCGCCAATTTAAATTATTTGGTATCCATGATGATGAGCAACGTAATTATCTGTCAGTATCCGCGATTCATGACCAACAAGGTTATCAAGATATTCGCCAATTATTATCACAGCAATATAACCTGTCAAATATAGAACCCAACATCCAAGTACATAATGTAGAAGTCAATGGTAATAGATCGTTAACGCTACGTTATGTTCCTAATAATGAGATCCCGTTATCGAATAATCATAAAGAGGTATTAAAACATTTACATCGACTATGGGGGTTCACTGTGACTCTCGAGCAAATAAATGAAGACGGAAGTATTATTACCTTAGCATCCTGCCCTGAAACCGTTAAATTGGAATAATATGCACAATAAAGCCGTTATTATAAATATCTTTATAATAACGGCTTTATACATAGCCTACTTCTGTCTTAATGCGATATTATTGATGACTATTAATTATCTTGTGCAATCGAAGCCGGCATATCTTCACGTAATAATAACCACATTTTCCCACTATTCATGCCGTAAGTACGCATCAATGCGGATACATCAAGATAATTTTTCGCCTGTGCCAGTATCTCTAACTCTTTGTAAAAGTTTAACGCTAATAAACGTGCATCAGAACTTGAAAAATAGTAGCGTCCGACTCTGCTATATAGACCTTTAAAGCCATTTAAAATCAACACGTAAAGTGGATTGCCAGATGAGAAAGCTAAGGTGTGATGCAATAAATAGTCAAATTCGGCATAGGATTCTGCCGTATCTTCTAACTGATGAATTTTGGCGAGTACGTCTACCGCAGTATCAGGATTATAACGCAGCGCACCGCGGAAATAGATGGCACTCACGTTAGTTCTAGCCGATAACAATTGATCAACTAACACCGGAAATCCTTCAGGATTGAGATCGGCAATAGTCTCAAGAATATTCAAACCAGAGGTTTCCCAGAAGTTATTAACTCGAGTCGGTTTACCATGTTGAATTTTCAACCACCCATCACGAGCTAAGCGCTGCAACACTTCGCGTAAGGTGGTACGAGTCACGCCAATCAACTCTGAGAGTTCACGTTCAGCCGGTAAAATGGATCCAGGGGGAAACTTATTGTCCCATATGGATCTCACAATATACTTCTCTGCAAAACTTGCAGGTCCTTTGGCATTGATTATCATCAGCCACTTATCCAGTTGTTGTGTACCTTAATGGTCACTGATCATACCAGAGCCGGAAAAAATGGAAACCATTCACTTAAATTCATCACGTGACCACAGTGTAAAGGTCACATAACTGTTCAAAAAAACAACCAATATCAAGCTAGAATTAATCATTTTGCCGAGTAGCTCCGCTTTTTGAAATGTGATCAATAGTATATCGTTACATTAGCTTTCTCTTTAAGCTAGACTGCTTTCACAAACACAGGTATTAATTAAGCTATTAATACCCATTAGTGCAATTTTTAACATCATGAGAAGGAAGGCGGCCATGCCCGTGACAATGAGTCAGGCGTTTATTGGAAACTTCTTAGGAAATTCTCCTAAATGGTACAAGATCGCGATACTGTCATTTTTAATTATTAACCCAATACTCTTTTTCTATGTAGACCCCTTTGTCGCTGGTTGGGTGTTGGTACTTGAATTTATTTTTACCCTAGCCATGGCATTAAAATGTTATCCATTGCAGCCCGGTGGTTTATTAGCAATTGAAGCCGTCGCAATAGGTATGACTTCGGCAAGTCAAGTGCTGCACGAAATAGAAGCAAACTTAGAAGTATTATTGTTACTGGTCTTTATGGTGGCCGGTATTTATTTTATGAAGCAGTTATTGTTATTTGGCTTCACAAAAATTATTACTAAAGTACGTTCTAAAATTTTAGTGTCATTGATGTTTTGCTTAGCCTCAGCATTTCTATCCGCCTTCTTAGACGCACTCACCGTTATTGCCGTGATTATTGCTGTTGGAGTTGGTTTTTATTCTATTTATCATAAAGTGGCCTCAGGCAAAGATTTTAGTGCCGATCACGATCATACCTCTGAAGGTAAAAACGCAAACGGTGACGATCAGTTAAACGAACAAGAACTTGATGCTTTCCGTGGATTTTTGCGTAATCTGCTAATGCATGCGGGCGTGGGTACTGCACTTGGCGGCGTATGTACTATGGTTGGTGAGCCACAAAACTTAATTATTGCCGCTCAAGCAAATTGGCAGTTCGGCGAATTCGCCATTCGCATGTCCCCCGTAACCGTTCCTGTATTACTGGCTGGTATATTGACCTGTTTCTTAGTCGAAAAATTCCATATTTTTGGTTATGGCGCGAAGCTTCCTAATGCCGTACATAAAATCCTATGCGATTACGCTGCGCATGAGGATTCACGCCGCACCAATAAAGACAATATGAAGTTGATCGTACAAGCCTTAGTGGGTGTATGGTTAATTGCAGGCTTGGCCTTACATTTAGCCTCTGTTGGCTTAATTGGTCTTTCAGTGATTATTTTAACCACCGCTTTTAACGGCGTAACCGATGAACATGCACTCGGTAAAGCCTTCGAAGAAGCATTACCTTTTACCGCCTTATTAGCCGTATTCTTTGCCGTGGTTGGGGTTATTATTGACCAACATTTATTTGCCCCCGTTATCCAGTGGGCGCTGAGCTATCAAGGCAATACCCAGTTAGTGATTTTCTATATCGCTAACGGTCTTTTGTCTATGGTGAGCGATAACGTCTTTGTCGGTACTGTGTATATCAACGAGGTAAAAGCGGCATTGATCAGTGGTCAAATTAGCCGTGATCAGTTTGATTTACTGGCAGTGGCGATTAATACAGGAACAAACCTACCTTCAGTAGCAACACCGAATGGCCAGGCGGCATTTTTATTCCTATTAACCTCTGCTCTGGCGCCACTTATCCGTTTATCCTACGGAAGAATGGTATGGATGGCATTACCCTACACTATTGTTCTCTCCCTCGTCGGAGTGATGGCAATCGAAACCGGTTTCCTTGAACAAGCCACTCAGTATTTTTATGATTCGCAACTAATTATGCATCACAGTACCCAAGAAGTACTGAGGTCTACGAGTAGCCACTAATTTTGTTGATTGACTGAACTTTATTTAATAAGTAGAGTCTAAAAAACGCCCCCATCTTTGAGGGCGTTTTTGCTAATACGGAGTTCCATTTTGACTGTACTGACGCGCTTTGCCCATTCCCGTTCGTCTTGGTTTATTCTTGGTGGCACAGCCCTTGGATTAGAACTAACCGCATTGTATTTTCAGCATGTAATGAAACTCGACCCTTGCGTCATGTGTATTTACCAAAGGCTGGCCGTTTTTGGTCTGTTGGTCGCAGGCCTTATCGGTATGACAGCGCCAAAATATCGCATTATTCGCCTTTTAGCAGCGTTACTCTGGGCGGTGAGTGCAACTTGGGGACTCAAATTAGCCTTATCGCTTGTGGATATGCAAACTAATCCATCCCCTTTCTCAACGTGCTCATTTTTACCTGAGTTTCCAGCTTGGATGCCACTGCATGAATGGTTTCCTTCGATAATGCTTCCTACGGGGATGTGTACTGATACTCAGTGGGGCTTTATGGGCGTAACAATGGCCGAATGGATGGTCGTAGTCTTCAGTGGTTTTTTGGTCGCTTGGCTGCTGTTTATCGTGCCGATTGTAAGTGGTTCTACGAAACCTTCTCTGTACAAATAATAACATTCTGCTTGCTGAACGGGGAAACCCAAGCGCGTTATCTTAGCGAACATGATCATTTAGGCTAGAGCGTTTTAAAAGTCCACACTACAATAACATAAAGGACAGGGCACACCATTCATGTGCCCTGTCCTTTATTCGTTATGACGTCATAATCAACTAAGGGGACTACAAGAACTAAGAGGTGATTGGTCTAACCATGCTTTAGCTTGTATATGCTCATTGCTGGTAAATACTTTTACGGGACACGGTAACATGCAGGCGAGCGTATTGACCATAGTGCTCATTCTGGCGCCATCGACTAGCATCACTACTCTTGAAAAATCACTTAAATGGAATAAACCTAAAACTGCATCATCCCATAAGGCTCCAACAGATATGCCCTCAAATTCTGACGAAAACTCATACCACAGTCGAATACAGGCATGGTCTTGCAACTTGGTTTCAATCGCGGGAATAAGATAGCTTTCAACATCCTCGCGGCTAACACGACCCGATGCCACAATAACCAATATGTCATCAGCATGACCCAAAGCGACTGTTAGCATTGAGGACTCCTTAGCAATCTTTGCGTCTAAAAATAGTTAACGCCATTAAAAAAAGATGCTCAAGCAATAATATAAATGCGAAAAAGGCTAGAGTGGTAACGGTTTTTAAGACTCACAGCGGCAATGCAAGATGAATAAATATATTGAAACTCATCATCACTAACGCATTGTCAAAACTAGGCGATGACTTGTAATTTAGCGATTTCTTGATCGAACAAATTTTTAATCAAACTGGAAAACTCGGTTATAAATAAGGTCTGTGCTGGCGTTGCCTTGTAATTAGCCACTAAAGCTAAGATTTCTTCTAGATCGTAAACGATGGCATCAACTTCACGGATAATGATATTACGCTGTGCGAATGATAATGACGGATTTTGACCGCACACCATAATAATCTGCGCCGATAATTGCTCTTCAAACAACTCCATCACAGTATCATCGGAAATGACCTGTGAACTCGGCGTTTCAAATAAGCCTAGATGTTCAGTTAAATACTGGATCAAATGTATATAACCATCTTTATCTGTAACCATTCTTAACCCTTAAAACTCATTAACTTAGAATATAGCACTATGCTATTAATACCATATTTATCAATATCAAAGAAGCCGATAATTCGGCTTCTTATCGAGCCACCACTGACACTTATTGCTAACTCTATCTCATATTAACGGGTCAACATCGTGATCTACGCCAATATTGTGAAAATTACTGAGTCAAGGTTAGTACAAATGACACTGGTACGGCTTGGCTAATACTCGATAAACCCGCAATTTCACGCAATTTATCCACTCCAGCAACAAGGTCAAACTCATTAGCGTTGACTATTACAGGCTGAAAACTGCTGACTTGCAGTTTATTATCCGTAATTTTAGTGATTAACACTGAAAAAGTCTTAGTTTGAGTCTTACCATGCAGTGAGATTTTACCCTCAATATCCGCTATTTTACTTTCGCCAACGCTCAGTTCTTTGACCAACTTATTATCAACTTGCGACGACAACTTGAGCTCAGGATATAAAGACACTTCAAATAACAAGCTCTGCATCCGCTCGTCGCGAATATCAATGCCGGTTGCCACACCGATTAGCGGGATAGATAACTCAAATTGTCCATTATCTTTAAGCTGGCCTTTGAGTTGTTTAAAGTGATGAACCTCAGCAATATCTCCTTTCTTTATCGAAATAAAACTGACTCGGGAATCCTGTTCGACCACTTGCCATTGAGCAAAGCAGCTAAAGCTGGCAATAGCAGATAAAGCCACTATTCCTATCCATTTTTTCATCGTCTCAGTCCTCTAAAAGTGAGTTTAAAAGTCATGCAGTAAAGTAAATCGACAAGCCTAGCGGATAACAATACTACTCAGTCAAATGTGTTCCACACCACCTAACTGTCGCTAAAGATACTCTTTTTATCCATTAGCGACCAGTAAACTATGATTCATATTCGCACTAGCCATTTATCTAAACTATTGGCAAAAGCCTGTTTATCCGCTTGAGAAAAGGTATCCGGACCACCGGTATGCACACCAGAACCCCGCAAGTCTTCCATAAAATCGCGCATCGTCAGTTTTTGTTTTATATTATCGACCGTATAGAGCTCGCCGCGAGGATTGAGTGCCAACGCCCCCTTTTCAATGATCAACGCCGCCAAAGGAATATCTGCGGTAATCACTAAATGCGTTGGTTCAACATGATCAACAATATATTGATCCGCCACATCAAAACCCGCACCCACGCGAATTTGGCTGATATAGGGCGATGGCGGTATACGGATCATTTGATTGGCCACCAGCACCAGCGGTAAGGCTTTGCGCTCAGCCGCCCGAAACAGCATTTCTTTAATGGGATTGGGACAAGCGTCGGCATCGACCCAAATTTTATAATCACTCAATGTTATTTACTCAATACGTTAATGCTGACTGACAGTGGAGTATCACATTTGGTTTTACCTAAACTATGGCGCTAAACGATCAATATTCCACTCGGTTTGATGAAGGGTGTAAATAAAACGATCATGCAACCGATGCTCCCCGCCCTGCCAAAATTCGATACTTGAGGGACGCACTAAATAGCCCCCCCAAAAACTGGGTAAAGGCACATCGCCTTTGGCGAACTTGGCCTTCATTTCGAAGAACTTCCCCTCAAGCACTTGTCTGGCGCTCAATTTACTTGACTGCTGCGACACCCAAGCGGCAATTTGGCTATCCTTGGGGCGAGTTAAAAAGTATTTAAGCACTTCGGCAGTCGAAAGCGCCTGCGCTTCACCTAATACTGATACCTGACGCTCTAAAGGATGCCAAGGAAAATGCAAACTAATTTTATTGTTCGCGGCGATTTGCTGGGCTTTGCGGCTACCTAAGTTAGTAAAAAACACGAAACCTGTATCATCAAAACGCTTAAGTAGCACAATCCGCTGAAAGGGTTGGCCGTGTTCATCTACCGTCGCTACGCACATGGCGGTTGGATCGCTAAGCTCTGCATCCCTTGCCTGCGCCATCCACAGTTCAAATAAATCCATCGGATTTTGCGGTAAATCGGCACGTCTTAAGCCGCCTTTAGCATACTCGCGGCGGATATCACTCAGATCTGTCATCGGGTTTCCTTAAGTAAACGGGCAGTCCAATCGTGACAATAACCTTAATTACACCCAAAGGTCATCGCATCAATGGCATAAGTTTATCATGCATAATAAAAAAGCTTAGCCTTTCTCAGTATCAATAACCCATAAAAATGTTAATAAAAAAGCCAAGACATACGCCTTGGCTTTTATCATTAACTTTAGCGCGAACATCGACTTATTGATAAATACCCATAGCAGCGATTAATAGTAACCGTTCAGCTTAGTTACTTTTTAACTAAGCCTTTGCCTACGGCCCACACGTGCAGCATTTCAAGGCCCAGCGTTGCGCCGGCTAATGCCGTAATGTCGGCAGAATCATAAGCGGGCGCGACTTCCACCACATCCATACCCACAATGTTCATACCGTGTAAACCCCGGATGATTTTCATCGCTTTATCGCTAGTTAAACCGCCACAGACAGGCGTGCCAGTGCCAGGTGCGAATGCGGGATCTAAACAATCGATATCAAAGGTCACGTATAACGGCATATCGCCTACCCGAGCGCGAATTTGTGCCACTATGTCATCGGCAGTTAAATCATTAGCTATCGCGCCATCAATCACTTGATAAGCGTGGTTTTCACGATCGTACTCGGTTCGAATACCCACTTGCACTGAATGCGCAGGGGCGATAAGCCCTTCACGGGGTGCATGGTAGAACATAGTGCCGTGATCGTACTTGCTACCTTGGCTGTAAGTATCTGTATGTGCATAAAAATGTAATAATGCCATTTTATCGTATTTTTTATAGTGGGCGCGCAGCAAGGGCTGCGTCACAAAGTGATCGCCGAAGCTTAACTGAGTCTTGCCCGCATCGAGTATTTGAGTAGCAAAGGTTTCTAAACGCTGGGTAAAATCTTCAGCATCATCACAGTCAAATACTAAGTCGCCCGCATCAACAATTTTAATACTTTTGCTTAGGCTAAAATCCCAAGGCCAACGCGTATCTTCCCACGCTAAGTTAACCGATGCACGACGAATTGCTTCTGGCCCCATACGGCCGACAGACCGTCCTATCGTTGCCATATCAAATGGCAAACCAATCACAACAATGTCAGCATCACTTTCCAGTGGTTTGAAGTTCAGCGGCTGTCGTAAATAAGCAAACGCATTGGAATACAGTTAATAATCTGGTTTATCAGCAATCGTAGCCATACATATTCCCAAAAAGCAAACGCCAAAAATTTACATAAGTTCAGGGATCAGCACTTCAGTTTGCAGCTGTTGATAGTGACTAAAACCGATATGATAACCTTGCTCGGTCGTTAATGAACCATGTCCTAAGCGTACATGGGCAGGAAACCCCAGCGTTGAATCGTCGGTATTAAAACGGATAATGTCCCAACTCACGGGGGAAAACAGCGTTAATAATCGCCCCAACAAACTCTGAGAATACCGTGCTAAATCAAGATTGGTTTCAAAGCTCACGTAAGAGCTTGCGCACGCATTGTCGCTCTGTGGCGTAATGTGCAAAGTAACATAATATTTGCCCCACAGACCGTTCATCGAAAAGCCTGACGGAGTAAATAGATGCGCATCTATCTCAAATTCAGGGAATAAATGCTTAAATCCCAACACGCTGCAAAGCTCATCACAACTGTGTGGACCACCATTAAGATAGTCGGCAAGCTCGCCACGAATGTGGTACATCAATAGCTCACTCGTGCAGTCATCTTGTGCTGCTTGATAATGGCTATCCGAGCAGAAAAAATAATGATGGTGACTGTCTAAATGCCCCACTCGACATGCCTTGCCTACAATACGTTGCCGCAATTGCTTAATATCATGAGTAAAACTGCTGGTTTGCAAATGTGCTTGGTATTCGTTTTTGCGCTGGTAACTCACCAGTGCCATTGAGGATGAACCAAGCGCATCAATAAAATAACAGGCAGCGTTCACTAAGGTGCTAGTGCCACAGGTAAGCATAAGGAATCTGTCATGCCACACAAACAAGCTGGATTCACTCAATAAATAGGCATCACACTCGGTATTACTGATATGCGACAGTATCTCTGCATGGGCGCAGTTGACTAAGGCTGACCAAAAGCTCACATCGAGTTTGCGTAAATTCGGTGCAGACGCCGTCACGATGATCTCAAGCTTTTTTTCTGAGCCTTCAAAAAACGTCAAATCCTTAACCCCATTCACCGTTGATATTGAGAGCTTACCCTTGTTATCTCTCGCCATTAAAGTAAAACAGCTCCATGGGCGATAAATATTAATAAGCTAGAAAGCAAAAATCAGCCTAAGTGACCTTAGACTGATTTATGTTAACACACTAAATCTTAAGAAAAATCTTCTAAGTAAGTGTAGCCTTTGAGGCCCAATTGCAGTTCTTCTAAAATTTGTGCGCGTTCATCTTCGGCAATATGCTGATTAACTAACTCTTCATAGGTGCGCATAAAGGCCACCGCATCTAAGTTAACGTAACGCAATACGTCGGCAACCGTGTCACCTTCTAATACCGATTCAATGTTAGTCACACCGTTCTCTTCGATGCGAACAACCGCTGAGTTAGTATCACCAAACAAGTTATGCATATCGCCCAAGATTTCTTGGTATGCACCCACAAGGAAGAAACCGATCAGATACGGACTATCGGCGCTCCACGCTGGCACTGGTAGTGTGGTTTCAATCCCTTGACCATCTACGTATTGATCAACAATACCGTCAGAGTCACAGGTAATATCGAGCATCACAGCACGGCGCTCAGGGGCTTTATCTAAACCTGATAACGGCAATACAGGGAACACTTGATCAATACCCCAAGCATCGGGTAATGACTGGAATAATGAGAAGTTAACAAAAAACTTATCGGCTAACTTTTCATTGAGTTCATCAATAATCGGTCTGTGATAACGGTTTTTCGGACTCAATAACCCTTGCACTTCATGGCAAACCCGCAGGTTAGCCTGCTCAGCCCAAGCACGCTCAGCCAAAGTTAATTGACCTAAAGCGAATAATGAATGTGCTTCTTGTAAGTCACTTTGGCTATCGTGGTAAATCTCAATCAAAGCGCGTTGGTCAGCGCGGCCGCTGATCTCAGACCATGAATGCCACATGTTATGTAATAACTGCGGTGATTCTTCTGCTGGCGCTTGAATGTTCTCAGGCTGATAAGCTTCAGTACCGATAACATCAGTGATCAATACCGCGTGATGCGCGGTTAAGTAACGGCCAGACTCTGAAATAATACGTGGCATAGGCTGCTCGTATTCATTACAGATATCAGTCAATACATTAACAATATTGTTAGCGTATTCAGTCAGACCATAGTTCATTGAGTTATTACTTTGGCTACGTGTGCCATCGTAATCCACCGCTAAACCACCACCGACGTCAAAGCAATTAACGCTCGCACCTAATTTACGTAATTCACAGTAAAAACGACCCGCTTCACTCACACCTTGGCGAATATCGCGGATGTTGGCAATTTGTGAACCTAAGTGGAAATGTAACAACTGCAACGAATCCAGCATGTCATTTTGCTTAAGTTGCTCAACAACCAGCAAAATTTGCGCAGCAGATAGACCAAACTTAGACTTCTCGCCGCCGCTCGCCTGCCATTTGCCTTTGCCTTGGAACGCTAAACGTGCACGCAGACCTAAACGCGGTGTTACACCAAGACGTTTAGATTCCGCTAACACCATTTTCAGTTCAGACAGTTTTTCTAAAACGATATAAACCTTATGGCCCAGCTTTTCACCAATCAGTGCTAAGCGGATATATTCGTTATCTTTGTAACCATTACAGACAATGACTGAACTGGCTTTTTGCGCCATGGCTAAAACAGCCATCAGCTCAGGCTTACTGCCGGCTTCTAAGCCCAGTTGTGGTACTTCTTTTGATGCCTGACTCGCAAGTATCTCTTCTACCACAGTTTGCTGTTGGTTTACTTTAATTGGGTAAACCAGCAAATAGTCCGCCTGATACTCATATTTTTGTATCGCTTGGTCAAATGCCTGGCACAAACTGTTCACTCTGTGGTGCAGAATTTGCGGAAAACGAACTAGCACGGGTAAAGCGACGCCCGCTTTAACCATGTCTTTAGCTAGCTCATTTAAGCCAATCTTGTAATCAGGATTTTGAGGATCCGGTGATACTGTCACTTCACCTTGATCGCTAATCCCATAAAAACCTTGGCTCCAGTGAGTAACATTGTACCCAGCACGAGCATCATCAATAGACCAATCATTCATTATTATTTAGCCCGTCTAGTAAAAAATGGGTTAAACGGTTATGGCTTAATAGCACAACCGCCCGTTCGACAAACCCAGGCAAAGGAAAACCTTACCTGACATACACGAAGGTGGATTTCACCTTCTACTTAATGCCGCAACGTCACGTTAGTGTAAGTGACATTGCCGCGATTTTCATTCATAGCGCAAGAGACAACACATCTTCGCGCATTGCATCGTATCATATTGAAGAAAAAGCTTATTCCCTTACCCCAGTAAAGCTATCTTTACTTGCCCTGCTTGCTTTTATCTTCAGGCGAAAGGCGTCAATAACGCTAAAAAGCCGAATAAAGTCCTGAGTCATATCCTTAAAACATCAAGCTAATAAGCAACTTAAAGACGTTCGAAAGAAGTTAAGACCTTCAGAAACCGATAACACAAGTAGAAAACGAAAACCGATAACACTGAACTAGCAAAAACGCCAAACCAGCTTATCTCTAGGCAAGATTATTTTAACAGGGGACTATTGGCTTCTTCGCGGCCAGAATTGATGCGGATCAACGTGAGATGCTTAAGGCCAGTATCATCATATGGCACAACAATCGAGCGTTGGCATTGTGATACTTTTAGGTAAAGTGCAAAAAATGGAGACTTGTGCATTAGCTAATAAAAACCCTCTTAACCCCATGTAATTTGATATATTATTAATTACACGGTTAATGACGACTGAACCATAAAACTTTATTACTCACGTAATATATGTCGTGTCTGCAACGAGCAATATCGTTGAACGGCGCAATTAAACCGCGCTATGTCTTAGAATGCAAGTAACAATCTCATTTAATCTTTTACATTAAAATATAATAAACACTCACGCAACAAACCCTAGATACACCACACCATTACTACATTATTTATCAGCAACTTACTAAGCACTACTCAGTACAAGCCTGTTCAATATTTTTTAATGGCACTTGTAACAATTTCTGATATTCCCCCTTACAAATAGCCCTAGATTTTGTGTGTAAATCCGCAGTGATTAATAAAGCGTTTATAGCACACCCAACATCACCGCTGGACTTAAGCCAAATCTGCGCGGATTAACCGCCTAAATAGGCTAAGATAAAACCTAAAAACAATAATGCTGCAGTTTCAGCAGCAAAACATATATAATCGCAGCCGAATCACATTTCATTATGCACAGAGAGATACATGGTACAGATAGGTAAAACCTGCAAACTTGAGGTTGTAAAACAAGTCAGCTTTGGCGTGTATTTAAACGCACACGAATTAGGGCAAGTACTGCTGCCAAACAAAGTCACCCCTAAGGACTGCCAAGTCGGTGATATGCTTGACGTGTTTCTGTATCTAGATTCCGAAGATATCGTGATTGCCACCACGCGGCGCCCACTGGCGCAGGTCGGCGAATTCGCTTACTTAAAAGCCGTTGCAACCGGTCCTTATGGCGCCTTTTTAGACTGGGGATTAGATAAAGACTTATTATTGCCCTTTGGTGAGCAACACAAACCTATCGAAGAAGGCCGTTCTTATCTGGTCTTTGTACACGCAAACCGCGCTGATGAGCGCATTATGGCCTCATCAAAAATCGATAAATTCCTCGATAAAACTGAGCCAGACTATACCGTGGGTCAGCAAGTTGATTTATATATTGGCGGCACCACTGACTTAGGCTACAAAGCCATTATTAATCATGCCCATTGGGGCGTGATTTTTGAAAATGAAGTATTCCAAAAACTGCGTTTTGGCCAAAGAGTCAAAGGCTTTATCAAACAAGTGCGCAAGGATGGGAAAATCGATCTTGTGCTGCAACAAGGCAGTAAAGAAGAGTTAGATAAACACGCCCACATTATCTTAATTAAACTCAAACAAGCTGGCGGCTTTTTACCCCTGACCGATAAAACCGATGCTGAAATCATTTACGATCAGCTTGGCATGAGTAAAAAAGCCTTCAAAAAAGCAATTGGCGGTCTATTTAAAAGTAGCCGACTGAGTATAGATAATGATGGTTTGCGTTTAACTGAAACGGCAGAATAATTAACTCTATTCAGCACTTAGCATCAAAGTTGTACAGTTTACCGCCACTAAGGCAGGGTTAGACTGACAACTCCTAGGATATTAAGCATGGCTCTGTTATAAACAAAGCCATGCTTTTTTCTTTGGAGCTTATATGGAACTCACGTTACACGAAGCCAGAGTCATCGGATGCCTGCTTGAGAAAGAAATCACCACCCCTGAGCAATATCCACTCTCGCTAAACTCATTGACCTTAGCCTGCAATCAAAAAACCAGCCGCGAGCCGGTACTCGAACTCAGCGAAACCCAAGTACAAATTGCCCTCGATTCACTTAATAAGAAACGTTTACTTAGCGAACAATCAGGATTTGGCAGTCGTGTAGTTAAATACAAGCACAGATTCTGCAATACCGAATTCAGCGAATTGCAACTATCACCCGCCGCACTCGCCATCGTCTGTTTACTATTATTACGTGGACCACAAACACCCGGAGAATTACGCACCCGCAGCAATCGTTTGCACGAGTTTAAAGACGTCGTCGAAGTAGAAGATTGCATCCGCAAATTGATGAATAGTGAGAAACCTTTCTTAACACAATTGCCCAGAGAAGCCGGCCGCCGCGAATCCCGTTATGTGGAATTGTTCTCAGTCGCTTCTGCGCAGTTCGAAAGTGCGAGCTCATCATTTCATGTAACGACAAGCAGCACCCTAGCCCATGAGCCTGTCGATATTGAGCCGCCAGCGTTAGTAAAAAGGGTGACCGAGCTTGAGCGGCAAGTCACCGAGCTGACACAAAAACTCGATGAATTAATCGCCTCGTTGAGCTAAGTATTGTAAAAACATGTGCCATTGCCATTTAAGTGGAATAGCACTGATAGGCAGCATCATTGTCTACCTAAGCATGTCTATCTATGCGTAGGTACCCAAGGGGGAGCGATTTAACCTCTCCCACATTGTAGCGCCAAGAATAATAGAGAAAGCATATGACTCATAATCCACCTAGCATTTTCAACAACATGCTTCTCATCGCCATGTTTGAACTGCGTAAGTTTTTATTCAACACCCGAGGGATCATTGCCTTAATTGCCTTTGGTTTAGTCTGGGGCGTATTACTGCTTTATCCCATTCAAAGCGCATCGGCCATGTTGTTACAACCTAATGTGAAAGATATCATTGATAGC
Source organism: Shewanella sp. MF08487 (assembly GCF_050848685.1). Taxonomy (NCBI): domain Bacteria; kingdom Pseudomonadati; phylum Pseudomonadota; class Gammaproteobacteria; order Alteromonadales; family Shewanellaceae; genus Shewanella; species Shewanella sp. MF08487. The sequence continues at coordinate 261,298 of NZ_JBOZPB010000001.1, forward strand.
TTATTTGGCATAAATACCCTCAATGTGCTCTTTAAGTGGCCAGTGGCCGAAATGGCCGTATTTTGGTGTTTTGCGTTGTACTTGTTCCCGATGTTCAGCATTTTAATCGCAGCAGATCAGTTCTCCTCGGATAAAACCCGCGGTACACTGCGATTTTTAACCATACGCACGAGTCGTGATAGCTTATTGTTCGGCCGTTTTCTCGGCCAGATTTTAATCCAGAGCTTGCTGATCCTATTAACGATTATCGCCACAATCGCCCTCGCGCTCAGCCGTGATAGTCAACTCTTGTTGCCAGCATTAACCTCTGGCGCCTTAGTCGGCCTTAACCTCATCATAGTGATCTTGCCCTATACGGCAGTGATGACCTTGTTGTCTTTATATGCGCGCACGGCGCGCCAAGCAATGGTGTTTGCCACTATTTTATGGACGGTGATTTCTATTGCTATCATGATACTAAGCAGTCAAGCGAGCGTACTGGCACAGCTACAATGGGTGTTACCCGGCGCTCAGCTGTCGGACATGCTCAATACTAATGGCCTTTACAGCTTAGTCTACGCCCCCATTCCACTGATACAAACCGCTGCGGCCCTCTTGCTCGGCAGAATTTATATGCAAAGGAGCTCGCTATGAGTCTGATCCAATGCCAAGGACTGTCGCAACTTTACGGCAGTAAAAAAGCGCTGAATAATGTTAACTTTAGCCTAGAAGCGGGAGCGCCTATCGCGCTTGTCGGTCCAAATGGTGCAGGTAAAACTACCCTCTTTAGTCTGTTATGCGGCTATTTATCTCCAAGTGCTGGCAGCATAACCATACTCGGTGAAGCGCCTAACAGCCCTAAACTACTGGGTAAAATCGCCGCGCTACCGCAAGATGCAGCACTGGATCCTAACCTGACGATTGTGAGTCAACTCAGTTTTTTTGCGCAACTACAAGGTATGAGTGCTGAACAAGCCAAACATGAAGCGATTCGCGTATTGGCTCTAGTCGATTTAGCCGATGTTGCAGATCAAAAACCACCGAGTCTAAGCCACGGCATGAGTAAACGGGTATCGATTGCACAGGCGTTAATAGGCTCGCCCGAGTTAGTGTTATTGGATGAGCCGACAGCGGGACTCGATCCTGCTAACGCAAAAAAAGTCCGTGAACTGGTCAAAGCTTTATCGCCCACCACTACCTTTATGATCAGTTCCCATAATCTCGATGAGCTCGAAAAGCTATGCGATCAAGTGTTGTATTTAGATAAGGGCCAGCTAAGCCAAGCTGTATCTATGTATGCATCGACCGGTAGCGATTACCTCACCTTAACCATGCAAAGCTGCGACAGTGAGTTACTGCAAGCGGAAGTGGTGAAACTAGCAGGAGTGATGAACGTTAGCTCAAAACAGAGCAATGTGTTTATTATCCAGCTGGCCATTGATGAGGATAAATCTAAGGATAGCGATATTGAAATACGTCTATTTAGACTCTTCAACCAGCATAAATGGCAGTATAAAATGCTACTTAAAGGTCGCACATTAGAAGAAACCCTATTTTCGTAGGTTAAACACTTATCGCTTAAGCGCAGTACGCTTTGCGTTTAAGCGATAACGCCTAAAATAAAAACCTGAAACCAACAATGTTTACGACAAACTATAAACATCAATTATCTTACGCATTACAAACCTGCCAATAAATCACCAGTCACACACTCTGCGCTCGCTATAACTTCCAATATGACAATGTGCTTGTTATAACTTGCCCACGATTGAACCTAAGCTGACTTCAGAGGTTTGTATGAACAAAGCACAACTTATCCGACGTATTGCCGCCGAGTTAAACGCCTCGCAAACGAGCATTAAACCTGTGGTTGAGCAGATATTGCAACAGATCCACATCGCCTTAAGCGAAGGCGAAAAAATCTTCCTGCCACAATTTGGCACTTTTGAGCTGAGATACCATTTAGCTAAAACGGGCCGTAATCCGCAAACGGGTGAGGCCATTGAAATTGACGGTTACAATCAACCAAGCTTTAAAGCCTCAAGCGCATTAAAGCGGCAAATAAATAGCTAAACATGAAGACAGTATATGTAACCTTAACTCGGGATAAGCTCTGCGTCTCTAAAGGTTACTTTTCCCTTTATCTGCGTTAACTTTGCTACTAATAACCCGCGCTTAGGTACGCAAACTTGCCTTGCGCTTTATACTGTGTTTAAGACTTTCGACAAAGTTTCAATCCTTCGCCTTGTCTAAAGCGCTTTGCACTCCAGCTGAATGAACAGATATTTAATACGATTGGTATAAATGGATACCCTATTTTTTGCAAAAAAACCTCCGCAAGCGGAGGTTTGGGTTATCCAGGGAGGTGGATAACTTAAAACTTTTGGTTTAGTCTCAGGTAATAGGTCCTACCTAATACATCATATAAACCCACGTTCACATCGCGATAATCTGCATAGCTATAGTAGTTTGGTGTTTCAGCATCAAACACATTATTAACCCCGACAGTGATAGAGCCGTTATAAGCATGGCTGTAAGCCAGTTGGATATTATGTTTAAAGTAATTAGAGTAATCGACATAACGGTCAGTTTCTTCTAACTCATTGTAATAGCTCGCAGATTGACTACCGATATACACAACCGTCCATGCGGCGGAGAAATCATCATATTTCCAACTTGTAGCGAAGTTACCGCGCCAGTCTGGGGTGTCAGTCAGACCTGCATAATCAATCATTTCAGCATCAGCATTAGCTTGCTTTTTAAAGTCAAGTACATGGGTCAAATCCAGTTTGAAATTGAAATTACCCAGTTTGAAACCTGCAGTATTATGTTTTTCTAAAAATATCAGAGTTAACAAAGCATCATCAAAGTACATATTTTATATAAAATAGAATCCACTCCTAATAGCACTAATAGCACTAATAGCACTAATAGCACTAATAGCATATTACATGCACATAATATGCACTAAATACCCTCAAAAACATAGAGCCAGAAACATTTGTAAATATAATGTTTCAACTCGTAAAGTCACATCAAGCGCAGAGTGAGACAGATTTTATTTTATCGAAACAGGCTAACTTGTACCAATTGACATTAAGTATTAACACAAGACTGATACAAACTACCTCAAAATGTTTTTTGTAATTAAATATGTTCATAAATGTAGATTTATTATTAAAAACAAATAGTGGCGAATAACAAAATTTAAATATACACTTAATTATTAATTACTTAGAGAACTCATGCGCGAAAGAAAGAAATAACCAAGACAAATTCAAATCAACGTAAATATATTAAAATTCATCCTGAAAAATAAACTATTGAATTTTGTGATGCATTAATGTTAATTATGTTGTGTTGAGAGTTATTTTATCTCACATAAAAATATAATTAATAGAAATTTAATAGGTAATTAATGATGAATAATTCAGGAATATCTAAATCTGTGCGCTACTCGCTAATTGCTAGCGCTTGCTCAGCCATTTTAGCAACAGCAGGAGCTGCAGCCGAAACTCCGAAAATTGATACCGCTAATGTCGAGAAAATAACAGTTACAGGCTCACGAATTGTGCGCGAAGGTGCATTCGCACCAACGCCTGTAACAGTGATTACTGGTGAAGAATTATTGTCTACCGGTGTAACCAACATCGGTGAAGCATTAAACCAACTACCAGCGCTAGGTAACACCTTCTCACTCGCTAACTCAGGTCGTTTTATTGGCACATCAGGCTTAAACATGCTTGATTTACGTAATATGGGCACTGACAGGACATTAGTGTTAGTAGATGGCCGTCGTCATGTTGCCAGTTCTTCAGGCACTTCATCTGTAGACATTAACACTATCCCGAGTGTGTGGATTGATAAGGTAGAAGTGATAACAGGCGGCGCATCCGCTATTTACGGCGCTGACGCGGTCACAGGTGTGGTTAACTTTATCCTGAAAAAGAATGTCACTGGTCTAGATGTATCCGCCACAATCGGTGAAGCAGAAGAAGCGTCATTTAATAAAAAACGTTTCTCTATTTCTTATGGTTCAGATTTCGCCGAAGGTCAAGGTAACGTCGCAGCCGCATTTGAATACAGCGGCCAAAATCAGCTAAAAGCATTCGATAGAGATCAAACCTCAACATCGTTTGCCTCTATCACTAACCTAGATCGCCCCAATGGCGATGATAACGACCCATCCAACCCAGATAAAATTCTCACGCCTAATGCTGGCCATTATCGCATTAGTAATGCAGGTACGTTTAACTTGGGCAATGGTTGGAAAACCTTTAATGCCGATGGTTCAATGAAAGATGTGAATTTAGGTACTAATTATGACGGTAGCTATTGCACTGATTGTGATTACACTAACTTAAATGAATTTGTCGAATTACAGCCTGAATTTAATCGTTATAACTTTAACGTTAAATCTAACTATCGCTTTTCAGACAACGTAAACGGGTATGCTGAAGCTAAATATGTCCGCAGTGAATCTCAGGGTATATCCCAACCTGCATTTTTCTTCTTCAACCCAGTCAACACCGTCAGTATTGATAATGCTTTCATGCAAAATGATATGCGTGATTTAATGAATCAAGAAGGTGTATCTGAAGTTTCTGTTAACCGTTTCATGACGGACTTAGGCTTACGCTTAGAAGATGATACCCGCGAAACTCAGCGTTATGTTTTAGGCTTAGAAGGTAGTGTACTTGAAGACTGGTCATACGATGTATTTGCCACTTATGGTCAAACTGACTTAAAACGTGTTAACCGTAATAACCTTGTTTACGCTAATTATGAAAACTCACTCGACTCAATTCTTGTTGATGGCGTGGCGGTTTGTCGTGACGAAATCGCTCGTGCTGAAGGCTGTGTTCCTGTCAATATTTTTGGTAACGGTAAAGCCAGCCAAGAAGCTCGCGACTACATAAACACGACTTCAATAGGTAACGCTGTCATTAAACAAACCGTGTTAGGCGGTTCTATGACAAACTCAGCATTGTTTGATTTACCTGCTGGTGCAGTAGGTTTCTCGGCCGGTGTTGAATACCGTAAAGAAGAAAGCGAAGTGTTTGAACCACAAAATGCCGAGGGCACTTTCTTTAACGTATTAGGTGAAGATAAAGGCGAGTTCGACGTTAAAGAAGTGTTTGCCGAAGTAAGTGTTCCACTACTATCTGACTTACCACTAATAAAGCAACTAGATGCTGAGCTAGCGATCCGTTTTGCTGATTACAGCACGATTGGTAATGCCACAACCTGGAAGGCTGGCTTGAGCTGGGAAGTGAACGATAATATACGTGTTCGCTCAACCTATTCAGAGGCTATCCGCGCGCCAAACATTAGCGAGTTATTTGGTGCGCCAAGCCAAAACTTCTTTAGTGTCGATGATTCTTGTAAGTCATCAGAGCTAGATGGTTTAGCCAATGCTGACCAACGCCGCCAAAACTGTGCCGCTTTAGGTATTCCAGCAGGCTTTGACTCAGATTATGATTCAGCCACACTTCCTGGCTACAGTGGTGGCAATGTAGAGCTTAAAGCTGAAGAATCAACTAGTTATACTATTGGCGCCATTTACAGCCCGAGCTTTATTGAAGGCTTAGTATTCAGTATCGATTACTGGAATATTCAAATTGACGAAGCTATCAGCGGCATTAGTGCACAAGATATTGTCAACAGATGTGTCGACTCTCCAAGTGGTGTTAATAACGAATATTGTGCATTGTTAACGCGCGACCCAACCACGCACGAAATCACTAATATTAACCAATATTCGCTCAATATTGCCGCCTTAGAGGCCGCTGGTATTGACTTTGATATCGGCTATAACTTTGATCTATTTGGCGGAGAGTTAAGAACCAACCTTATTGCAACTCAGCTACTCGATCGTAAAGATTACTCATTCCAAGATGAGCCAGATATCTACGAGGATTATGTCGGTGTTGCTGGCACGCCAGAATGGCAAGCTAACCTGACATTAAATTACTCTATGGAAAACTGGGGGGCCATGTGGAGAACCCGTTATATTCAAGGTGTTAACTTATATACTGATACTGAACTAGAACTGAATGCCAACCCAAATAGTCTATTATCCTACCCTGACTACTATATTAGTGATGCCGCCATTAGCTACAACTTCGATAATGGTATATCACTTAAATTTGGTGTAGATAACCTATTTGATGAGGATTTACCTTTTGGAGCAACTGGTACTACAGCAGGCTCAGCAGCATATGACAACGTAGGTCGTTTCTATTACACCACCTTTAGCTTTGCTATATAACCGCAACTCCTTGTAACGCGATCAACATAGTAAAAATAGTAAAAGCCCTACTCCTCAAAGAATAGGGCTTTTTATTGCGTTAGGATGTTACCCAAAAGACTAGGCATTAGAAGTTAACAATATCAACACCATTTCCCATCGCGATTATCACTCGTTTGTGATTTAGCTACTTAGTGCTAATTTTGCAACCTTCTACGCTTTCAGAGTTTTGATAAACGATATCGCCTACTGGATTATAATCCGCGGCAGTAATCATTTGTTTCTCTTTTAAGAAGCTATACAACAAGTCAGCATCAACATAACCCGTTTGAATTGGGCTTTCTAGCTTAGGATAACCGTCGCCACCCGCTGCGTTAAAGCTAGGTACAGTAAACTTATATGTGGCTGTAGGACTAAAATCTTTACCACCAATATCGCTAATAGTCGCGGTTTTAGCCACACAGTCGATAGTCATTTTAACACCTGTGATTTGTGCATAACCACCTGAACCAATTTCAAGACTTGCTACTGCACCTAAATAAGTTGCGACTTCAGTACCGGTCATTTCGTTCAGGGTCACCATGTTACCGAATGGCTGAACGGTCAGCACGTCACGATAACTAATATTACCTGGTTGGATAGAAGCACGAACGCCACCAGAGTTCATCACACCAAAATCAGCCGCCACTTTAGCACTTTGAGCCATAGCTAACATACGGCCTAAGTTCGTTTGCTTATTACGCACACTTGCACGTTCGCCATCTAACAGGGCATCCGTTGTCGCGATCACTTCGCCTAACTTATCTTGACCTTTTTCTTGATAGTAAGACAGCAGCTCTTTTAATTCAGTATCAGGTTCAATTTTAGCACCGGCTAAATCGGCAGTCTTCTTACCTGCATCATCCAGTTTGCGCATGTTAACAGGTACAAGTTTGTAGCTCGCTAAATGTAGTTCACCGTTAAAGTATTCAAAATCTGCACGACCAACGTATTTACCCCATTCATGGGCTTGCATGATCCAAGTCCCATTTTGTTTATCTGGTGCACAATCATCACCCGGTTTAAAGGCGGCATAGGCTTTGTTGTCAGAATCTGGCTCCATACACACTGGGTTTTGTGAGTGACCACCGATAACGACTTGTAAATCGCCTTCTTTTAGTGCGCGAGCCATAGCAACATCACCAGGAGCATTACTACCATTTTGTCCATCGGCATAGTGACCCATGTGCGTAGTCGCAAAAATAATGTCTGCCGCTTTGGCATCTTTAATTTCTTTAATAACTTTAGCCACTTCTACTTTAGGATCAGTAAAAACTAAATCACTAACATACTCAGGATTACCGATTTTAATCGTGTCTTCGGTGGTCAAACCTATCACCGCGACTCTCAATCCATTCATATCAAATACTTTATAGGCTTCAAAATAACGTTCGCCTTGAGTACCATCAGCATTTTTACGGTAAATATTGGCTGCTAACATAGGAAATTCAGCGAGACGACGTTGCATATCTAAAATAGACAATGGATTATCGAACTCATGGTTACCCACTGCCATAGCGTCGTAACCAATTTTATTCATACCCGTAAAATCAGGGATTGCGTCTTGTAAATCTGACTCAGGTACACCGGTGTTAATATCACCGCCAGAAAGCAGTAAAGTTTGCCCGCCATTCTTACTCACTTCTGTACGAATACTGTCAATTAGCGTTTTACGTGCCGCCATGCCGTACTCGCCATCACTATTTTCCCAAAAACGGCCATGGTTATCGTTAGTGTGTAAAATCGTAAAAGTCGTACAGGCGCTGCCGGCTTCGGCACAGGTCGTTGCAACGCTATTGTCATCATCACTATTACAACCCGCCAGTGCCGTTAAAACAGCAGTGGCAACCAGCCCTTTAATAAGCATATTTCTCATTAGATCAACCCTTATATTTTAATTATTTTATCATATGATTTTTTTACTGAACTCCATCAAGTTCAGCGTCAAGGATAATAACAAATAATAAAGATAGAATGTGTCAATTTTATTAAAAACTTGATATTAGAATGAGATTTTATGCATTATTTTAGATGGGTTTGTTTTATACAGAAAATAAGCTTTACTTTTAATTTTTATACATTCTGATAACGTAATAAAAAAACAACAAAGATTGATTAAAGTTATTTACTATTAGTTGCTTAGCAAAAAAAACACAATAAGACGATTGTCCCGCTAGCAAAACAAGCATGTGGAAAAACAACTTTACCGCATGCTGCTTTTATCAGCTATTAGATATGCCTACATTTTAAATTGCTGTTGTAACCAGTTAGAAATTTCTTTTAATTGCACAGGGATCACGGAATGCGGCATAGGATAGGTTTGCCATACAACATTATACCCGCCCGCAATTAAAGCGGTATGAGCTAGGTTCCCTGCAGATAATGGCACGACATCATCCTGTAAACCGTGTTGCTGTAATATGGGTGTATCACGATTGGCCGCGCTTAGTTCAGCCGGTAACACATCGCCTGTCGGTAAATAGCAAGATAATGCCATTATGCCCGCTAATGGTTCAGGGAAACGTAGTCCACAAAATAAACTCATTACTCCGCCCTGACTGAATCCCGCTAAAACAATACGCTGACTCGCAATACCCATTGCGATTTGCTCATTAATTAATGCGGCAACCCTTTTTTCCGACTCTAGTACGCCTTGCATATCGGCTCTGTCGTGTAAATCCATGCTCTTAATATCGTACCAAGCGCGCATCACATAGCCACCATTGATGGTCACGGCTTGCTCTGGTGCATGGGGGAAAATAAAGCGGATAGCATGATCGGCCGGTAAACCCAGAGCAGGTACAATGGGGGCAAATCCAGCGCCTGAATCCCCTAATCCATGTAACCAAATGACCACGGCCGTAGCAGGCACTTTAGATTCAACCACTATACGTTCAAGAGAAACTGACATACTAAAAAATTCCCAATTGGATAAAAACATTCATCAACTAAAAATGATGATAAATCGTTACGTTAAACACGCAATATTACTCTCGCGTACTTTATTCCGCGTCCATTCCCAGTACATTTTGAATCGCCCGTAACTGGGCATTTGAGTCTAATACTAGGCTCCAACGCACACCGCCACCATCGGCAATTAACATAGGTGGCTGACGTCTCAAACTAATATCTTCCGCACTCACTTGCAGTACGATACTGGCAACATTGAGCCGTACTTGCACTTCGAACTCAGTGACGATTAACTTACCCTGTGAAAAATCTAGCACCATTTTTATAACCGTCCTATGTGAAAACGCCGCCATCATAACAAACTTGCTGTACTTTACCGACGCCATTTTCCTGTCTGTAGCTGCGTCATTAAAGTTTGATTACATTTTAGCTAACAGTGAAGTAACAAATCGTGTGTATTATCAGGTAAACTTTTGCGCTATATAGCGTGGGCGAATAGAAACCAACCTCTATTGAGGTTTTTTATCGTCCTAAACTCGAACTAAAATACTTAATCATTAGGCTGTTAAATAATGCTTTCACTTCGCCATCCCCTCCTTAGCAGTGCGTTACTGTTTGCCCTGCAACTACTCCCCAATGCTTACGCAAATAACACTCCTAATGCCTTAACCTCCAAGCTTGCTGCCACATTAGTGCAAACAGAAATACAGCAGAACCAAGATGCACTGACTTATGCCAATTACACTGAGGTCAGCGTGAGTCATGTCGAGCTTGCCCTTGCCGTCGATTTTAAGCAAAGCCGCTTATCCGGCGAAGTTATCCTCGATTTGGCTTGGCATAAAGCAGGTAAAACACTCATCTTAGATACCCGAGATTTAACTATAAATAGCGTGACTGCTTTGGATAACGCGGGTAAATGGCAAAGTATCCCCTTCACCTTAGCTAAAAAAGATGAAGTTAGAGGTGCGGCGCTGACTATCAATTTTACTGAACAAAATACTCAAAAGATTAAAATAAATTACCATACATCAGATAATCCTTCTGGCATTCAATGGTTAACCCCAGAGCAAACCCAAGGTAAACAGTTGCCTTTTATGTTCAGTCAGAGTCAGGCGATTCATGCTCGCAGCTGGATCCCACTGCAAGATACGCCTGCCGTGCGCCAAACCTATAGCGCAACGATTACCGCCGATAAAGCCATTACTGTGGTGATGAGCGCCGATCGCAAAACCCTGTCTAACACTCAAACCCAGTTCACTATGCCGCAGGCGATTCCAGCTTATTTAATTGCCATTGCGGCCGGGCATTTAACGTTCGCACCCTTAAATGATATCTCTGGTGTTTGGGCTGAACCTGAACTTATTGATAAGGCGAGTCAAGAATTTGCCGACACGCCTAAAATGATAGAAATCGCCGCTAAGCGTTATGGCGATTACCGTTGGGGACGTTATGATTTGCTCATTCTGCCACCAAGCTTCCCCTTCGGTGGGATGGAAAACCCACGTCTTTCATTTATTACTCCTACGGTTATCGCGGGCGATAAAAGCTTAGTCAGCCTCATCGCCCACGAACTTGCGCACTCGTGGTCGGGTAATTTAGTCACCAATGCCACATGGCGCGATCTCTGGCTTAATGAAGGCTTTACGACCTATGTAGAGAATCGCATTATGGAAGATCTCTATGGCCGCGATCGAGCATTAATGGAGCAAACGATCAGTTACTCTGGGCTCCTTGCCGAATTAGCCGAGCTAAGCCCTCATGATTCTGTACTGCATTTAGACCTTAGTGGGCGCTCGCCCGATGAGGCTTTTAGCGGTGTCCCCTACGTTAAAGGCCAGTTATTTTTAGTCTTTCTTGAACAGAAATTTGGCCGCGAACACTTCGATGCCTTTGTAAAAAATTATTTTAATCACTTTGCGTTTCAAAGTATTACCACAGCGCAGTTCCGTGAGTATTTGTCTTTAAATTTACTCCAAAAATACCCTAAAATTGTCAGCGAAGCCGAAGTCGACACTTGGATTGAAGGCGAAGGTTTACCGTCATTTTTAGTACCACCAAACTCCCATGCTTTTGACGATATTGACGCCCAAAGACAAGCTTGGCTTGAAGGAAAACTCAGCACAAATGAGTTAAAAACCAGCACTTGGTCAGTTCACCAGTGGTTAAGATTCATTAATGAAATGCCAAGAATTAATCTTAACCAAACTAAACTTGCCGAGCTGGATAAGGCGTTCCATTTTACCGGTACCGGCAACAGTGAAATCGCTTTTGCATGGTATTCACTCGCATTAGATAATGGCTATTACGCAGTTTTACCTGCATTAAAACAGCACTTAACCAATATTGGCCGCATGCGTTTAGTTGTGCCTTTATACCAAAAGCTTGCCAGCACCGAACAATATGACTGGGCTAAAAGCGTCTATTTCAATGCTCGCCCCGGTTATCATCCACAAACTCAAGCAAGCCTCGATGCCATGTTTGCAGGCACACCACTCCAGCACGAACATAGCCATTAACGTTGTTAAAGTGCCATTAGCGTTAGAAAGAACTATTAGTGATATATGACGTTATTAGCCATTTCGATAACAGTTAAGAGTTAAAACCCATAAAACAAAAAGCCCAAACCTAAGTTTGGGCTTTTACTGTTCAATCTTTACACTCGACTTATTCAACTAATATCAAACTTATACTGCGTTAGATATGAGCCAAGTTCAAAGCTTAAAAACTAGTGGTGATGACCACCTGCGCCATGTGCATGACCATGGGCAATTTCTTCATTGCTCGCGTCACGGGCACCGACAACTTCGATATCAAATGTCAGTTCGCGGCCTGCTAATGGATGGTTAACATCCACAGTTGCCATAAACTTACCCACTTTAACGATAGTCACTTGGCGTTGACCTTGGTCTGTATTGACCACGGCAGCCATACCCGGTTTCCATACGCTTGCACCGACTAAATGTTTAACCGATACGCGTTGGTGCGCATCAGCATCAGCAACACGTTCACCGTAGGTGTCTGCTGCAGGTAGCGTTACGGTAAATTTCTCGCCAATCGCTTTACCATTAATGGCGTTTTCTACGCCTGGCATCATGTTGTCATGGCCATGTAAGTAGGCAATTGGATCACGACCTTCGTTACTCTCGATCACATCGCCTTTCTCGTCACGCAGTGTGTAGTTAAACTGCACAACCATATCGTCTTTTATGCTCATCGAATATCCTTTGATTTTCTTCGATTTCAATTGTGGGCCGAGCTTAACAAAACTGGGCTTTTCACTCCACTTTTTTATCCTCTCACATGCCGGTGCACTTAAATTACAGCGTTAACCCTAATGCAGCAAAGACCTCTGGACTTGGAAAACCATCGGCGATCATATTTTTACTACGCTGAAACGCTTGAATGCCCGCTGTAGAGTTACGCCCCAATACGCCATCGGGCTTGCCCACATCAAAACCGGCCTCATTGAGTTTGGCTTGCAGTTGCTTAACTTGTTCGCGGCTTAAACGTGGCTGTTCAGGTGGGCTTACGGTTAACGCAGGGCCACCATTAATCCGGTCAGCCAAATGACCCACTGTAATGGCATAAAACTCAGAGCGATTCCAACGCATGATCACATTAAAATTCTCATAACCTAAAAATGCGGGGCCGGTATGACCCGCAGGTAAATACAGCGCCGCTTGAATATCAACGATAGGCAAAGGTTGACCATTTGCTTGCGTCACATTAAGTGCGGCCCATTGCGATAACGGCAAAGGTTGTTTAGCACCTAAATAGTTGTAGCTATAGTTTTTGGGTAATAGGACTTCACGGCCCCAGCGTTGGTTACGCTGCCAGCCTAAATGTTGTAAAAAGTTCGCTGCTGAAGTAAGCGCATCAGTAGTGCTATTCCATAAATCGGCTTTACCATCGCCATCCGCATCGACAGCATATTTAGCATAGGCAGACGGCATAAATTGGGTGTGTCCCATGGCGCCAGCCCATGAACCCACCATACTGTCATCGTCAAACTGATATTTTTCCTTCAGTTTTAAAGCTTGCATTAATTCTATGGTGAAATAAGTGCTACGACGTGGCTCACAGGCCAAAGTCGCCAGAGAATTGAGCACTGACATTTTGCCTTTATAAGAGCCATAGTTAGTTTCAAGTCCCCAGAAAGATAAAATATATTGCGATGGCACACCGTATTCTTGGGCGAGTTTATCGAGTAAAACCTGATGTTTTTGCAATAATCGGCGACCTTCGTTAACGCGCCATTCCGTTGCGCGTTTACTAAAATAATTATCGAAGGTTTGGCTAAATTCGGGTTGTTGTTGATCAAGCTCAATCACCCGCGGAACAAATTGTAAATTGGCGATGGTCGAATTAATGGTGGTCTCTGACAATCCTTCAGTACGTGCACGTGCTTGCAGCCTAGCTAAACACACAGGGAACGCTTCTTCATTCAATTGTACGCTAGCACTGATATCGGGCAGTTGATTGGTTTCAGTAGTATTTGTCGTTACGTTAGCGTTGGCACTCACCGTCGGCGCACTCGCACTAGAACAAGCGCTCAAACTGACGCAAGCAGCAATACTCGCAAACAGATAAGTTAACCCTTTAATTTTAATCAAATCAATAACTCCAATACTTGATTTTATAACCTTCAGTGTGTTGTGACTGCAACACAACAATTTACCTTTATTAAGGTGATATGGCCTTAGAGAGATATTCGTCTTGGCTAACCGAATCAAAGGTGAGCTATGAGCCACCATTTGTAATCGCCAATAACAGAGACAATTTCCACATAAAGCGCTTTTGAAACAGCATCAGGCAGATAAATCTACCAGCCTATATGTACTCTCGCTAATAATCCTGACCCATAGCGAGGCGTAACACAATCCTTATCACGCTAAATACCTTATACCATAGGTATATTGCTCAGTTATCAAACAGCAGAAAAATCTTAATAAAGAATCCCTTGGTATCGCAGCATGTTACCGTATAATGGGTTTGTTAACAGCACACATCAAAGAGACCTATCATGACTGAAATCAATACGGCTTTGGCTGGCTTTATCGAAAATGTAAAACAACATCAGACGCTCTGGGGTCTAATGGATGAAACTGGCGAAGGCTGGGTCGTTTGTGACTCTTCAGAATTTGAAGACACAGATGTGATGCCATTATGGTCAAGCGAAGCGACAGCAAAATCCCATTGCAGCGATGAATGGCAAGACTACCAGCCCGTCTCAATCTCATTAGAAGAGTTTCTAGAGTATTGGGTTTCTGATCTCAACGATGATGGTGTATTGATCGGTGTCGATTGGCAAACTGACGAAGATTGTCTTGAGCTTGACCCTATTGTTTTAGCGAAAGATTTGGTTGATGTTGAAGAAGTATAATCACTTTAATACACCATTGATAACATCAAGGATTGAGGCACTCAATCCTTGATGTCTGCTATCCCACTGATTGATATCCCCTTCGATAAACGCTATACCTGTTGGTTTTGTGGCGAACCTAGCCATCAACACTTCGAATACATTCACCATGCACATACGCCGCATCCTTCTTTAGCGGTGCCTGCTTGTAGTGAATGCCTGCGATTAGCCAAACAACATACACTGAGTTCAATTTGGGATTGCCGCATGGCGGTTAAAGATGCGCTAATGCGTATCTATGCAAAACATCTCGCCATTGGAATTAATTGGACCGAAGCAGAACTTGCCGAGTCTGAGTTTTCCTGCAAAGTATTTGAAGGCTTTAAGAAAAGTGCTTGGATGATGTATCAAATTGCCCGCGACCGTATTAATGCGCCCAGTTGGCCATTGGTATTAGAAGGCGAAGAAATTGACGACCAAGGCTACAATGCTGGATTTGAATTCGATGGAGTGACCTTCAACTCTGTCAATGCCGCCATTCAGTACTATTCAACCCAATTCACCTTAGACCCACAGTTTTTTGCCGAACTTGTGCGCCTCGTCGGCAGAGCAAGATTCAACTACGCCTTAAGGCTCGCCCGTATTCATATTGCAGCAGCTAAAGAAATGAAACGCCAAGTATTACAAGATGTAGAGGCCGACTTAAGCCTATAATTGAAATACCTGCAATTGAAATACCTGCAATTGAAATACCTATAATCGACCTACGATTAAGAATGGATAATATAAGCTTTGGTTGAAATAGCATTGGCAGACCGGCAATGCCTGAATAACGATTAAAAAACTAGCGCCATCAACGACCATTTTAAAGTCAATCATTGATGGCTTACATTATTAGTGATTAATAATTTGTCTTAATCTTTCTTGTACTACTTCCACTAGCAAATCTGGCTGGAATTTAGAAATAAACTTATCACAACCGACTTTTTCAACCATCGCATGGTTAAAACTGCCACTTAAAGAAGTGTTAAGGGTGATATACAAATCTGCCATCGCTTTATCGCTACGCACTTCAGAGGTAAGTTTATAACCGTCCATCTCAGGCATTTCAGCGTCAGTAATCATCATTAATAATTCTTTTGAGACTTGTTTACCTTCATCACGCCATTTTTGTAATAGTGTTAATGCTTGCAGGCCATCGGAGGCTTCAATAATTTCGATACCCAGTTGCCCTAAGGTGTCACGCACTTGGCGTCTCGCGGTTGAAGAATCATCTACGATAAGAATTTTTCTTCCTGGCATTTCATGGGCTAAGGTTTCGTCGAGTACCCCTTCAGATAAACTAACATCATAGTGAATAATCTCTGCCAGCACTTTTTCTACATCAATAATCGACACTAACTGTGAGCGGCCTTGATGTTCGATACGTGTAATCGCCGTCAGATAATTATTACGACCAGCCATTTTAGGCGGCGGTAAAATATCGCTCCAAGTCATATTAATAATATGCTCAACTTTACCGACTAAAAAGCCCTGCACACTGCGGTTATACTCAGTAATAATCATGTTGGCATTATCATCTGGCGGCATAGGTCTAAACCCGATGGCCGAACGTAAATCAATTACAGGAATAGAAATCCCCCGAATATTGGCAACACCGGAAATATGTGGATGGCTACCTGGCATGGCATTGAGCGGTGGAAGTTTGACGACTTCTTTAACTTTAAAAACGTTAATAGCAAATAATTGTGTCGAATTAATACTAAAAAGTAATAACTCGAGTCGGTTTTCCCCCACGAGTTTGGTTCTTTGATCTACGCTTGCAAGTATATTTGCCATAGTGCTGCTTCTCTACTATTGAGGAAAGCCTTCCCCACATGCCATGAATTAATCCGAATTATAGCGGTAAACTCATATGAGGAACTATGCTAAAGGTCTATTTTATATAAAAATGTCTTTTCTACGGCAAAACGCGATCCTCACTGCGTAAATATCCATTCAGGTATCCACGAAAGCGCCTAGAAAAGCGTATCGAACCTCACCCCATCACTCTTAACGCGATAAATTAACGTAATATTTTCTGGGCTAACACCATACCCGCAAAATTAAAGGCATTTCTCTCGCGTACAATCTCAAATCCAGCCTGGCGCATCACAGTGAGTAATTCACTGTGATTAAAGCGATTTTGCTGAGGATGCTCAAATAGACGCCGACTGAGAGGGTTACAAATTGCGGCGCGGTACAAATCCTCCACCACAAAATAACCGTTTGGTTTCAGTACTCTTACGACTTCCTTGATGGCCGCTTGCCAATCTGGAATATGGTGAAATACGGCAAAATCGAACACTATGTCAAACTCGCTATTAGCAAACGGTAAACGAGTGGCATCCGCAACCGAAAAACTCAGCCCTTTTACCCCCTGCGGCCGAGCTTGCCAACGGGATTGGGCAGCGGCAACCATTTCAGCATCAATATCCACGGCCGTAATATGACCTGCACCAAAATGCTCACGGATCAATTGAATACCGTTACCAAACCCGCAGCCTATTTCTAATGCACGCTCACAAGAAGGCATAGGTTTGGGCATCATCGAGGTTAATAAGGGTGCTTCAACATGATTTTGTAGCCAAAAACGTAATGGATGCTGCACCAGTTTTTTTTCAAATGGATTTAATTTCATGCCATCCTCTAAATATAGACAAACTATTGTTGAATAATTTTACTGATCAAACTGCCACTATGGTACGTAATGATAGGAACATAAGTTCACCAGAGGCCACAATGAAATTACCTCTTTTCCCCTTACCTATCTGTTTATTACCCGAAGGTTATACACAACTACGGATATTTGAACCTAGATACAAACGTTTAGTCGCCGAATCGTTAAAGTCAGGCCAAGGCTTTGGTTTGTGTATGCTCGAAGAGGATAACAAAACCATACAGCCCATTGGCACCTTAGTACATGTTATTGATTTTGAAACCTTAGCCGATGGGCTGTTAGGCGTCAGCATTCAAGGTTCAAAACGCTTTAAACTTAATGAAATCAGTATCGAAAGTGATGGTTTAAAACGCGGAGATGTCAGCTTAATCGACAATTGGCCTACCGCACCTATTGCAAGTGACGAACGTTACCTCAGCCAGATGTTACAAAATATCCTCAAAGAATATCCGCAACATCTCAAACATTATCAAGCGGAACAGTTTGATGACATTGCTTGGGTATGCCAACGCTGGTTAGAAATATTACCGGTGCAAGCCTCTGAAAAATATAGTTGCATTAATACATCTGATCACATCATGACCCGAGATCTATTACGTACTGTGATTAAATAATCCTGTGAGTGATCCTTTACGTAATCCATGCCGTATTGATTGGAAGTTTGACAGCAAAGGCAGGTGTAAACGCTTACCGAGCCTCTGAATATTGTCGTTATTGATATCAAACTCAGCATTAGCCACTGGGATACGAGCGAAAAATGGAAAATATTCAATCACAAAGCAGGCAAAATCGGTATCATGGACCCATTACGTCTCTGACTAACGCGGCTATGGACAACGACACTCCTGCTCACACAAACTTAGAGTCACAAGTAGATGCTTTGGCGATGTTAATACTGCAAGTCGCAGATAACAGAGACAAAGCCGCTTTTGGACAACTATTCCAGCATTTTATGCCCAAGATCCGCGCTTTTGGTTTGCAAAGATTAAATCAACAAGGCTTGGCTATGGATTTGGTTCAAGAAACCATGACCAGTGTTTGGACCAAGGCTCATCTGTATAATGCAGAAAAAGGAGCGGTGACCACTTGGGTGTTTACCATAATGCGCAATCAATGTTTTGATATGTTAAGACGGGTGCAACACAACAGAGAAGATACCTTCGGCGATGATATTTGGCCTTTGTGTGATGCGACCTCAGAATACGATATACAGCCCGATCATAAACTAACGGCTCAACTCCTGAAGCATCTAGATGCCCTCCCTCTAGCACAAAAGCAAGTCGTGCAAGGTATCTATATGCAAGAACTCACTCAACAAGAACTTGCTGACGCCTTAAAAGTGCCTATTGGTACGATAAAGTCGCGTTTAAGGCTAGGACTGGAAAAGTTGAAAAGTTTTTTGGAGATACACAATGATTAAACATCATCCCACTCAAGACCTACTCGTCAACCATGCCAGTGGTGATTTACCTTTATCAATGGCGATGGCAGTGTCGGCACACTGTTCTTTATGTGAAACCTGTAGAGAACAACTTGCACTGTTAACAGCAAAAGCCGCAGATTTAGCATTAACTCAACCTAAAACTCACAGCGTGAATAGCGAGGAATACACGAATTCCAATCAGTATGAGCATGATGGAACAAAAACGTTTGCCACTCAAAATTCCACTCTGGATATTGAAGCTATGATGGCACATATCATGGCTCAGCCAGTTGCGACAAATATACCGAATAATGCGCCGTTAGCGGTTCAGATAAAGCAACAGCATTACACTGTACCGTCGGCATTTAGACAGCATTTAACCCGTCCATGGCAAATTTTGGGTAAAGTCAGTCGTATGCGTTTTGATGTCGATGAAATGGGTACCCGTGCCAGTTTGCTGCATATTGATGCCCAAGGTGAAATTCCCCAACATACCCATAGAGGTTATGAATTAACGCTATTATTGGCAGGTGAGTTTTCAGATCTCAATGGCAACTATGTGCCAGGAGATTTTATTGTACTCGACGGCCAACATCAACATTCACCGAAAACCGTCAACGGATGCCTATGCTACACAGTATTAGATGCACCACTGCATTTTACTAAAGGCATAAGTAAACTGCTTAATCCAATCGGTGAACTGATTTATTAAGTGATTAAGCGTTGTAAACAACTACATCGCAATAGATAAGCAAATAGCGAACTCGTTTCACAGATAATGATTAATCTCATTTGAACACTCTATTCAAATGAGATTTTTATTTTCCCGATATGAATAAAGCCATCCTATGAACCTTAGCCAATGAAGATTACAAATAAAAAACACCACGAAAAATATTTTTTGTCTTTTAAATCAAAGTAATAACTAAGTTTTATTTACTTAAAGTCAACATAAACAAAAAATAATGACATTTCTGTATAATTAAACTTGCATAAGCCTTTTTAATTGATATACTGCAGCACGTTTTGAGATACACCTTGTTGTTTACCTTTTTAACCCAGCCTGATATTTAGCAATCAGAGTTCGGTCCTCATAAAGAAAGCCTACTACAAGCAAAACCCCCTAAGCTCAGTTGTTCGATACCATAAAATCATGTGGTTATGTATGTGAACTTACCCCTCTATTAGCTGTCATAGTCTTGTCATTAAACTATGTTCAACTGCTAGAATTAAGATATTCCATGGCATAATTCGTAGCGTGAATTATTTATCGATTAAGCATCTCTTGATTAATGAATCAAAGATGGGGTAACCTCGATACTCAATAGAACAAATCTTTCGCACATCGCTAAGGATATTTTATAGTAACAACTATCTCACCTATGGGTGAATTAACAAAAAGGAGTGTGGCATATGTCATACAAAATTAATGGACATGAAATTACAGTAAACTTCCCTGTAGATTCAATCTCAGTAAATAAAACATCAATTGCTTTTACCGATAGACAAGGTAAAAACAGACAAACTTTTTCTAAGCGCACAGAAGCCATTAGCTTTATGAAATGGTTATTGTCAGCTAATAAATAAGTTAAAGTTCTCAGTACCGCAGTAACTGTTTACTTAAGTGTATTTAATATCGGTTTCCATTCTTTTCGCAACACCGAGCACTTCAGTAAATTGATAGCCGAATGTCACGAACACGCTATCCTTTTTATGTCACTATGACAAAATCATTTGGTTCAGGCTGTATCTCTCTCACACAGATACCTGCCGAACCAAGTGAAAATATCAGACTTAGATCACACATCCTCATTCAAGCATCCACTAATATTCCCGCGTATGCCCAGAATCACAGGAAAACTCTATGTCAAAACCTACGGCACGTATTGCCATGCAAGCCATGATTGGTAATATCAAAGACAAAATCCCCCTCGATTTAGAAGAAGCACAAATCTGCCAAGGTGAGTGTCTGGGATGCTCAAAAAAAATGTTAGAAATGCTCGATACTGAAATTAGCGATTGGCAATATAGCGATACTGAACCTGGCTTAAAAGATTTAAAAAACCTGCAAAATATCAGTGAACGTACTTATAAAATTCTTAAAAGAAATCGTTTAGTCCCTTAATCTCTAATAATAATGATGACGCTGTTTATTATTTAAATAACCTTTCTATCATATTTACGTTGATAACGCGGTAGCATAGTGGCATTCCCCAGTAAGCCACCTTGATGTAAATACATCAACGGGCCTCGCTCACCTTGCTGTAAGTAATCCTCAAGTACAATAAATCCCAAAGGATCGTAGAGTAATTCAAACTCAATCCCTGAGGCACACACTCGCTGCCACATGGCATAAAATTCAGCATAGAGTTTTCCAAAATGATATTTCTTACCGGTATTAATAATTTGTGGATGTTCGCTAATATCGGGATTCAGCATCGAAAATTGCATACGTAAATAATCATCTCCGCCAACAACGGCGCACGTCATCACCCGAATATGAGTCTGTTGACGAATAAAATACTGATTTAAAAATACCGCGGTGGTGCCTGTACCCGAAGGTAAAAATACCGTTAAGTCTTCCAACTTACTGGCTTGAGCAAACTGTATTATCTCTTTGGCTAATATACTCACGCCATATTCAGCATAAGCACAACGTCCCCCTTCGGGTATAAAGAGTGCTGCAGGCTCATTTACGAGTACCTTTGTCTCGATATAATCTTGGCAACTTACACGCGCGTCTATGCCTTTATCTACGAGTGATAACCTAGCATTAGTGAGTGAGTCTGTACAAAGTTCAGCTTGTGAAGTCAGGGCAGAATTTTGCACCATGAACTCACTTAAATCGATAATATGGGCGCCATTAACCAATGCTGCAGCATAATTCCCTGTGGGATGCTTAATAATTTGGCTAGCAATATGATCAACATAAAAGTCACACTGCCAACCTTTTAGTTTTGCCAGTGCAGATAAGGAATACAGTGAGTTTGCTAAGGGAGATCCATGACCTATCACTTTATTGATACCAACGAAGTCATGTTCTAAAAAATAAGCAAATTTACGCGCCTTGTTGCCACTAAATTCTGGATGCAGTAAATCATCACGCTTGAGAAAAATCTCTCGGTCAGCAAAAGAAAAAATATCGACTGGGGTATTAGCAAACATAAGACACTCAAACAATGTGATATTCAGGCTTTGTATGCCATGAAAGTTATGGCTAGTGTAATTATGCGTCGAAAAAATGCAATATTTCACGACATGTTAGTGAGAAAGACCAAAAACTTCGGAATGTATATCTATAATTCATTGATTTAATGATACTTAATAGTTGGCATAATTCTCGCTTTATCTTAACTCATAATTGATTTATCTGCGCTCACTATGCGATTTACAAGATAAAAATAAGGAATTTTCGATGGCATTATTACGCTTAATATTTAACATTGCTTGGTTTGTGCTGGGCGGATTTGTGATGGGACTAGCATGGTGGTTCGTTGGGATCCTATGTTTTATGAGCATTATTGGTATACCCTTTGGCCGCGCTTGCTTTGTTATCGGTGAAATGGCCTTCTGGCCCTTTGGTCAAGAACAAGTTAATCGTCGTCATTTAACAGGCCGAGACGATTTGGGTACAGGCACCCTCGGTATGCTAGGTAATATTATTTGGTTTTTACTATTTGGTATCTGGTTAGCCATCGGCCACCTAGCCCATGCTTTAGCCTGTTTTGTCACCATTATTGGTATTCCTTTTGGGATCCAACATCTTAAACTGGCTTTACTTAGCCTTACGCCCATTGGCCAAACCGTAGTCGCAAAAGTCTGATACATCAACTTATTAACTGTTTATACGTTGTTACCCACGCAATTCATTCTTAAGAGTGGATTGCGTCTTATATTGAAAACTAATGCTGGTTATAGAACGCTGCTTCAATGACTTTATCTACATCTATTTGCGCTAATCCTTGATCAAAAATGTCTCGCCAGCGATGCCCCTCTTCGGTATTACGAAAAGCAATATAAAGCTGTTTATTTGCAAGAATATGCCGATTAATTTGCAACTTATCCGCCAAAGGTCGTAAAGATTTCTGTTTGAGTAAATAATGTAATACGTTCACATCCATCACCGCGGCATCGATACGCCCAGCGGCCACTTTTTTGATATTGTGCTCATCAGATGTGACCGTTTCAATTGATTGAGCTCCTGATAAAATCATAGAGTCAAGGGATTGAATATTTACATAATTCTTTACTACACCTAAGGTGTAACGGTTAAGATCTTCAACAACGTCCCAACTCATTGGATATAATCTTTGCTCTACCAACCCCAAAGGGCTGACACCAATCGACTTAGAAAAAATAAATTTGTCATTCTCATAGTAATATTCAGGAAAATAACCTTGGTAATCAGAGTGAGGCATTGAAGCTAATTTAACCGTTCGGCTCCAAGGATAAAAATCTACCTCCAGTTGATGCCCCATCACTTTTAATGCCGCTCGCGCTACGGCAATACTCGCGCCCTGCTCCACAAGTAGTTCACCAGAATAAGGCGGCCACAGTAAAGATGTTAGCTTTAGCGTATCCGCTTTCGTTGTACTAACCCCTATCAAAACGGGGCAACATAGCATCACGATTAAACACCATCGCACCATACGCAACTCCTTCTTCAGCTCAAAATTAGCAATATAAACTATCGATAATTGGTTTTGATTTAATGAGTTGAGATTTTTTACTCGGGTTATAAGTATAGTCATGAAGTTAAAGAAGGGACATGAAGATCACTAATAATATTACCTATAATATTACCTAGGACTAACTGTGAGGATTTAGCTATAAATGATGATTACGTTGACCCCTGATTTTAAAGAGTCAGTTGAGCAAAAACATAAGCCGCATTATGCGGCTTATAACATCAGTACCCTGTGATTATTAGCGAGCCTATGTCACCCGAGTGAAACTCTTCTAGCCATTAATATCTTGATATAACTCTTGATACATTAGCTCACGCATTTTGAATTTTTGAATTTTACCCGTCACTGTCATAGGATACTGCTCAACGAATTTGATATAGCGCGGTACCTTGAAGTAAGCAAACTTCTCGGTGAGGAAATGACGAATATCAGCTTCCGTTATTGTCGATCCTGCGCGCACTTTAATCCAAGCACACACTTCTTCACCGTATTTATCGCTTTGTACCCCAAAAACCGCCGCATCTTGCACATCTTTATGGGTGTAAAGTTTCTCCTCAATCTCACGGGGATAAATATTTTCGCCGCCGCGGATAATCATATCTTTAATGCGGCCAACAATTTGTACGTAACCCTGTTCATCCATTTGCCCAATATCACCCGAGTGTAGCCAACCAGCACTGTCTATTGTTGCTGCTGTTTTTACGGCATCGTTCCAATAACACTGCATAATGCAATATCCACGACTACACACTTCACCAGGCTGACCAATGGGTAATACTTCACCAAATTCATCGACAATTTTCACTTCAGTATGAGGCAAAGCACGGCCAACGGTGAGGACTCGTTTTTCAACTGGTGAATCCATTTCGGTAATATGATTGAGCGGGCTGCATTCAGTTTGACCATAACCTATCAACACTTGTTGCATATGCATGAGATTTTGCACGCGGCGCATGACTTCTTCAGGACACGTTGCTCCAGCCATAACACCAGTACGTAATGAACGTAAACCAAATTTTGCAAAATCAGGGTGTTCAAGCTCTGCAATAAACATCGTGGGGACGCCGTGTAGGGCCGTACAACACTCTAACTCAATCACCTGCAAGGTTGTCAGCGGATCAAAGGATTCACCAGGAAAAACTGCCGCAGCGCCTTTGGCCAAACACACTAAACTCCCCAGCACCATACCAAAGCAGTGATACAAAGGCACAGGAATGCACAGCTTATCGTTAGAGGTAAACTTCATCGCCTCTGCGACTAAATAGCCATTATTCAAAATGTTATGATGGGATAAGGTCGCGCCTTTCGGGCTGCCTGTGGTGCCAGAGGTAAACTGAATATTAATAGCATCGTATGGGCTTAACTCTTTACCGATACGTTCAAGTGCCGCCTTATCATCAGCGCTCACATCGACGAGCAAATCATTAAAATTAAGCATCCCAACAGACTTATCTACACCCATGCGGATCACAAACTCAAGTTCAGGTAAGGCACTTGCCTGTAATTTACCTGCGGAACAAGAGGTTAGCTCAGGCGCTAATTCATAGAGCATCTCAAGATAATTACTGGATTTAAACTTATCGGCACAAATTACCGCGCGGCAACCCACGTTACTGAGCGCGTACTGCAATTCTTCTGAGCGATAAGCAGGATTAATACACACCATAATGGCGCCAATTTTAGCGGTCGCATATTGAGTTAAGCACCATTCAATATTATTAGGTGACCAAATACCGACTCTATCTCCGGCTTTAATACCCAGTTTTAATAACCCTGTGGCCAGCGCTTCAATTTGTGCAAGGTATTGACGGTAATTCCAGCGAATATGCTGATGATGAACGACGACCGCTAATTGCTCAGGATAAGCCTCGGCGATGTGGTCAAGGTATTGACCTATGGTTTTTTCTACAAGTTTAGGTAATGAAGCGCCATGAAACTCACTAACGTTAAGCGGGCTGGTAACTTTACTGCGAGTAGGAACTGACATTAAGGCCTCCGTGCATTTATTATTATGATTAGCAGATTTAAACTAACCAATGCATGGAGTATGTCACAAGTAAAAAAACTCATTATTAGACTAAAGAGTAAGACAAACCATAGAAATACAATATCTTAACATCTACGATTAATCAGTAATCAACGCCAGCAGCAGGCTCTATTTAAAGACATTAAGGCTCTGCAATCGCTCAATAATTGCCAGTAAGATCCCTTGGCGACGCATATTTTCTAGCACCCCGGGGCTAAATGCCTCTAATCGTGTCATTGCGGTTAACAGCAATTGGCACTGCACAATCGTCGCATCACGAATATAGTCAGGTTTGGCGACCAAGTAGCTATTGTTGTACCAATAATCCCAATTAAAATTGACTAATAGCCAACCTTGCGTTGTCAGGTCATGAATAAATTCCAGCATGCGACCATGGCTTATATTGGCGTCACCCGCGGTAAAATCCTGGCGATATTTAGTATATAAACCGCAATCAGCCACTCTTGTTGACGTTCCCATAACGACCTCATGAATTCTGGTTACCATCGACCTTTAACAAAACATCAGCTTGATGCTTACCCTTTGTAAATACCTTCGCATGATGGCTACACATTAGTGGACCTACATAAGTTAAGCGGCACAAAGGCGGCCTAACCATAATCAATGCACCCAAGTTAAACCCTGTTATCTGAACCGCAACTTAATCGCATTCACATAAGCCACAGTGCACTGAGTGAGCGCACTTAACTGTGGCAGGGCATTAAATTAAGATAAACTCACACGATTCAGACGCTTTACTGATAATTGATATAGAAGGATACAAGATGAATTACTGGCTTATGAAATCGGAACCAGACGAATTCAGCATAGATGATCTTATCGCTTGCCCGAACCAAACGGAGGCTTGGCACGGTATACGTAACTATCAAGCACGTAATTTTATGCGCGATGTGATGCAGATTGGCGACCAAGCATTTTTTTACCATTCAAGCTGCAAAGTGCCCGGTATTGTTGGTATTGCCGAAGTGGTTACGCATGCATATCCTGATAGTTCCGCCTTTGACCCTAATTCTAAATATTTCGATCCTAAATCTGATCCCGCTCAACCAAGATGGGTAAGCGTTGATATTCGCTTTGTAGATAAATTTAATGACATTATTCCCTTAAGCTTAATAAAAACACTCCCACAATTAGCTGACATGTATTTAGTGTCTAAGGGCTCCCGGCTCAGTATTCAACCTGTAACAGCTGAACAATGGCAAGCAGTGCTCATGCTTACTCGTTGAATTAAGCGCCGTTACTCAGAAACGTTCAGCTAGGGTTCATTTTAAATACACTATTGTCACCGCATTAAATCAATGTATTTGGAACCACACATGAATAAATTAACTGCTGTTATTATCACAGGACTCGTGCTCAGCTTAATGACGTCTATCACTGCCTTTGCTAAAGATGACCATAAGCATAAGCATTACAGTGGCCATAAACACTACTATGATGATGATGATGACCATAAGCATAAACACAAACACGACAATGGGCATGGGCATAAACACTACAAAAAAGTCTATCACGGTAAGCCCCTCCCTCCCGGTTGGTATAAAAGACTTCATCGTGGTGATGTGCTCGAATATGATATTTATCATCGCGGCCACATTGTAGAGCCCTTAAACAGAGATGGCATTGTGAGAATTCAAGTTGAAGACGCATGGATAAAACTCGATAACAACAGTCGTAAAATTCTCGACATCGTCAATATTATTACCGAATAGTCACACTAGACGTTGGTTAAATGGCTAATAACTGTACTTTCACTAGCACGCTCAGTTCTTATTCGAGCGTGCCATCATCCCAAATGATGCTTTCATAACCCATCTTCTACGTGTATTTCTCCCCAAAATCACCGCGTGTTAATGACAACAAAATAACATGTTGATATTAATCATATCTTTACTATCTTCCGCTTGGTCACCCATTCGCAGAATGCTAGACTCTGCGAGTTAATATGCGTATTAACTAAGATTAAGCTTCTTGGACAGTACTAAGCGTTTTAACCTGTACTGAAGCCGAGCATATTCAAACCATTAGTATCCAGTGTTTTGCATCGAATAAGATACCTGTTATCAAAAAGTACTCACACAGCTAAAACATCTGAGCTAAAGCCATACCTTAATAGCATCCTTATAATCACCGCAGACTACAGCTGGATTTTGACAATGGAAAACACCTCACTTCAACGGGTCAAGCAAGCAGTTATTGCGGGGTTCTGGGCATCGCTGGTCAGTATTTCTGTGGGTTTTCTATTTAAACTGTGGTTGGCCCAATGGGTTGCCAAAGCGGATTTGGCGCTATTTAACACGGTTATCGATATCATCTCGCTGTCGTTAATCCTCATGACCGGATTTCGCTCCTCTATGGTAGTGACCTACTCACAAACCAAGCAAGATATGGATATCACCAATATTTTCCGCTACAGCCTTATTGCTATGGTATTGCTAACATGGGGTTTAGTTCTGCCTTACATCAAACATACGCTTCAACTTAATGTAGAATATTTTCAATTAGTTGGCATAGTATTAAGCATGGGATTTAAGGTTTACTTTACCAATCAAATTGCAATGTACCGGCTCTATGCCATATCCAACAAAGTCACTTGGTTAGAGCCAGTTGCGCAAGTCGTTAGCTTTTTGATCTGTTTTTATGCTTTAAAGCAAACGGCAATCGCGTCACTTTTTTACAGTGTGACGCTATCATCGATCATCATTGCCCTATATATGTATTTGAAAAAACGTAAGGATATCGCAACACCGCCCTTAGGGGCTGTGCATTTTGATACCGATTTACGCAGTTTTATGAAAAAAAGTCTAACGGCATCTATGGAAGCCGGAGCCAGTATCTTGATGATTTACATCACGGTATTATTGACTATTGCCTATTTCAGCATAGATGAACTAGGGGATTTCCAAGTCGTGGTGCGGCCAATGATCACTTACCTCACCTTGCTCTTTGTCTTTCCCATTTATCGTTTTGTACTGCCCGAAGTCGCAGTATGCGTGCGAGAAAAACGTTTTATTGAAGTCCAACAGATTAAGTCATGGCTCATTAAAATCTCTTTATTGGTCAGTAGCTTATTTTTTATATTAATGCTGCTTGGCAGCAATACCTTCGTTGCTTGGTTGTTCCCAGAGCAATATCTTAAAGCGGCTCCCGTATTACTGCATTTTTCCATGTTTTTTATTTTTATGATGCTCAATGGTTACCAGTTGGCCTATATCAAAGCCCACGGCTATTTTTCCCAAAGCCTACTGATCCGCCTTGCTGGCATCGCAGTGCTGGTTGGCACTTTTTATCTTTATCGTCTTCACACAGAGAATGTCGTCGCCGTTATTTTAGCCTTAGGTACAGGTTATTTAGTCATGTATCTGATGGCTAAAATAGTCGAAAGACGTATTCAGCTATCTCTTAAAAACGATTAACAGCTCATTATTATGTAAAAATGGAGGCCATCCGTCTAAAAGACGGCGGTCTAAAAAGAGTCATTCAACAATATGGCAAACTGCAGCGTTTTAGCCCAAGCCAACACCATCAAACTGCTCCGTCTTCGCGAATTCTTCTAAAATTAACGCCGTAAATAGCTGCCCTGCACGGCCTAACGGCCGCTCTAAGGTCGAAACAAGTTGCGGAGTAAAGGTATAGCGACTGCCACCGACGAAGTCGATTTCAACTAATTCGCCCTTAGCTAACTCTTCTTGCACTAAAAAGTCCGGCAACCAGCCAAAACCTAAGCCTTTTAACAAGGCGTTCTTTTTCATGATAAAGCCAGAAAGATAAAACACTTTATCGCCGCCAAATTGCATTTCATCGCGGTAACTTTTATTGGGTGAAGAGTCTTCGATAGTTAATTCCACATGTTGCTGCAGCTCAGACAAACTAATTTCGCGAATAAAAGACAAAGGATGCGAAGCACTGGCCACCAGCACGCTAGTAATTGCAGGCAACGGCTGCGGATGGTAGTAGGGGCCAGTGCGATAATCTTTCACTAACATCAAGTCGGCATTATCACGCTCGAATCTGTGTTGTACACCGCCTAAAAACTCCATATTCAGCTGAATTTTAGTGGGGATCTGATGTTCAGCCATGCGCTTTAAGGCCGTCATGATAGGCTCCATAGGTAAGGCACCGTCTATCACTAGTTCTAGCTTGGGCTCCCAGCCTTCACTGAAACGACTGGCAAGATGTTCAATGTTTGCAAGGTGTTGCAGTAATCTTTGTCCCTCGGCCAAAATCACGCGGCCCTCTTGCGTCAGCTCAGCACGATATTGCTCACGGCTAAAAAGCGGCACGCCTAGGTGCTCTTCTAACTTTTTAACTTGATAACTCACCGCCGATTGCGCCTTGTGTAATCGCTCCGCCGCCTTGGCAAAACTGCCCTCTTCCACCAGCACTTGCAGCACATTAAAAGCATCAATATCGATGCGCATGGTCACTCCTTGGCTCTCATGAACATGTAACGGAAACACTACGATTCGTAAAGATTAGAATACCATCTAATTTTTAGATTGAGATAACGTATTTATTATTCTTTTTTTTGTTCATTCAAGCAACTAAATTGATAACAAGATCACACTAATGCAACTTGCAGCATAACGACCAGCGATGTAGGTAAACCTGCAACGTAATATTGAAGGAATAACCATGCCATTTTATGTGAAACAAGGCCAGATCCCCCATAAGCGCCATATCGCATTTGAAAAGGAAAACGGCGAGCTTTACCGTGAAGAGTTGTTCTCAACCCATGGTTTTTCCAATATTTATTCCAATAAATATCACCACAACATGCCAACCAAAGCGTTGGAAGTAGCACCTTACAGCCTAGGCCACGGTGCCAATTGGGAAGACTCGCTGGTCCAAAACTATAAACTCGATTCCCGCGATGCCGACCGTGAAGGTAATTTTTTCAGCGCCCGTAACAAAATTTTTTATAACAATGACTTAGCACTTTACACCACCAAAGTCACCGCCGATACCGACGAGTTTTACCGTAACGCCTATGCCGATGAGGTGGTTTTTGTCCACGAAGGTGAAGGCACACTCTACAGCGAGTACGGCACGATAAAGGTACAAAAGTGGGACTATTTAGTGATCCCACGCGGTACTACTTATCAGCTTAAGTTTAATGATTACAGTAACGTGCGTTTATTTGTCATTGAGTCATTCTCTATGGTGGAAGTGCCTAAGCATTTTCGTAACGAGTATGGCCAGTTATTAGAATCAGCGCCCTATTGCGAACGCGATTTACGCGTGCCGACGCTGCAAGATGCCGTGGTTGAGCGTGGCGCTTTTCCCTTAGTGTGCAAGTTTGGCGATAAGTACCAACTCACCACGCTCGAATGGCACCCCTTTGATTTAGTCGGTTGGGATGGTTGCGTTTACCCTTGGGCATTTAATATCACCGAATACGCGCCAAAGGTGGGCAAGATTCATTTACCACCGTCAGATCACTTAGTCTTTACCGCCCATAACTTTGTGATTTGCAACTTTGTACCGCGCCCTTACGATTTCCATCCGAAATCGATTCCGGCCCCTTATTACCACAACAATATTGATAGTGATGAAGTCTTGTATTATGTCGATGGTGACTTTATGAGCCGCACAGGCATTGAGGCAGGTTACATGACTCTTCATCAAAAAGGGGTCGCCCATGGGCCACAACCGGGTCGTACTGAAGCCTCTATCGGCAAAAAAGAGACCTATGAATATGCAGTGATGGTGGACACGTTCGCCCCACTTAAATTAACCGAACATGTACAAAATTGCATGAGCAAAGACTACAACCGCTCTTGGCTAGAAAACTAGCCCCAAGCCACCAGCACTCCCATGCGGGAGTCATTAGAGTGACGGCGTGTTGCACTAAAATAACGAGGAAAACATCATGGCAAGCGAACTAAATCCACTGGGCTTATTAGGTATCGAATTCACTGAATTCGCCAGCCCTGATACTGATTTTATGCACAAAGTCTTTATCGACTTTGGTTTTTCACTGCTGAAAAAAGCCAAGAACAAAGACATTCTGTACTACAAACAGAATGACATTAATTTTCTGCTCAACACTGAGCGCGAAGGTTTCTCTGCTAAGTTTGCCAAATCCCACGGCCCAGCAATTTGCTCTATGGGCTGGCGTGTAGAAGATGCGGGCTTTGCCTATCGCGTTGCCGTTGAGCGTGGTGCAAAGCCCGCTGATGATGCTAATAAAGATTTACCTTACCCTGCGATTTACGGCATTGGCGATAGCTTAATTTATTTCATCGACATTTTTGGAGCCGATAAAAATATTTATGCTACTGATTTTGAAGATTTAGACGAGCAAGTCATCACCCAAGAGAAAGGCTTTATCGAAGTCGATCACTTAACCAACAACGTCTACAAAGGCACAATGGAACATTGGGCTAACTTCTATAAAAACATTTTTGGTTTTACTGAAGTGCGCTACTTTGACATCAGCGGCGTACAAACTGCGTTGGTGTCCTACGCCCTGCGCTCACCCGATGGCAGCTTCTGTATCCCGATCAACGAAGGTAAAGGCAGCGATAAGAACCAAATCGATGAATACCTGAAGGAATACAATGGCCCAGGTGTGCAGCATTTAGCCTTCAGAAGCCGGGACATTATTAAGTCTCTGGATGCGATGGAAGGCGGCTCAATCCAATGCTTAGACATCATCCCTGAATACTACGACACCATTTTCGAGAAGTTACCCCATGTCACCGAAGACCATGAACGCATCAAACATCACCAAATATTGGTGGATGGTGATGATACAGGCTATTTATTGCAGATATTTACTAAAAACCTGTTTGGACCGATTTTCATCGAAATCATCCAACGTAAGAATAACTTAGGTTTTGGTGAAGGTAACTTTACCGCCCTGTTTGAATCGATTGAACGGGATCAAATGCGCCGCGGCGTACTGTAACCTTTATCCCGCCCATAAAAAACGGTGCGCCCTGCGTACCGTTTTTCTTTTTACCAATCGTTAAATCATCGTTAGTATTTACAGCAAAATCTACTTCGAGTTTTAGCATTTCGCCACCGTAATGGACTTAATTACCTTACAAGGGTTACCTGCCGCAACGTAGTTAGCAGGAATACACTTATTCACAACACGGCAAGCACCCTCCAACATTGTTTGAATTATCAATAATTAAAATAACAAGTAGAATACGAGAACCAGCATCGTTTAGGTACGGCTACCATTTCAACTTAACCCCTTATTTACAGGCTAAGTTAACGCTGCATAGCGAAATACGCGACTCACACATTGGCTAAACCCGTCATTTTTATTACACTAGCGCCCTTCTTATTTTCAACCAAGACTAACTAAACCATGCCAGATTTTGCATTACTTGCAGTGTTTATCCCGACCTTCTTTTTTGTTTCGATTACGCCGGGCATGTGTATGACCCTCGCCATGACGCTCGGCATGAGCATTGGCGTGCGTCGCACCCTCTGGATGATGTTAGGTGAACTGGTTGGAGTCGCACTCGTCGCCACCGCCGCCGTGATGGGCGTGGCTAGCATAATGCTTAATTATCCCCAAGTATTTCAAATCTTTAAATGGATTGGCGGGATTTACTTAGGCTATATTGGTGTGCAAATGTGGCGCGCACGCGGCAAGATGACCTTACCTAGCGATACGGAGACTAATCCCAGGGCCAGTAACTTAACCTTAATCACCCAAGGCTTTATTACCGCCATTGCCAACCCTAAGGGCTGGGCATTTATGGTGTCGCTACTGCCGCCCTTTATTAATACTGAGCGCGACGTTGCGCCGCAACTACTTGCGCTGCTGAGCATTATCATGGTGACGGAATTTGTTTCAATGTTGGCCTACGCCAGCGGCGGCAAGAGCCTGCGCATTTTTCTCAGCCGTGGCGATAATATTCGCTGGTTGAATCGTATTGCAGGCAGTTTAATGATTGGCGTAGGAATTTGGCTCGCTGTGGGTTAGCTCGTTTGGGATTCGCTCAAAGTGAATCAAATCGCCATGAATAAGCTCACTATGAGTCAATAATCCCACCCAATAATATCCGTTAAATACGCGCTCAATAAAGTCTCTATTTTAAGGCTTTACTCGGGCGCTTTTTTGTAGGGCAACACAGCACTCATCTGCGCCATATATTGTTGTACTTGTTGGGTTTCCTGCGTGACAAAATCTGTAATAGCGTCCTTAAAGGCTAAATGGGCAATGTTATGGTAGGAATACATTTCTACGGGCTCAAAACCGCGCAACACTTTATGCTCGCCCTGAGCGCCAGCATCAAACAGTGCCAACCCATGCTCAATACAATATTCAATTCCTTGATAGTAACAAGCCTCAAAGTGCAGGCCATCAAGTTCAATTGTCGTGCCCCAATAACGGCCATAAAGACATCCTTGCCCTTGGCTATTTTCACCCTGTAAATACAAGGCACCCGCCACCATTTCTCCCTTTGCGTCTTCGACCACCAGCAAGCGGATTTGCGATGTGAGGTGCTCAGCCAATTGATAGAAAAACGCGGGCGTTAAATAGCCGCGATGACCCGAGCGTTTAAGGTAGGTTAATTGATAGCACTGGATAAATGTTTGCCACTGCGAACGGGTGATTTGCTCACCCTCAACGAAATTAAACTTAAGATTAAAAGGTTGTAACTGTGCCCGCTCCTTTAAGATATTTTTACGTTTACGGGAGCTAAAACTCGCTAAAAAATCATTAAAATCCCGATAGCCACGATTATGCCAGTGGAACTGAGTCCCTAAACGCTTTAAGTGCGAATGGAGGGAATGTTCAAATAACGGTGTTTGCTGCGCGCTCACAAAGAGGCTGTGCCATGAAGAAATCGGCGTATCACCCGTAAGCTGACGATTTAATGCCCGTAGCAGTAATGTCGCTACACGCATGTGCTCGATATTTGTCAATTCGGGCTTAATGCCCATCCGTCGCCCTTGCACCGGGGTAAAGGGAATTGCATTGACCCATTTAGGGTAATAATCAATACCATGGCGCTCGTAGGCTTCGGCCCAAGCCCAATCGAACACATATTCACCATAGGAATGCGTTTTTTGGTACAAGGGCATCACGGCAACCAGTGGTAATGCATTAAAATATTCGGCGGTTTGCAAACTGATAAACGCGCCCTCATCCAAAGGTTGCAACCGACTATCGTTCCCTATTTCATCGCTTAATACGCTACTGGCATCAAACACACATAAATGCCTGGGTGTCCAACCGGTTGCTTGACAGGCTGAGCCGCTTTGCTCAAGCGCTAACAAAAACTCATGGCGACAAAAGGGATTAGCCTGCCCCATTAGGCTATTCCACGCACGGGGTGGAATATCAACAATGGCGTTCGCAAAGGCTAAAATAAGCTGAGTCATAGGATAAATTCTCGTCCTTTATGGGGCTAATAAACGATACACGGTTGCAATTAAGCCTAATTCTCGGCACATTGCATAGCCCTAATAAAAATAAATACAGGATTGGATATGCGTCCAGTAAAAATCTTTAGCCCCTTGATTCTCGCCATTGCGATGGCGCTTCCCCTAGTATCATCACCTCATTTATTCGCCGATGAATCATCCATTTTCAGCCAGATGGCCACAGCACAACCTGTGTGGGCTAAGCATGGCATGGTCGCCAGCCAAGAAACGCTCGCCAGTCGTACTGGTATTGAAATTTTAAAACAAGGCGGAAATGCGGTTGATGCCGCAGTAGCCGTAGCCTTTAGCCTCGCGGTAACATTACCCCGCGCGGGTAATATTGGCGGTGGCGGGTTTATGCTGGTGCATATCGCCAAAGAAAACAAAACTATCGCGATTGATTACCGTGAAATGGCGCCCTCTAAAGCCAAGAAAGATATTTTCCTCGATGAGAATGGCGACGCCGTTGAAAAGCTGAGCCGCGAACACGGCCTTGCCGTTGGCGTACCAGGCACGGTTATGGGCATGAGCTTAGCCCTTGAAAAATATGGCACCATGACACTCGCCCAAGTCGCTGCACCCGCAATTAAAATGGCGCAGGAAGGCATTAGCGTCACGCCAGATCTTGCCGAATCTCTTGCAGGCCTAAAACGCCGCATGACCCAATGGCCAACCACAGCCGCTATCTTCTACAAAGCCGACGGCAGTGACTATCAAGTTGATGATGTGCTAAAACAACCTGAACTAGCCCATTCGTTAAGTCTTATTGCCCAAAAAGGTACTAAAGGTTTTTACGAGGGCGAAATCGCCACAAAACTCGTCAAAGCGGTGCAAGATGCAGGCGGCATTATGACCTTGGACGATCTTAAACATTACAAGGTTGTCGAACGTGAGCCCGTGCGCAGCGAATACAGAGGTTACGAGGTAGTTTCTATGCCGCCACCGTCATCGGGCGGCGTGCACATCATAGAAATACTTAATGTGTTGCAACAATTCCCGATTGATAAACTCGGCCACAATACGGCTCAGACGATTCATCTGATGGCAGAAACCATGAAGCATGCCTATAGCGATCGCAGCGAATACTTAGGCGATCCAGACTTTTATAAGGTGCCCGTCAAAGCCTTAACCAGTAAGGACTACGCCCAAAAAATCGCCAGCCAAATCGCGATGAATAAAACAACGCCAAGCGCCGAAATCAAGCCAGGTAAACTCGCGCCCTATGAGAGCGACCAAACCACTCACTTCTCGGTAGTGGATAAATGGGGCAATGCGGTATCAAATACTTACACGCTAAACTTTAGCTATGGCTCAGGATTAGTCGCCAAAGGAACTGGCATTTTGCTCAATAACGAGATGGATGATTTCTCAGCCAAAGCCGGTGTACCCAACGGTTATGGCTTAGTTGGCGGCGATGCCAATGCGGTTGAAGGCAATAAGCGCCCACTGAGCTCGATGAGCCCCACTATAGTAATGAAAGATGGCAAGCCCTTCCTCGTCACTGGCAGCCCGGGCGGTTCACGCATTATCACCACCACACTGCAGATCATCATGAATGTGATTGATCATGAATTAAACATCGCCGAAGCCAGTAATGCAGCAAGGGTGCACCATCAATGGCTGCCCGATGAGCTACGAGTCGAATCCAGCTTAAACCGCGATACCATTTCCCTGCTCGAAGCCAAAGGCCACAAAGTGAAAGTACAATCCGCTATGGGCAGCACACAATCAATCATGGTCACCGAACAAGGAATTTTTGGCGCTTCTGATCCTCGCCATGCGGGTAGTGAAGCCATCGGTTATTAGAATATCTATGACGCCGATTTTAGTGAAAAAGATGAGTGTTAAAAGATAAGAGGAAGGAATGACCTATTTGATATAGATCATAAACCCTGAATAAGGCTTGTCTCGCAGCTCAGCGAATGCAAACTCTCAATTAAAAAATCCCTGCTATACATTACTGTATAAGCAGGGATTTTTATTGTGTGAGTAACAAGTTATCGTACTGAACCTAGCTGACCTTTAGACCTAATAGTTTAGACAAACTGTACTGGGTGAGCAGTTATTTCAGTTATTGGGATCTTAACGTTGGCTGGTATCGACTCATATAGGCTTACCATGGCATTCACTCATCGACACGGTGAGGTTTCTGAGCTTATGAACGAGAGCCATGGCGAACTGGCCGTTAAACAAGGATGTTGTTCAAGTCCGTTTGGATGTTCAACCTCCCCGTCTGATCTGAAAGGATTCACAAATGCCGCGATAGTATGGATGCGAAAAAGCGGCCATGAGGTGGACGGTCGTCTCACAAATCACCATGGCTCATCTTACGAGTATTAGCGTAAAGTATTGGTTATAAAGATAGATCTAACACTAATAGTTTTTTACTAAAGTGTGTTGCGAAGCTAAACCGAGCAAACTAGTAACAGTTCCGCTTTATTTCCTATTAACTGCCATATTTTCTTTGTAGCTTATTTCGTCGTAAATGACGAGCCATCGCTTCTGTCGTCGGATATTTTGGTAAAACTAACCACAAAACAACATAAGCAAATACAGGAATAGCAAAAAACAAGCTAGTTAACAAAAATGCTAACCTAATGCTGTTTTTTCGTAAATTATAATATTCCGCAATACCTGAACAAACTCCAGCAAGAATCGCGGATTCTCCACGAGTGAGAACTTTTACATTATCTAGACTTTCCATGCCACCTCCGTTTGGCCGCTAATGTCTTAGCAGTTATGCGCTATTTGCAGGGCATAAATCGCGTGTTGGACTTGGCCACTGCCACATCTATTTAAATGGATATAAATGATGCTATAGGAATTTACCTTTTTACGGTAGCTGTTTTTTCATACATACTTGAAGGTAATTACTTGATATCATTTTAGCTTTATCACTCTTTATGGCTCACGTTTAACAATTCCATGGCCTAGATTTACAGTATTATAGCCCACATTTAAGCTGACACTCGTGCCACATCCCCTCATCAGTTTAAACCCATAAGGCTGGCCGCTCTGTTTGCTTGCAATCATTTTATGGCCGTAGATATCCTCATCATGGGTAAGTCTTGACTTTTTATTATCACTAACCACTGTGGTCTTATTAGCCCAATAAACAGCCAATGATCTTGCTGACATGATTACTAGCAGTCCTCCTTGGTCGACTCTTAATTAAATATCAGGGGGTGAAGCTCCTCGACTTTGATTTAAATTCTGATTTTGATTAAAGAATTCAAACAAAGTTTGGAATGATTGTGAGCACTATTTCACCGCCGATAGCTCGATAAACGCTGCGGTGTACATTTTTAGGTTCAGCATAAATTGCTTATGGGTGATGAATTCTTTCTCGGTGTGGCCAGTGTACTCCACGCCCGGCATGGCTGGGCCAAAACTTAAGGCATTGGGGAATAATTTACTATTGGTTGAGCCACCAATGGCAACGGGTTTAGGGTCAAGTATACCCGTAAAGTAGGCAAACACGTCGAGCAGGGTTTGTTCCTGCGGCGCATCTTTCATCACCATAGGTTCGCCCCAATAGCTTTCAATATCAACAAGCTGTACTTGATGTTTATCCTGCCACAGGGTTAAGGCTTCACGGGCTTGTTTAGCGAGCAACTCTGGTGTTTTTCCGACAGGGCGACGCAAGTTAATAATCACCTCAGTGCCCTTTTGCGTTTCGGTCACAACTGTGGGTACTAATGTCAGCGACCCCATAAAATCATCTTTGTAGGCTAAGTCACCAAACTGTTCTGCATAAATCCCTAAACCCACTAATTCATTAATAGCGGCAACCGTTAAGGACGCCGTTGTTTGCGGCCAAGGCGCATGATTTTGTTCATAGCTCTGTTCATGGCTCAGATTGTTACTTAACAATGCTGCAAGATGAGTTACCGCATTCACGCCATCTTCTGGGGTAGATGAATGTGCGGCTTTACCGTCGGCAAAAATATGTAGCTTACACAGGCTATCGACGCAGTGGTTTTCAAAACGATATTTCATCCCTTGCTGCGCTGCGGCTTTGGTTTGCAATTTTGTTAGCAATGCGGGTGAAACCGCCTCAATTTGCGCCTCGGCTTGCTGCGGTACTTGGCTGGCAAAATAGCCA
Source organism: Shewanella sp. MF08487 (assembly GCF_050848685.1). Lineage (NCBI taxonomy): Bacteria > Pseudomonadati > Pseudomonadota > Gammaproteobacteria > Alteromonadales > Shewanellaceae > Shewanella > Shewanella sp. MF08487. The sequence goes on from NZ_JBOZPB010000001.1 coordinate 300,216, forward strand.
CCAGAGAAAGCTGTTAACGTGGGAGTTTGAGTTGCAGCCTCTGCTTTAGCGTCTATATTGGAGATCGTAATATTGGGCACAGTAAACGCAATCTTACTCCAACCTTTTTCGGCGGTGACCACTGGGTATTCGGCATCAATGGTAATGTTCATATCCGCAGGTGTGTAATGGGTGAGAAAGGTTTCAAGTGGTTCCCAATCGGATTCTTCAGCTAAATAAACTAACAGTTCAATGCGTCTATCTCGCTTAATTTGCTTATCTTTAATCGCCTTCATAGCGTACATGGCAGTAACAATGGCGCCTTTATCATCCTCTGTGCCACGACCAATCAATTTGCCCGGCTCAGATTGGCTATCGAGTAAATAAGGGCTCTGCGCCCACAACGCAGGATTGGCAGGCTGCACATCGCCATGGGTGACAACTCCTAATTTTTTAGGCTCGCCCGTGCTAGATGACGTCGCATCTAAACCAATTAAGATGACATAACCATGATCGACATAATCTAAACCCAGTGTTTGACTCAGTTGTTGTAAGCTCGACTTAAAGCCCACAAAAGCCGGATTAGTGTCCGGAGTTTGCCCTTCAACGGCTTGAGTATTAAAGCTAACTAACTCAGCCAAACTCTGCACCATAGCCGCATCGTATTTAGCGACTGCATAATCGGCGACCTTAACGGCATTGGAGCTTAACAGGGGGATGTTAGTGTTTGCTGCAACATCTGCGGCAAGACTTTGCGGAATAATAGCGCTGGAGGCTGTCAGTAACGCCAAGGATAAAGCCAAACGCACGGAAATACGTGGAATATAAGATTGAGACATACTAGATCCTGTTATTGTTATTAGTGTTAGGACCGTACTGCAATAGACGGTTTTAAAAGGAATGAAAGGGTTTGTGTTGCCGTGATTAGCATGACTTATATTACCTATATACGTGCACGACTTAACTCAGCTCACGTGCCAACACGCTAATTTGCAATATGGTTTGAGCCTATTTAGTTTGCCATATTGCTTTGCTTAAATACCTGAAATAAAACATTTGTTACAAATAAAATACAAAACCAATAGGATCCAACCTGCGATACATGTTAAAAAATCACCTTAATAATTTAATTGTTTTAGCCGTTCTCAGATTGTTCACTTCCTGAAATCTATGGTTATCAAAATCTACGGCTATCACCTATTCCAGCATGCATAACAATAATCGACCTAACGGGGAACTAATAATGAAGGGACTAACCCTTAAAGCGCAAGCCCTCAAGCCACGCACCGCTAAACTCACGCTAAGTGCCATTGCTTTAGCCTTAACCTTAGGTGCTTGCAGCGCACAACAACCCGATGCCAGTGTGCAAGCAAATGCAGCGCCTAATGCCGTTTCAATGCAAATTATCAGCCAGAATGCGACCAATCCATTCTTTAAACCCTATGATACTTTTATGGAAATCCCAGACTTTGATAAAATCAAACCTGAACATTTCCTTCCTGCATTTAAAGCGGGTATTGCCCAGCAACACGAACAGATGCAAGCCATCGTTGATAATAAAGCTAAGCCTACCTTCGCTAATACCATTGAAGCAATGGAGTTTTCAGGCGATTTGGTTACGCAGGTATCGAATGTTTTCTTCAACCTAACGGGCGCCGACACCACCCCTGCGTTGCAGGCCATTTCGAAAGAAGTGTCGCCGATGTTATCGTCCGCTGAAGATGATATTTTGCTCAATGACAAACTGTTTCAAAAAGTCAAATCGGTTCATGATGCAAAAGACAGCTTAAAGCTCAATACAGCGCAAGCAAAATTACTGGAAGATACCTATAAATCTTTCACCCGTGGCGGCGCTAACTTAAGCGAGCAAGATAAAACCAAACTGCGCGCATTAAACGATGAAATCGGTAAACTCAATCTCACCTTTGGTGACAATCTACTCGCTGAAACCAATGCCTTTGAACTTGTTATCGATAGCAAAACGGATTTAGCGGGCTTACCCGCAGATGTGATTGCCACCGCCTTTGAAACCGCTAAAAAACGTGGCCACGAAGGCAAGTGGGTATTTACCACTTCTCGCCCTTCTATCACGCCTTTTTTAACCTATGCCGATAACCGTCAATTACGTGAAATCTTATATAAAGGTTATACAGAGCGTGGCAATAACAATAATGCCCACGATAACAAAACCATCCTAGCTAAAATTGCAGCCCTGCGCGCAGAACGCGCCCAGTTGATGGGCTATAAAACCCATGCTGATTTTGTGTTAGAAGAACGCACCGCTAAAACGCCCGAAAACGTCTACGGTTTACTCAATAAAGTATGGCCAGCGGCATTGGCCCAAGCCAAAAACGAAGTGGCTGATATGCAAGCTATGATTGACGCTCAAGGTGGCAATTTTAAGCTGCAAGCGTGGGACTGGGATTACTACGCAGACAAGATTCGTGTCGCTAAGTACAGCTTTAACGAGCAACAAACCCGTCCGTATTTCTCCCTTGATAGCACCCTTAAAGGCGTGTTCTACACCGCGAACCGTTTGTACGGTTTGACCTTTAAGGAACGTACCGACTTACCCAAATACAATGCAGAAGTGCGTACATGGGAAGTCTACGATAAAGACGGCACATTAATGGCTATCTTTATGGGCGATTATTTCACCCGTGACAGCAAACGTGGCGGCGCGTGGATGAACTCCTTCCGCAAGCAATACAATATGAATGGCGTTGATTCTAAACCTATTATTGTTAACGTATTGAACTACCCTCGCCCAGTGGGCAATGAGCCAGCGCTGCTGACCTTCGATGAAGCCAGCACTCTCTTCCACGAGTTTGGTCACGCCCTACACGGAATGTTATCGAACGTCGAATATCGCTCACAGGGTGGCACCGCCGTACCTCGCGATTACGTTGAGTTCCCATCGCAAGTGAATGAAAACTGGATGACTCAGCCAGAAGTGTTAGCCCAATTTGCCAAACATTATAAAACTGGCGAAGTGATCCCGCAGGAATTAGTGAAAAAAATCCACGCGGCGAGTAAGTTTAATCAAGGGTTTTCGACGGTTGAATATGTTGCGGCCACTAAGCTCGATTTAGATTGGCACACTCTGACCGACACCACGCCAAAAGATGCCGCCAAATTTGAAGCAGACTCGTTAGCGGCTATGGGATTAATTAATCAAATTAACCCACGCTATCGCAGCACCTACTTCTCGCATATTTTCGCGGGTGGTTATTCTGCAGGTTACTACAGCTACCTTTGGTCGGATATTTTAGGTGCCGATGCCTTTGAAGCCTTTAAAGAAAACGGCATTTTCGACAAGGCCACTGCAGATTCCTTCCGTAACAATATCCTTTCAAAAGGCGGCAGCGACGATCCAATGCTGATGTATAAGAACTTTCGCGGTAAAGAAGCGGGCATAGAGCCGCTACTGCGTAGTCGTGGCTTACTGGCCGAATAACCTCAATAAGGGTTAAAAATAAGATGAATAACGGGAGCCTAGGCTCCCGTTACTTTTGATATTACAGCGTAAATAGAGCTATGCTCATTCGACTAGAGTTTAATCATTAATAGTATTATTTATAAAGAATTAGATTTAATTAACCATAAATCAAATAATTAAATTTTGGGGTTATCCATTAAAAATAGTATGCGCCCAGTATGACTAGATGAATATTATCTATAATGACAACATCTATTTTGAGCCGTTTTTTTAAAAGCTTAACCACACATTTTTCTCTTTCAACTCAAAAATGAGTGCGTATTAACAAAAGATGACAACACCGGAGACTGAAATGAGTTCTACCGTATTAACTGACCGCGTCAGAGTTTTTCTCAATCAGTTTCGCCACCGACTGTGGGTAAAACCACTGATCGTTTGCCTGCTTTCAATTATGGCAGCCTTAATCGCAAAATTGGCGGATGGTACTGGATTAGCACAAATCACACCTGAGGTTTCATTAGATTCCATTGAGGTACTTTTATCCATCATGGCTTCAAGCATGCTGGTGATTGCCACATTTTCCGTGGGTTCTATGGTATCGGCCTATGCCTCTGCAGCAACAACAGCAACACCACGATCCTTCGTATTAGTTGTTGCCGACGATGCATCTCAAAATGCACTCTCCACGTTTGTCGGTGCCTTCATTTTTAGCATAGTAGCCCTTACGGCGGTAAAAAATAGTTACTTTCAAACGGCAGGATTGTTTATCCTTTTTCTGCTAACGGCGCTGATCTTCAGCGTAGTGATTTTTACGTTTGTGCGCTGGGTAGATAGCATTGCCCGTCTCGGACGTATGGGCACAACGATTGAGAAAGTAGAAATAGCGACCGCTGCATCGCTAAAGCGGCGAAAGCATGCGCCCACACTTTGCGGCGTATCAGTGAGCTCAGAGGCTAGCGGACACGCGGTGTATTCGGTGAATGTTGGTTATGTTCAATACATCAACATTGCGGCACTACATAACTGGGCTGAAAAACATAAAATGCGCGTGGTGATAGCGGCCTTACCGGGCACTTTTGCTGCTCAAAATCGACCATTAGCCTACATTCGTTCCGATTCAGGCGATTTGGCCGAGATGGATTACGCTCCCGTTTTAGCAGCATTCCAGATTGGTGACGTTCGTCTTTTCGATGATGATCCCCGATTTGGTTTAGTGGTACTGTCGGAGATTGCTGGACGCGCGCTGTCGCCTGCGGTGAATGATCCCGGAACAGCTATTTGCATCATAGGAACTCTAGTACGACTCTTTACGCTATGGGATGAACCTTTGACAAATACTGACCGCCAAACACCCGAGTACAATCGTATCGAAGTACCTGAAATATGCCCTCAGGATATGTGTGATGATGCTTTTACTGCGATTGCCAGAGATGGCGCTGGCGTAGTTGAAGTGGCGGTTCGTCTTCAAAAAGCCCTCGGTTCTTTAGCATCGAGCCATGATAAAAATATACGCGCTGCCGCTGAATACCATGGTGAATTAGCGTTAAAACGTGCGCAAATTGCGCTGAATGTCGCAGAAGATTTTAAAGCCGTGCAAGCTGCCGCGCACTTCACCGGCCCAGCAGATTAGCAAGTGGCTCAATCGGCGCGTCATATGTTATATAACACAATAAAAAAGGCTTGCTAGGTTTCCCTAGCAAGCCTTTCATTTTAAATAACCAACCGATTAGTCGACTAAACCACGGCGCTTTAACAGTGCTTCTGTTGTCGGTTTTTTACCAGTAAAGTGAATATAATCTTGCATGAGATCTTCACTGTTACCTTTAGATAAGACTTCCTTACGGAATTTATCACCATTATCAGCTTTTAATCCACCTTGCTCGCCCATATAGGCAAAGGCATCGGCAGCAAACACTTCGGTCCACAAATAGGCGTAATATCCCGCGGAATAACCACCAGAGAAGGCATGGCTAAAGTAGCTCGATTTATAACGTGGTGGAATAGGTGCAAAATCAAGGCCGTGTTGAGCTAACACTTGGTGTTCAAACTTCTCTACATCGCTAATTTGTGTGTCTGCACTGATAGAGTGCCATTCCATATCTAACAAGGCCGCTGAAAGATATTCAACAGTATCAAAGCCTTGGCCAAACTTATTGGCCGCTAATATTTTATCAAGTAGCGCCTTAGGAATGGGCTCACCTGTCTGATAGTGTTTGGCATAGTTAGCAATTACAACAGGATCAATATTCCAATCTTCGTTAACCTGTGAGGGGAATTCAACAAAGTCACGCGCCGTTGATGTGCCAGCAACGCTAGGGTATTTCACCTGCGAGAATAAACCGTGAACCGCATGACCAAATTCATGGAACAGAGTGGTCACTTCATCGAAGGTCATTAGCGTTGGGCCATCAGCTGGCTTAGGAATATTAAGCGCGTTGTAAACAACAGGTTTAGTGTCAAGCAGACCGCTTTGAGTGACGAACTCATCCATCCACGCGCCGCCGCCTTTGCCTTCACGGGCATAGGGGTCAAGGTAGAATAAGCCAATAGAACTGTTATCTTTATCAAACACTTCAAAGGCTAATACATCGGAATGCCACACGGGTAAATCGGTACGCGCTTTTAAAGTGATGCCATACAGCTTATGCATGGCGAAAAATAATCCGTCTTGCAATACCGTATTAAACTCAAAATAGGGCTTGATAGTGCTCTCATCGAGGGAGTATTTCTCTTGGCGCACTTTATTAGCGTAATAAGCCCAGTCCCAAGGTTGTAGTTCAAAATCACCACCCGCTTTTTTGATTTCAGCTTGAATATCAGCGGCTTCAACTTTAGCGCGCGCCAGCGCTTTAGGGGCTAAATCATCGAGAATTTCATACACAGCAGCAGGGGTTTTCGCCATTTGGTCAGCAACCGCATAGGATGCCCAAGTATCAAACCCAAGTAAGTTGGCCTTTTTAGCCCGTATTTGCGCCATTTTGACAATCAATGGACCATTGCTTGCCACCGAACGATGCGCTGAGGTTTGCCACACTTTTTGGCGTAGTTCTCGGTTATCTAAACTCGCCAGCACAGGCTGGCGCGTGGTATTAACGAGAGTAATTAAATAACCCTCTTTACCGGCAGCTTTAGCGGCCGCGGCTAAGGTGGCAATTTCGTTATCAGATAAACCGGCTAACAGAGCTTTATCGGTTACAACAATCACATCATCTTTAAATGATTTTAAACTGTTTTGTGAAAAATCCGTCGCTAAGGTTGCGAGCTCGGCATTAAAGTCGCGCATCTTAGCTTTATCTTCAGCGGACAATTTTGCGCCAGCACGGACAAACTGCTCATAATAATATTCAACTAAACGCTGATCTTCTGCATTCAAGTTACTCTTTTGTTGATACACGGCTTCAACACGGGCAAATAGCGTTGGGTCGAGATAAATATTATCGCGATGGGCGGCTAACTTAGGCGCAAGATCCGCTTCCGTTTTCTGAAAATCATCATTCGAAATCAAACCCGCAAGATTAAAGAAAATTCGCGACACCCGCGTTAATAGCTCACCTGAGGTTTCCATTGCCAGAATGGTGTTGTCAAAACTGGCCGCTTGTTTGTTATTTATAATGGCCGCGATTTCGACATCATGGGCTTTCATGCCCTGCTCAAAAGCGGGAGCATAATCTGCCGTATTGATCAGATTAAATTGCGGAGCTTGATCCTGCAGTGAGCTCTTGCTAAGTAACACATTAGTTGCCTCTACTTTAGTGGCGGTTTGCGTAGCAACGGCATTTTTAGCTTCATTGGTATTTGCAGCAGGCTGGTCTGAACAAGCACTCAGTAACAAAGCCGTAGCCACGGCTGTGGTAATAACGGACTTACGCATATTAACTCCCTTGAATGTTGCAGCCCTTTCGATTGTATTTTTAAAGTGAAAGGTGCGTGCTAATGAATTTTAGCTTGCAGCTTAAAATAGTCAGTTTAACGCATTCTATTTTAAACAGTCTGTTTAACGAACACATATGATACGTACGTCAATTTCGATGAGCTACCTTAACAACTTATGCCTATTTCAGCCAAGTTTTACCTGCATAGTTAACCGTTAATTTGTATCACTTTATGTGTATTTCCAGTCTAAATGTGCCTATGCCAATTCTAAGTTAAATTGAATATGCTTCAATAAGAACTAAGCACATGCAAGCAGGTGTGATGAGCATTAAATAAAATGTGATGTAAAAAGAAATATTTAAATCAATTTAATTAGATTTTTTAAGCCAGATATTCTCAACATAGACAACTGTGTCAGTAAATAAAACGCCGTTCCGATAAAGTATATTAATTATTCTTAATAAACTTTTCACCTCGGTTATTTAAACATCTACATAACAAATACACAGATTAAATAGCTCGTTATTTAGGCTAATACGCTATTGGTCACAATTTTAAATCACTTTATTCAATTAATGTCACACTCAGATCATAAAATGTCTTTATAATTCTTACTCGTTAACTTAATGATAAATTAACTTAACAGTTAAACCACACTGAATTAACGGGATGATGGGCATGCTCTTTACGGAACATGCGTTGGGGTCAAATAAATATAAATAGAGATAACTATGTTAAATAAGAAAATACTTGCAGTGATGATCACTGCAACCTTGGGTGTGAGTGCCTGTAACTCAGATGATGACACCATTATTCAACCTGATGGTAAAATCGTTCAAGCCGATTTACGAGTACTAGAAACCACAGATTTGCACACAAATATCATGGATTTCAACTACTACAGCGGCAAAAATGACCCAACTATCGGTCTAGCCCGCACCGCAAGTTTGATCCATGCGGCACGCAGTGAAGCTAAAAACAGTGTTTTAGTCGATAACGGCGATCTACTGCAAGGCAGCCCAATGGGCGATTATATGGCGAAAGTTGGCCTGCAAATGGGAGATGTTCATCCAGCCTATAAAGCCATGAACCTATTAGATTATGAAGTCGGTAATATCGGTAATCATGAATTTAACTATGGTTTAGATTTCTTAGATAAATCGATTAGTGGTGCCGATTTTCCTTATATCAACTCAAACGTTTATTGCGCTAACGATAATGGCTGCTGGAATGAAGTTAAAAAAGGTGAAAATTTATTCACCCCTTATATCATCAAAGAAAAACAAATTATCGACAGTGAAGGCAATAGCCAAAGCATTAAAATTGGTTACATTGGCTTTGTACCACCACAAATCCTATTGTGGGATAAACAAAATCTTACAGGCAAAGTAACGGTTGAGGATATTGTTAAAACCGCGAAAAAATATGTCCCCGAAATGAAAGCCAAAGGGGCTGACATTATTATCGCTATTCCTCACTCAGGTATTGGTTCGTCTGAAAACCCCGGCGATCCTATGGCTGAAAACGCCACTTACGCATTGACTTACGTTGACGGTATAGATGCGATTTTATTTGGTCACAGCCACTCCATCTTTCCAGATGCTAAGTATGCAGACTTACCCAATACCGACGTCACTAAAGGCCTACTGAATGGTGTCCCCGCCGTAATGCCAGGCCGTTGGGGTGATAACTTAGGCGTGGTTGACTTTAAACTTGAGCGTAAGGACGGTAAATGGACTGTTATCAGTGCAAAAACTGAGGCTCGTCCGATTTATGATGGCGCGAATAAAACCGCATTAGTTGCCGCTGATGCCGCTATTCATGATGCCGTCGCAGCAGAGCACCAAGGCACCCTCGCCTTTGTGGATGAACCTATCGGTGTCGCTGCAGCAGATATGTATAGCTTTCTTACTTTAGTGCAAGACGATCCTACGGTGCAAATCGTTTCCGATGCGCAAATCGCTAACGTGAAAGCGAAATTACCTATGGAATTAAAAGGTCTGCCAGTGCTGTCAGCCTCAGCCCCATTTAAAGCGGGCGGTCGCCACGGTACAACGAGTGATGCGGACCAATTTGTTCAAGTCGATAAAGGGCCACTGACCTTCAAAAACGCCGCCGATCTGTACCTGTATCCCAATACTATGGTGGCAGTCAAAGCAACTGGCGCAGAATTGAAAGATTGGCTCGAGTGCTCAGCCAACCAATTCAATCAAATCGACCCTACAAAAACTACGCCACAGGGTTTAATCAACTGGGATGGTCATCCAACCTATAACTTTGACGTGCTTGATGGCTTAACTTATAAGATTGATGTCACGCAACCGAGTAAGTTTGACCGCGATTGCGCGGTGGTTAATGCCAGTGCAAATCGTATTGTAGATTTAAGCTATAAGGACGAAAACGGTAAAGTCATCACAGGTGAAGAGCTTGCGACAAAAGAGTTTATCGTCACCTCAAATAACTACCGTGCTTTTGGTGGTAAGTTTGCTGGAACGGGTAGCGACCATGTGGTGCTAGAACTACCAGATACTAACCGCGAAGCGTTAGCAGCTTATATCACAGAGCAGTCCAAGTACAACGAAGTGACGGGTAAGTACGACGCCATGGTTAATCCAAGTGCTGATTACAACTGGGATTTTAAAACAATCACCACTAACATCGTATTAGACGTTCGCTTCGAAACTCAAGATAGTGATAAAGCTGCTGCCTTTATCAAAGATAATCAGCAACGTGAAATGAAGAAGATCACCACCGATGCACTGGGTTTCGCCGTTTATAGCATTGACTTAACCCAATAGACGTTCAATAACAAATATCACACTCAAAAGGCTCCTCGTGAGCCTTTTTTATTCCCTGCAGATAAAATTAACGCTAATCTGCGCTTCATATAAACGACTTATCGCCATTAGGGTTATCATAAACCACACTGAGCATTACCCGCTTTGTGCCGTCAGATATTAGCCTTATTATTTAGCGGCGCTCTTGTAACAACTGAGAAAACGTATGAAATATCAATCAATCTTATGTACCACAGCGTTAATGCTGAGCACTGTGCAACCCGCTGTTGCCGATGTGAATCTAAAGCTACCTAAAAACGCTGAGGTGCTAACCGTCAATGGCAAACCAGCAGTAAAGAGTGGCGAACTCATCTTAGCCGATGGTATGAATCAAATTGCCTTTCGTTATGCTGCGCAATACCGACAACAGGCTGATTCAGTACATTATCTATCTGATGTGTTAATTATCCGTTTTGATGCCTCAGAGCAAATACTGACGCTGACACTTCCTGCAATAAACTCAGCCAAAGACGCAAAACAATTTGATGAATTAGCCAACTTGACGTTATTAAATGCTCAAGATGAAGCAGTGAGTTTTACCAACGATAAATTGATTAAGAATGGGGTTCAACTAGGGCGGGATTTTGAGCATGAAATACTTCAGTACAACCTTAGCGATCGTCCCGCATCATTAAACATCACGATGACACAATCGGGTAATGCCATGGTGCCACCGTCAACCAAAACACTATCAGCAGGCCAGCCACAAATGCGCCAAGCTCCTGTCATCGCATCCACAAACTTGCTCGCACCAGCTGTGATGACGTCAATGGTCTCTGCGGTCGATGATAAGGCTCAGCAAGCTACACCGCCTAGCCAAGCTGAAATCAGCCAGATGCTTGATTATTGGTATAAACAAGCCAACGACAATACTAAAGCCAGCTTCAAGGCCAAAATTAATCAAGAGTGATTCATTCAACAATATACTAGCGTTGTAGAGGCTAGCTAATACACAACCCCACGAACACAGCTTCAACTGTCAATAATCAAAACGCCAGTTTAGTGTGAACTGGCGACTCAACATATAGCTCAATAGCATTGTAAACAGTTGAATTATTTTTAAGGCTTTAAAATACACTATTTCTGCCAAATTGCAGACGCAAAAAAGCCAGCTTATTCAGCTGGCTTCGTTACATCTCATCGAGATAATTAGGCGCTTGGCGATGACCTACTCTCACATGGGGGTGAAATCATAGCGCTATAAATACGCAGTATTTAGCCATGATTGAACGCGCAGAAGCTTGTCTTCGTAGCCGGGGAGTCCGCTTAGCGGCGGGTTGACATCGAGATAAGTTTTCGCGAAGCGTATAAACACAAAAGCCCTAGCGGTTTAGGCTAGGGCTTTTGTGTTTATTTGGATGCTTGGCGATGACCTACTCTCACATGGGGAGACCCCACACTACCATCGGCGCGTTTGCGTTTCACTTCTGAGTTCGGGATGGGATCAGGTGGTTCCACAAGGCTATTGTCACCAAGCAAATTCTTACTGGTTAATTGTCCGTCTGACGGCATTGTCTCCTCGCTACTGTGCTCATGTACTAACGTACACTCCGCGCCTCGCTCGTCACGGCTTTGTCAGCCTAACAATTTCCTGCGTAATTAACCTTTTAATTAAAATTCGGAAAGCTGATTTTCTTTGTTTGAGTCTTTAACTTTATCAAGTGTCAATATTCGTCTAAGGCCATGCAAAACCCATCTGGGTTGTATGGTTAAGCCTCTCGAGTCATTAGTACATGTTAGCT